>JAGWPD010000206.1 GCA_028870705.1 Gammaproteobacteria bacterium
CCGTAGTCGGTCAGGTTCTTGACCGTGCCCTTGACCACTGCGCCTTCCTGCAGATTGTCCATCAGCGCATTGCGCTCGGCGGAGAACTCCTGCTCGACGACGGCGCGGCGCGAGACCACGACGTTGTTGCGCTTCTGGTCGAGCTTGATGACCTTGAACTCGAGCGGCTTGTTCTCGAGGTAGGCCGTGTCGCGCACCGGCCGCACATCGACGAGCGAACCGGGCAGGAAGGCGCGCACGGTCTCGATGTCGACGGTGAAGCCGCCCTTGACGCGGCCGGAAATGATGCCGGTCACGATCTCGCCTTCGTTGAAGGCCTGCTCGAGGCGCGTCCAGGTGCGGGCGCGCTTGGCCTTCTCGCGCGACAGCCGCGTTTCGCCCGTGCCATCTTCGACGGCGTCGAGCGCCACTTCGATCTGGTCGCCGGCCTTGACCTCGACTTCGCCACGCTCGTTCTTGAATTGTTCGAGCGGCACGACCGCTTCGGACTTCAAACCTACGTTGATGAGCACGACATCGGGCGTCACGTCGACGACCAGGCCCATCAGGATCATGCCCGGGCGAATATTCTTGTTCGCCAGGCTCTGCTCGAACATCTCGCTGAAACTTTCGCTCATGTTTTCTCTCGCGTGCCATCTTGCGGGGCACGCACGGTTGGCCGCAGGCTCAGGATCCGTTGCCCGCGGGTTCATTGACGATTAGGCTTAAGGCCTCCCTGCCCTGCCCGCCTGCGATCTCTACTTCTGCCACAATCCGCGCTCGCCACCGAGGCGCCACACGCGCTCGACCACCTCGGCCACGCTCAGGCCGGTTGAGTCGATCACGACGGCATCCCCTGCTGGCACCAACGGCGCGACCGGGCGGGTCGCATCCCGCCGGTCCCGCGCCGCGATCTCGCGCGAAAGGGCGGCAAGGCTAACACCAGAGTCCTTTCCTTTCAACTGCTTATAGCGCCTGAGCGCCCTTTCTTCAGGGGTGGCCATCAGGAATATCTTGAGCGGGGCGGTGGGGAAAACAACCGTCCCCATGTCGCGGCCATCCGCCACCAGCCCAGGGGGCTGGGCGAAGGCCTGCTGGCGGGCCAGGAGCGCGCTCCGGAGTTCCGGCCAGGCGGCGATGCGCGACGCCCCCATGCCGCTCGCCTCGCTGCGAATCCCTTGCGTGACATCGACGCCCTGGAGCTCGATCAGCTCGGTCCCGTCGGCCCGGGCCCCAAAACGGCTGTCCAGCGCCTGCGCCAGCCGCGTGTGGCCAGCACGGTCATCGGCGGCCAGCCCTTGCTGCAGCCCGGCAAACGCCACCAGACGGTAAAGCGCGCCGCTGTCGAGCAGATGCCAGCCGAGCCGGCCGGCCAGCGCCCGGCTGATGGTGCCTTTGCCTGCCCCGCTCGGTCCGTCGATGGTGACGACGGCTGGGTTCACGGTTGGCCGGTCTCTTCCACGCGCATGCCGATCGCACGCGCCAGCGCGGGAAATCCCGGGAACGACGTGCCGACGTTGGCCACATCGCTGATCTCTATCGGGGCGCTGGCGCGCAGGCTCGCAATCGCAAACGACATCGCGATGCGGTGATCGCCGTGGCTGTCGATGCGCCCGCCACCGGGGCGACCGCCCTGGATACGGATCCCGTCCGGCAGCAGTTCGCAGCGCACGCCCAGCGCGAGCAGGCCTTCGGCCATCGCGGCCAGCCGATCGCTCTCCTTCACGCGCAGCTCGCCGGCGCCGGTGACCACGGTCTCGCCATCCGCGCAGGCCGCAGCGATGAACAGGATCGGCAACTCGTCGATCGCCAGCGGCACCAGCTCCGGCGGGATGACCGCGCCGCGCAGCGGGCTGGCGTGGATCGTGATGTCGGCCAGTGGTTCGGGGCCCAACGCGTCTGGCAGTTCCCTGACGGATATGCGTCCTCCCATCAGCCGCAGCATGTCGAGCAGGCCGGTGCGCGTCGGGTTGACCCCCACGCCCTGCACGGTCAGTCCATCGGGCGCAGCCAGGCAGCCCGCGACGATGAAGAAAGCAGCCGAGGAAAAATCGCCGGGCACGCGGATATCCGCGCCGCGCAAGATCTGTCCGCCGGTGAGCGCCACCGTGGCTCCGTCGCGGTGCACGGCGACGCCGAAGCCGCCGAACATGCGTTCGGTGTGATCGCGCGTCGGCGCGGGCTCGGTCACGCGGGTCGTGCCCGCGGCGCCGAGCCCGGCCAGCAACAAGGCGGATTTGACCTGCGCGCTGGCCATCGGCAGCGGGTAGTCGATGCCGTGCAGGCGCGCGCCACCGTGCAGGACCACCGGCGGCCGCCCGTCGCGCGTGTCGATGCGCGCGCCCATCAGGCGCAGCGGCGTCGCGACGCGTTCCATCGGCCGCTGCATCAGCGAGGCGTCGCCGACCAGCGTGCTGGAAAATGGCTGGCCGCACAGCAGCCCCATCGACAGGCGCATCGCGGTGCCGGCGTTGCCCATGTCGAGCGGCGCCGGACTGGCACGAAGACCGTCCGCGCCCGCGCCGCGAACGATTACTTCGTTGCTGCCCGGTTGCGTGATGCGCACGCCGAGCGCCCGCAGCGCCGCCATCGTCGCCAGGCAATCAGCGCTTTCCAGGAAGCCGCTGACGCGCGTCTCGCCGCTGGCGATGCCGCCCAGCAGCAAGGCGCGGTGCGAGATCGACTTGTCGCCGGGCACGCGCACTGCGCCACCGACGCGCGCGGCCGGCCAGGCGCGATACCAGGCTTGTGTCGCCCCGCTCAGGCCGGCGCCGCCTTCAGCATCGGCCCGAGCAGGCGCAGCAGGCGCTCGTTCTGCTCCGGCGTGCCGATCGAGATGCGCAGGTGCCGCGGCAGGCCATAGCCCCCGATCGGCCGCACGATCACGCCACCGCGCAACAGCTGCTCGTAGATCCGCGGCGCATCGGGGCCGGCCTCGACCATCAGGAAATTGCCGGCCGAGGGCGCGCAGCGCACGCCGCGCGAGCCCAAGGCTGCCGCCACGCGCTCGCGCTCGGCGACGATGCGCCGTGCGGCCGCCTGCACGTGCTGCGGGTCACCGAGCGCGGCGATCGCGGCCGCTTGCGCGATGTTGCTCACGTTGAACGCCGGCCGGTAGCGGTTCAGCGCGTCGGCCACTTCCGGGTGCGAGACCGCATAACCCACGCGCAGACCCGCGAGCGCGTAGCCCTTGCTGAAGGTGCGCAGCACGACCAGGTTCGGGTGATCGGCCACCCAGGGCAGCACGCCTGGGCAGCCGCTCAGCGCTGCGAACTCGAAATAGGCTTCATCGAGCACGACCAGCGCGTGTGCCGGCAGCGCTTCGATGAATGCGCGCAGCGGCGCCTCCCCCACCCAGGTGCCGGTCGGGTTGTTCGGGTTGGCGATGAACACCAGCCGGGTATCGGCACGTACCGCGGCCGCCATCGCGGCCAGATCGTGCCCATAGGGCATCGCGGCGTGCGGCAGGTGCGCGGCCGCCTCGATGCAGGCGGCGCCGGTAGCGCGGATCACCAGCGGGTAGATTGCGAAGCCGTACTGCGAGCAGACGCCGCTGCACTGCGCATTGAGGAAAGTCTCCGCCAGCATCAGCAGCAGCTCGTTCGAACCGTTGCCCACCGTCAACCATGAGGCGGGAACGCCGAGGTGCGCGGCCAGCGCCCGCTTGAGCTCGTGCGCGCTGCCGTCGGGATACAGCCAGGCATCGGCCACGGCCTGCTGCATCGCGGCGATCGCGGCAGGGCTCGGGCCGTAGGGGTTCTCGTTCGAGGCCAGCTTGACGATATCGGTGACGCCGTACTCGCGTTCGAGCTCGCTGATCGGCTTGCCGGGCACGTAGGGCGAGAGTGCGCGCACGGCCGCCGTGGCCAGCTGCCCGGGATGCGCTGTCGCGCCGCTGCCCTGCGCGCTCACGTCACAGGACCGAACGCGGATAGGAACCAATGATACGGAACAGCGAAGCGCGCGCCTTCAGGCTGCGCAGTGCGCGCGCGACCGGCGCGTCGCTCACGTGTCCCTCGATATCGATGAAGAACACGTACTGCCATTTGCCGCGGCGCGAAGGGCGCGATTCGATGCGCGTCATGCTGATGCGGTTGCGGGCGAGCGGCTCGAGCAGGCGATACAGGGCACCCGGCGCCGCCGTGCTGCTGGTGGACACGAGCAGCGTGGTTTTGTCCGCGCCGCTCCGGCCCAGCAGTTTCCGGCCGATCACCAGGAAGCGCGTGGTGTTGTCCGGCCGATCCTCGATGTCATTCACCAGCAGCCGCAGGTTGTAGACCTCGGCGGCGGTCTCGCCGGCGATCGCCGCGGTGCCGTTCTCGTCGCGCGCGCGGCGCGCGCCCTCGGCGTTGCTGCTCACCGCGACGCGCTCGGCGTCCGGCAGGTTCTCATCGAGCCAGCCGCGGCATTGCGCCAGTGCCTGGGAGTGCGCGCAGACGCGGGCAATGTCCGCGAACGAATCCATGCGGCCCATCAGGCAGTGGCGCACGCGCAGCTCGACCTCGCCACAGATGTGCAGCGGACTGCTCACCATGCGATCGAGCGTATGGGTTACGGTGCCCTCGCTGGAATTCTCGACCGCGACCACGCCGAAATCCGCGTTGCCGGCTTCGACTTCGTGGAACACCTCGTCGCTGGTGCCGAGCGCCAGCGCGCGCACCGAATGGCCGAAGTGCTTGTACACGGCGGTCTGCGTGTAGGTGCCCTCGGGCCCGAGGAAGGCAACCTTGAGCGGTTCCTGCTGCGCGAGGCACGCCGACATGATCTCGCGGAACAGGCGCGCGACCTCATCGTTGCGCAGCGGCCCCTGGTTGCGAGCGAGCGCGGCGCGCAGCACCTCGGCCTCGCGCTCCGGCCGGTAGAAATCGACCGTGTGCCCGGCGGCGTGCTTGGAGATGCCGACCTGTTGCGCCAGCTGCGCGCGCCGGTTTATCAGCGCCTGCAGCTGTTCGTCGAGCGCGTCGATCTCGGCGCGGAGCGCCGCGATTGCCGGCTTGCCTCGCCGCGCCATGCCCCGCCCGTCCCTAGGCCTGCTCGTGGACGACGCGCGCCGACAGCACGCCGTCGATGCGGCGCAGCCGCTCGACCAGGGCCTCGTCGATGCCGCCGTCGGTGTCGATCAGCGTGTAAGCCAGCTCGCCGCGCGATTTGTTCAGCAGGTCGGCGATGTTGATGTTCGCGCCGGCCAGCAGCGTCGAGATCTGGCCGACCATGTTCGGGACGTTGTTGTTGGCAATCGCCAGGCGCGTCTTGCCGGGTACGCGCGGCAACAGCGCCTCGGGAAAATTGACCGCATTGCGGATGTTGCCGTTCTCGAGGAAGTCGCGCAGCGTTTCGGCCGCCATCACCGCGCAGTTCTCCTCCGCCTCGCCAGTGGATGCCCCGAGGTGCGGCAGCGTGATCGCGCGCGGATGGCGGCGCAGCGCGCGCGTGGGGAAATCGCACACGTAGGCATGCAGGTGCCCGCTGTCGAGGGCCGCGAGCACGTCGGCCTCCGCGACGATCGGCGCGCGCGCGAAGTTGAGCAGCACGCCGCCCGGCCGCATGAGCTTCAGGCGCGCGGCGTCGACCAGGCCGCGCGTGTGTGAATTGATCGGCACGTGCACGGTGACGAATTCGGCGCGCGCGAACAGGTCATCGAGCGAGAGCGCCTGCTGCACGGATGCCGACAGCTGCCAGGCGCGCTGCACCGTGATCTGCGGATCGTAGCCGAGAACCCGCATGCCGAGCAGCTGCGCGGCGTTGGCCACCTCGACGCCGATCGCGCCGAGGCCAACCACCGCGAGAGTGCGCCCCGGCAGTTCGAAGCCGACGAAGGCCTTCTTGCCCCGTTCCACCGCGGCATCGATGGCCGCATCGTCGCCCTCGAGCGCGCGCGCGAAATCCCAGGCCTGGCAGATGTTGCGCGCCGCCAGCAGCAATCCGGCCAGTACCAGCTCCTTCACCGCATTGGCATTGGCGCCGGGCGCGTTGAACACGGGAATGCCGCGCGCGCTGAGCGCCGCGACCGGGATGTTGTTGGTGCCGGCGCCGGCGCGCGCGACCGCGAGGAGCGATGCGGGAATCGGCAGCTTGTGCATGTCGGCCGAGCGTACCAGCACGCCGTGCGGGCTATTGAGCTCGGATGCCACCTCATAGCGTTCGCGGGGGAGTTTCTCCAGCCCGCGCACGCTGATGCTGTTGAGTTTCAGGATCCGGTAGCTCATGGGGTCGGCGTCTCAGCCATTGCGGCGGGCGAATTCGCGCATGAACTCGACCAGTGCGGCCACGCCCTCGGGCGGCAGCGCGTTGTAGAGGCTGGCGCGCATGCCGCCAACCGAGCGGTGTCCCTCCAGGTTGACCAGGCCCGCGGCACGGGCTTGCGCGATGAAGGTCTGGTCGAGCTCGGGTCGCACCAGCGTGAACGGGACGTTCATCCACGAGCGGCAGGCCGGTGCGACCGGATTGCGGTAGAAACCGGATTCGTCGATGGCCCGGTACAGCGTCGCGGCCTTCGCGCGGTTGATCTCGCCCATGCGCTGCAATCCGCCCTGCCGCTTGAGCCACTTGAACACCAGGCCGGCGAAATACCAGGCAAAGGTCGGCGGCGTGTTGAGCATCGAATTGTCGTCGGCTACCAGCCGGTAATCGAGCACCGACGGCGTCGTGGCGCGCGCCCGTCCCAGCAGCTCTTCGCGCACGATCACCACGCACAGGCCGGCCGGGCCGATGTTCTTCTGCGCGCCGGCATAGATCAGCCCGAAGCGGCTGACGTCGATCGGCCGCGACAGGATCGTCGAGGACATGTCCGCAACCAGCGGCGCGGGCGAATCGGGCACCTGGTGGAATTCGACGCCGCCGATGGTTTCGTTGGGCGTGTAGTGCAGGTACGCGGCGCCGGACGTGAGCCGCCACTGCGCCGGTGCGGGGATATCGCAATAGCCGCTTGCCTTGGCGTCCGCCGCAACATTGACCGTGCAGTAGCGCTGCGCTTCACCGGCGGCCTTCTTCGACCAATGACCCGTATTGACGAAGTCGACCACACTGTCCGGCGCCGCGAGATTCAGCGGCACCGCGGCGAACTGCAGCGTCGCACCGCCCTGCATGAACAGCACCCGGTAGTCCGGCGGTACCGCCAGCAGTTCGCGCAGCTCGGCCTCCGCCTCGGCGGCGCAGGCCACGAAGGCCTTGCCGCGATGGCTGACTTCCATCACCGACATGCCGCCGCCGCGCCAGTCGAGCAACTCGTCGCGGGCCTGCTCCAGCACCTCGTGCGGCAGCACCGCCGGTCCGGGGGAGAAATTGAAGATGCGCAATGGACAGCCCGGCCCGGAACTATTCAGCGACGCCGGTCGGGCTGTCGCCCTCGCCGGCTACTGCGCCGTCGGCGGCCGCGCCATCGCCGGGTTCCTCGCTCTCGCCATTCTCCAGTCCCTCGACCCGCTCGATGCCGGTGAGTCGCTCGCTCTCAGCCAGCCGGATCAGCCGTACGCCCTGCGTGTTACGCCCGACGATCGAAATGTCGCTGACCGGCGTGCGCACCAGGGTGCCGGTGGAGCTGACCAGCATCAGCTCGTGCGCCGGCGCCACCTGCAGCGCCGCGACCGTGTTGCCGTTGCGCTCGGTGGTCTGCAGCGCAATGACGCCCTGCCCGCCGCGGCTGTGCGCGGGGAACTCCTCGAGAGGCGTCAGCTTGCCGTAACCGTACTCCGAAGCCGTGAGGATGTGGCCCTCACCGAGCGCGATCAGTGCGATCAGCCGCTGGTCGGTCCCGAGGCGCACGCCGCGCACGCCGGCGGCGTCCCGGCCCATCGGGCGCACTTCCTCTTCATGGAAGCGGATCGCCTTGCCGCCGCTGGTGCACAGCAGGATCTCGCACGTGCCGTCGGTCAGTGCCACGCCCACGAGCCGGTCGTCGTCGTTCAGGTCGACGGCGATGATGCCGGACGTGCGCGGCCGCGAGAAAGCGGCCAGCGGCGTCTTCTTGACGGTGCCAAGACTGGTGGCCATGAACACGAAATGCTGCTCATCGAACTGCTTGACCGGCAGCAACGCGTTGATCTTCTCGCCATCCTCGAGTGGCAGCAGGTTGACGATCGGCTTGCCGCGCGAGCCGCGCCCGGCCTGCGGCAGCTCGAACACGCGCAGCCAGTACACCTTGCCGCGATTGGAAAAGCACAGCAACGTGTCGTGCGTGTGCGCGATGAAGAATTTCTCGATGAAATCCTCGTCGCGCACCGCGGTGGCGGACTTGCCACGGCCGCCGCGACGCTGCGCCTGGTAATCGGACACGGGTTGCGCCTTCGCGTAGCCGGCATGCGACAGCGTCACCACCACGTCCTGCGGTTCGATCAAGTCCTCGGTGGACAGGTTCAGGTGATCGCGGCTGATTTCGGTGCGGCGCCCGTCGCCGTAGGCCGTGCGGATCTCCTCGAGCTCGGCCCGCACCACCGCCGTCAGCCGCGCGGGCTGGGCGAGAATTTCCGACAGGTCCAGCGCCCGCGCCAGCAGTTCGCGGTACTCGGCGACGATCTTGTCCTGCTCGAGGCCGGTGAGCCGGTGCAGGCGCATGTCGAGGATCGCCTGCGCCTGCACTTCGCTCAGGCGGTAGCCGCGCGGATTGAGCCCGAATTCATCGGCCAGGCCATCGGGTCGCGTGACCGTGGCGCCGGCGCGCTCGAGCATTGCGGCTACCTCGCCCGGCCGCCAGTCGCGACCCATCAGTCCGGCGCGCGCTTCGGCGGGCGATGGCGAGGCCTTGATCAGCGCGATGATCGCATCGATGTTGGCCAGCGCGACCGCGAGCCCCTCGAGCACGTGCGCACGCTCGCGCGCTTTGCGCAGCTCGTACACCGTGCGGCGCGTGACCACTTCGCGGCGATGGCGGAGGAACGCCTCGAGCAGTTCGCGCAGCCCCAGCAACCGCGGTTGCCCGTCCTGCAGCGCGACCATGTTGATGCCGAACACCGTCTCCATCGGCGTCTGCGCATACAGGTTGTTGAGCACGATCTCGGCGACTTCACCGCGCTTGAGCTCGACCACGATGCGCATGCCGTCCTTGTCGGACTCGTCGCGCAGGCCGTCCTGGGCGATGCCATCGAGCAGTTTCTCGCGCACCAGGTCGGCAATGCGCTCGATCAGGCGCGCCTTGTTGACCTGGTAGGGCAGCTCGGTCACCACGATCGCCTGGCGCCCGTTGCGGCCGTCGATCTCCTCGATGGTGGCGCGCGCGCGGATCGACAGGCGTCCGCGGCCGCTCTTGTAGGCGCTGGCGATTTCCTGCGCGCCGTTGATGATGCCGCCGGTCGGGAAATCCGGACCCGGCACGATGGCGATCAGATCGTCGATACTCAAGGCTGGATTGCCGATCAGAGCGACGCAGGCGTCGATCAACTCGCCGAGATTGTGCGGCGGGATATTGGTGGCCATGCCGACCGCGATGCCGCCGGCACCGTTGACCAGCAGGTTCGGAAACTTCGCCGGAAGAACCAGCGGTTCTTTCGCGGAGCCGTCATAGTTTTCCTGGAAATCGACGGTATCGCGGTCGATGTCGTCGAGCAGTTTCAGCGCGGCCTTGGGCATAGGCGGCGCGAATGCCCGAGCGGCCGAGAATGATGCCGCCGGTCG
>JAGWPD010000207.1 GCA_028870705.1 Gammaproteobacteria bacterium
CGGTCGCGAGCGGGAGCGCTGCGGCCGCGGCGTACGCGCACCAGACTTCGAGCAAGCGCCCGAAGCGCTCGGGCCGGCGCCAGGCGTCGGCATGCTCGAGCAGCCGCAGCAGTGACTCGGGCTCGGCCGCGAGCTGCGTTTCGCTCCGGCCCGCCGCGCGCAGCCAGGCGCGCATGCGTGCGGTCAACAGCGCCAGGTCACGATGCTCGGCTGGCACGCGCAGCCGCGCGCACAGCGTCTCGGTTGCCGCCGGCGGCAGCTCCGCCAGCAGCGCCGCCCAGCGCGCGGCCGTATCCGGCTGGCCCTGCGCGGTGGTGATCGCGGTGGCACGGTGCAGGGCGACCAGCGCGGTGGACAGGTCGGCACCATGCGCGAGTTCGGGCAGCAGCGCCGGCAGCGCCTCGCAGTCGCGCAGCACCTCGAGCGCCCGTTCCGGATGGTCGGTCGCCAGCGCGCGCTCGAGCTCGCGCCACACGCGCTCGCTCACCAGCGCGTCGGCCTCGCCGGCGCGCACCATCGCGCGCATCAGCTCCTGCGTTGCGGGCGCCACGCGGAAGCCGAGCGCGGCGAAGCGCGCCGCAAAGCGCGCCACGCGCAGGATGCGCACCGGATCCTCGCTGAACGCGGGCGAGACATGCCGCAGCAGCCGCGCGGCCAGGTCGGCCCGCCCGCCGCATGGATCGATGAGCTGCCCGGCGGCATCGCGCGCAATCGCGTTGATCGTCAGGTCGCGGCGGCGCAGGTCCTGCTCGAGCGTGACCGCGGGCGAGAATTCGGTGACGAAGCCGCGGTAGCCGGAGGCCACCTTTCGCTCCAGACGGGCCAATGCATATTCCTCTCCAGTCTGGGGATGCAGATACACCGGGAATTCGCGGCCTACCGGGCGGTAGCCGGCGCGCTCGAGTTCGGCAGGCGTGGCGCCGACCACGACCCAGTCGCGCTCGCGTACCGGCAGGCCCAGCAGCTCGTCACGGACCGCGCCTCCCACGAGGTAGACTTGCATGCGCACATGTTAACCGAGGCACTTGCCGGTGCGGTCCATCGACTCGCGGTTGCGGCCTTGCTGCTGAGCGCCTTCGGCCTTTCCGGCTGCGCGCTGCCCTACCTGCTGCAGGCCGGGCACGGCCAATGGCGGCTGCTGCGCGCGCGCACGCCGGTCGACGGACTGATCGCGGACCCGTCGACGGATGCGGCGCTGCGGGCGCGGCTCGAACTGGCCCGCGAGGCGCGCGCCTTCGCCAGCCGCGCGCTCGGACTGCCCGACAACCGGAGCTATCGCAGCTACAGTGCGCTCGGGCGCGACTACGTGGTGTGGAACGTGGTGGCCGCGCCGGAATTCTCGGTCATGCCGAAACGCTGGTGGTTCCCGATCACCGGGTCGATCGCCTATCGCGGCTATTTCCGCGAGGCCAGCGCGCGCCGCTACGCCGCGGCGCTCGCGGCCCGCGGCTACGACACCTATGTCGGCGGCGTGAGCGCGTATTCGACGCTGGGTAGATTCGCCGACCCGCTGATCGACACGATGCTGCGCTACGGCGACCTGCAGCTGGCCGGCACGATCTTCCATGAACTCGCCCACCAGCTGGTCTACGTGCCCGGCGACAGCGAATTCAACGAAGCCTTCGCGATGAGCGTCGAACGCGCCGGGGTGGCGCGCTGGCTGGAATCAAGGGGACGGAGCGCGGAACTGGCGGGCTACCGGCAGCGCATGCTGCAGCAGGCGGCGCTGCAGCACATCCTCGCCAGCGGGCGGGCGCAGCTGGCCGGCCTGTACGCCAGCGCGCTGCCCGCGGCCGCAATGCGCGCGCGCAAGCAGGCCCTGCTGGCGGCGACCGTCGCCGCGGCGCGCGACTACGAAAGCCGGGCGGGGCTGCGCACCGGCTACGATGCCTGGTTCGACGCCGGCCTCAACAATGCGCATCTGGCCTCGGTCGCGACCTATTTCGACTGTGTGCCGGGCTTCGAGCGCCTGCTCGCCGCGCAGGGAGGCGACCTGCCCGCGTACTACCGGAAAGTGCGCGCCCTGGCCCGCGGTCCGGCCGCGGCGCGCAGGGCGCTGTGTGCCGCGCCAGGCGGCGTCAGTTGACCTCGACGTTGACGCGGCGCGGCTCGACCACCGGGGTCTTGGGGATCACGACTTCGAGCACGCCATTGGCGTGCCTGGCCTTGATCTCCTCGGCACGCGCGTTCTCCGGCAGCGAGAAGCGGCGCAGGAAGTCGCCGGCCACGCGTTCGAGCCGCTCGTAGCCCTTGTGGTTCTCGCGCTGCTCGATGCGGCGCGACCCGCGGATCGTCAGCACGCCCTCCTCGGCGGTGACGTGGATGTCCTTGGCCTCGACGCCGGGCAAGTCGGCGCGGACCGTGTAGCGATCCGGCTCTTCATGCACGTCGACCGACGGCGTCCACGCGACGATCTGGTTGCCGTCGGCCGTGTTCGCAAAGGTGTCACCGAACAACTGGTCGAGTTCGCGATGCAGCTTGCCCACCAGTCTCCAGGGTTCATAACGCACGATGTTCATGGCTCTACTCTCCAGGTTCAAAGCCGCGTCGCGCGGCACTGCTGGCTGATGTGTGGCCGGCGGAGAATTCTTTCAAGAGCGCCTGCGGCGGGCTGTGCATATGCTGTGGGTTGGGTGTGGGCCAGGCGTGCATACCAGATCTTGATCTGGCGCCCGCGGCGCCCGCCGCCACCAAGCGGCGCATTTTTTTGCCGCACGGGGCGGCACAATTCTATTTAAGGCTTTGAAAATAAAGACAAAAAAATGAACATTGGCCGGTCTTGAAAATCTTGACCGCACCCGGGCGCGTGATTAGTCTCGCGTCTTCCAACAACCATATCTTGTAGTGGCGGGAGCGGAGCGCCGCGGCAGGGCAGGCCCGGTTTGCCGAAGCGCGCGCAGCTGGCAGCGCTGACAGGGGAGATTTTTTCAGGCATGAATTCCGTCGTGAAACTCGAACACAAAGACGTCAACGCGATTCCTTTCCAGGAAGCCTCGCTCGACATCTGGGACCAGAAATACCGGCTCAGCGCGAAGGATGGCGCGCCCATCGACGGCACCATGGACGACACCTACAAGCGCGTCGCGCGCGCGCTTGCCGATGTCGAGCGCGTCGAGCTGCGCGAACCCTGGTACGAGCGCTTCCTGTGGGCGCTGCGCCACGGCGCGATTCCCGCCGGCCGCGTGATCAGCAATGCCGGCGCGCTCGAGCACAAGCCGGCGACTTCGACCATCAACTGCACGGTCTCGGGCACGATCCGCGATTCGATGAACGACATACTCGGCAAGGTGCACGAGGCCGGGCTCACGCTCAAGGCCGGCTGCGGCATCGGCTATGAATTCTCCACGCTCCGTCCGCGCGGCGCCTACGTCTCGGGTGCCGGCGCCTACACCTCCGGGCCGCTGTCGTTCATGGATATCTACGACAAGATGTGCTTCACGGTGTCCTCGGCCGGCGGGCGGCGCGGCGCGCAGATGGGCACCTTCGACGTCGGCCATCCCGACGCGATGGATTTCATCCGCGCCAAGCGCGAGCACGGCCGGCTGCGGCAGTTCAACCTGTCGCTGCTGGTCACCGACGAGTTCATGCAGGCGGTGCGCGAGGAGCGCGACTGGCGCCTGGCGTTCCCGATCACGCTGGCCGAATTCAGCGCCGCCGAGGCCGAGCTGCGCGCGCAACTCGAAGATCCCGAAAAATTCGTGTGGCGCGAGTGGCCGGTGCACGAGGGCTACGTGGTCAACGCCGCCGGGCTGGTCGCCTGCCGCGTCTACAAGAAACTGCCGGCGCGGCGCATGTGGGACGTGATCATGTCCTCCACCTACGATTTCGCCGAACCGGGCTTCATCCTGATCGACCGCGTCAATGAGATGAACAACAACTGGTGGTGCGAGAACATCCGCGCCACCAACCCGTGCGGCGAGCAGCCGCTGCCGCCGTACGGTTCCTGCCTGCTCGGCTCGGTGAACCTGACGCGCTTCGTGCGCGACCCGTTCACCGCGCAGGCGCGCTTCGACTGGGACGAATACCGCGAGGTGGTGCGCGTGTTCACGCGCGCGCTCGACAACGTGGTGGAGATCAATGGCCTGCCGCTCGAGCCGCAGCGCCAGGAGATCCTGCGCAAGCGCCGCCACGGCATGGGGTTCCTGGGCCTGGGTTCGGCGATCTCGCTGCTGGGCATGAAGTACGGCTCGGGCGAATCGGTGCAGTTCACCGAAGACGTCTCGCGCGCGATGGCGCTGGCGGGCTGGGAAGCGGGCCTCGAGCTGGCGCGCGAGAAGGGCCCGGCGCCGATCATGAACGAGGAATTCACGGTCACGCAGGAGATGCTGTGCAAGCGCCCGGAGATGGAGCGCGACGGCTGGAAGCCGGGGGCGAAGATCCCGGGCCGGCTGCTGCACGCGCGCTACAGCCGCTACATGCAGCGCGTCGCCGGCGTGGCGCCGCAGCTGGTCGAGCAGCTCGCGCAGGTCGGTGCGCGCTTCACGCACCACACCTCGATCGCGCCAACGGGCACGATCTCGCTGTCGCTCGCCAACAATGCCAGCAACGGCATCGAACCCTCGTTCGCGCACCACTATTACCGCAACGTGATCCGCTCCGGGCGCAAGAGCAAGGAGAAGATCGACGTGTTCTCCTTCGAGCTGCTGGCCTACCGCGAGCTGGTCAACCAGCGCGCGATGCCAGGCGCGACCAGCGCGGCCGAGGCGCTGCCCGAGAATTTCACCACCACCAGCGATGTCACGCCGCGCCAGCATGTCGACATCCAGGCCGCCTCGCAGAAGTGGATCGACTCCTCGATTTCCAAGACCGCGAACGTGCCGACCGATTTCCCCTACGAGCAGTTCAAGGGCATCTACCTCTATGCCCACGAGCAGGGACTCAAGGGCTGCACCACCTTCCGCTTCAACCCGGAGGTCCACCAGGGCGTGCTGGTCAAGGGTGAAGACCTGCACAACACCTTCTATGTGTTCACGCTCGAGGATGGCACCGAGGTCGAGGTGCGCGGCGACGAACAGGTCGAGTACGACGGCGAGATGCACAGCGCCGCCAACCTGTTCGATGCCCTCAAGGAAGGCTACTACGGGAAGTTCTGAGCCATGACGATACAGATCAGCAAGCGCATCATGAAGTACCGCGTCCGCAAGAGCGAGGAAGGCCCGGGCGCGGCCCCGGAGCGGGCCGCGGCCGAGACCGACATGAGCACGCACCGCGACGGGCACCGCTCGAAGGTGGTGCAGCTGCACGAGAAGATCGAGCGGCCGGAAATGCTGATCGGCTCGACCTACAAGATCAAGACGCCGGTCACCGACCACGCCATGTACGTGACCATCAACGACATCCTGCTCAACGAGGACACCGACCACGAACGGCGCCAGCCCTTCGAGATCTTCATCAACTCGAAGAACCTCGACCACTTCCAGTGGATCGTGGCGCTCACGCGCATCATCTCGGCGGTGTTCCGCAAGGGCGGCGATGTCACTTTCATGGTCGACGAGCTCAAGGCGGTGTTCGATCCGCGCGGCGGCTACTGGCAGCCGGGCGGCAAGTTCATGCCCTCGATCATCGCCGAACTCGGCTATGTGATCGAACGGCACCTGCAGTCGATCGGCCTGCTGCCCAAGCCCGCGATGGACGCGAACCAGAAGAAATTCCTCGACGGCAAGCGCGCCGAGTACGAGGCGCGCAAGAAGCAGCAGGATGCCTTCGCCAAGTCGCACTATCCGGAAGGCGCGCAGCTGTGCGGCAAATGCAGCACCGCGGCGGTCGTGATGATGGATGGCTGCCAGACCTGCCTGAACTGCGGCGATTCGAAATGCGGCTGATCAGCTACGCCCAACCAACCGGCTGATCGCGCGGCGCCCGCCGGCGCCGCGCTTGGCGGGAAGCGCGCTGCGGCCGCTTCCCGTTTCTTTAAGCAAAATTGTGCTGCCGGGCCGGTGCCGGGCCGCGCGCCTCTGCAATAATCGCGCAGCCGATGAAACCCTGGCTGACACTGCTGCTGTTGCTGCTGCCCGCGCTGGCTCCGGCCGCGAACCCCGGGATCCCCGAACCGCCCGAGCTCGAGCCGGACATCCGCTTCTGGATGCGGGTGTATGCCGAGATCACGACCAACGAGGGCTTCATCCACGACCAGCGCGACCTGTCGGTGGTCTACCAGACGTTGCATTTCGACCCGGCGCAACCACCGCGCGAGCGCGAGCGGCTGGTCAACGCCGCGCGCGAGCACTACCAGGCGATCCTGCGCCGCCTCGCCAGCGGCGCCGCGCCCCAGGACGAGGACGAGCGGCGCGTCGCGGGCCTGTGGCCCGGGGCTGCGGGCACGCGGCTCGCGCAGGCCGCCGATGACGTGCGCTTCCAGCTCGGGCAGGCCGATCGCTTTCGCGCCGGCCTGCAGCGCGCCGGCGCGTGGGAATCGCACATCGCGCAGACGCTGGCCCAGGATGGCCTGCCGCCGGAAATCGCCGCGCTCCCGCACGTCGAATCCTCGTTCCAGCCGACCGCGCAATCGAAGGCCGGCGCGGCCGGGCTGTGGCAGTTCATCCGCTCGACCGGGCGACGCTACCTGCGCATCGACCGCTCGGTGGACGAGCGCCTCGATCCGTACCGCTCGACCGAGGCGGCAGCGCAGCTGCTGTTGTACAACTACCGGCTGCTCGGCACCTGGCCGCTGGCGATCACCGCCTACAACCACGGCGCCGAGGGCATGCGGCGCGCGCGCGACCAGGTGGGGAGCGATGACATCGTGCAGATCGTGCGCCGCTACCACAGTCCCAGCTTCGGCTTCGCTTCGCGCAACTACTACGCCTCGTTCCTGGCCGCGCTCCGGCTCGATCGCGACCCCGAGCGCTACTTCGGCGCGCTGCACCGTGAACACGCGACCGCATCCCAGGAGCTGGCGCTGGAGGCACCGGCGCGCATCGATGCGCTGACCACGGTGTTCAGGCTCAGCCGCGAAACGCTGCGTGCGCTCAATCCGGCGTTGCGGGCCGTCGTATGGAAGCTGCAGCAGCCCGTGCCACGCGGCTATCGGCTGCGGTTGCCGGCAGGCCTCGAGACCTGGAGCGGCAAGGCGTTGGCGGCGCGGCTCGCCGCCGCC
>JAGWPD010000023.1 GCA_028870705.1 Gammaproteobacteria bacterium
GCGCGCCCGCTGCGGCGCGCGCGCCTCGTGCGTGCACTGCGGCGCTATCTGATCAACGGCCTGCTGATCTGGGTGCCGGTGCTGGTCACTGTGCTGGTGGTGCGCTTCATCCTGCAGCTGATGGACCAGACCCTGCTGGTGCTGCCGGAAGCCCTGCGTCCCGATGCGCTGCTCGGCCTCCATGTGCCCGGCCTGGGCGCGCTGCTCGGCCTGCTGATCGTGTTGCTGACCGGCGTGCTGGTGACGAATTTCATCGGCCGGGCGCTGGTCGCGGTCGGCGAGGAGCTGCTCGAGCGCATACCGTTCGTGCGCGCGCTCTACGGCGGCGTGAAGAGTTTTTCCGAGACCGTGCTGTCGAACTCCGGCAATTCCTTCAAGAAGGTGCTGCTGGTGGAATACCCGCGCGCCGGCGCGTGGAGCATCGGCTTCCAGACCACCGACAACCTGCCGGAGATCAACGCGCGCCTGGGCGCGCCGCAGGTGTGCGTGTTCATTCCGACGACCCCGAACCCGACGTCGGGCTTCATCATCTTCGTGCCGGCCGCTCAGTGCATCGAACTCGACATGCATGTCGATGTGGCGATGAAGATGATCGTGACGCTGGGCGTCGTCGGACCCGCGCACCCGGGCGCGAAATCTGCGGGCACGCCGTGAGCGGCGCGGCGCGCGGTCCGGCCGCCGCGGCCATCGCCGCGCTGCAGGAGCGCGAGCGACGCACGTTCGCGCGCGCCCATCCGCAGGCCGCGGAGCTCATGCAGCAGAGCGAGCGGCACTGGCAGGGCGGGGTGCCCTTCCACTGGATGCGCGACTGGCCGATGCCTTACCCCGTGTTCGTGCGCTCGGCCGTCGGCGCAACGCTGCACGATGTCGACGGCTACGCCTACGATGATTTCTGCCTGGGCGATACCGGCGCGATGTTCGGCCACAGTCCGCCGCCGGTCGCGCGCGCTCTGGCCCGCCAGGCGGCACAGGGCCTCACGGCAATGCTGCCGGGCGAACGCGTGGCTGGCACCGGCACGCTACTGGCCGCGCGCTTCGGGCTGCCTTGCTGGCAAATGACTCAGACCGCCACCGATGCGAACCGTTCAGCGCTGCGGCTGGCGCGCTCGGTCACGGGCCGCAGCGAGGTTCTGGTGTTCGACGGCTGTTACCACGGCACCGTCGATGAGACGCTGGTCTGCCTGGTGGACGGGCAACCGCGCGCACGCGCGGGCCAGCGCGGCCCGCCCGGCGATGCCGCCGCGCACACGCGCGTGATCGATTTCAACGACCTCGCGGCGCTCGAGGCCGCGCTGGCCGACGGCCGCGTTGCCGCGGTGCTGTGCGAACCGGCGCTCACCAACATGGGCATGGTGTTGCCGCAGCCCGGATTCCACGCGGCGCTCCGCCGGCTGACGCGCCGGTACGGCACCTTGCTCGTGATCGACGAAACCCACACGCTTTCCGCCGGCCCCGGTGGCTGCACGCGTCGCGATGGCCTGGAGCCCGACCTGTTCGTGTGCGGCAAGGCGATCGCCGGCGGCATGCCCTGCGCGGTCTACGGCATGAGCGCCGAGCTGCGGGCGCGGATCGAAGCCATGCCGGCGAATGCCGAGCACGGCCATTCCGGACTGGGCACGACGCTTTCGGCCAACCTGCTGGCGCTGGCGGCGCTCGAGGCCTGCCTCGCGGAGGTGATGACCGACGCGACCTTTGGCCACATGGAGACGCAGGCGCTCCGGCTCGAACAGGGCCTGCTGGAGCTGCTCGCCAGGCGCTCGCTGCCCTGGCACGTGCAGCGCATCGGCGCCCGCGTCGAGCTCGGGTTCGGCCCGGCGCCGGCCCGCAACGGGCGCGAATCCGCCGCCGCCATGCTGCCGGAGCTCGAGCGCACCCTGCACCTGTACCTGCTCAACCGCGGCGTGCTGCTCACGCCCTTCCACAACATGATGCTGCTCTCGCCCCAGACTGCGCCCGCAGCGGTCGACCGCCTGCTCAACCACCTCGAGGCGGCGCTGGTCGAGCTGGCGCGGTGAGCGGGCAGCGCCTGGCGTTTGCGCGTCAGCGGAGTTCGAAAACGCGCCTGGCATTTGCGCGTCAGCGTATAGGCCCGTAACATCGCGTGCCTTTTCGGACACGGATCATGCGCACCCATTACTGCGGACAAGTGAACGAGACGCTCGCGGGCCAGACGGTCGCCGTCGCCGGCTGGGTGCATCGCCGGCGCGACCACGGCGGCGTGATCTTCGTCGACCTGCGCGATCGCGAGGGTTTGGTACAAGTTGTATGCAACCCGGACGCCAGCGAGGTGTTCGCAAGCGCTGAAAAGCTGCGCAATGAGTTCGTGGTGCGCATCGCAGGCAAGGTGCGCGAACGGCCGTCCGGCACCGTCAATGCGAACCTCGCCTCCGGCCGTGTCGAGATCGTCGCCAGTGCGGTGGAGATCATCAATCGCGCCGATCCGCTGCCGTTCCAGCTCGACGAGCAGGTGAGCGAGGAAGTGCGGCTCCGCTACCGCTACCTCGACCTGCGGCGCGAGCTCATGACCGCCCGGCTGCGCCAGCGGCACGCGATCACGCGCTCGATGCGTGCCTTCCTCGATCGCCACGGCTTCATCGACATCGAGACGCCGATGCTGACCAAGGCGACGCCCGAGGGCGCACGCGATTACCTGGTGCCGAGCCGCACGCATCCGGGCAAGTTCTTCGCGCTGCCGCAGTCGCCGCAGATCTTCAAGCAGCTGCTGATGGTGAGCGGCTTCGAGCGCTACTACCAGATCGTCAAGTGCTTCCGCGACGAGGACCTGCGCGCCGACCGCCAGCCGGAATTCACGCAGCTGGACATCGAGACCAGTTTTCTCACGCAGCAGCAGATCACCGAACTGATGGAAGAGCTGGTGCGCACGCTGTTCCGCGAGGTCATGCAGCTGGAATTGCCCAGGCCCTTTCCGCGGATGAGTTACGCCGAGGCCATGCGCCGCTACGGTTCGGACAAGCCCGACCTGCGCGTGCCGCTCGAGCTGGTCGATGTGGCGGATCTGGTCGCGAACTGCGATTTCAAGGTGTTCGCGGGGCCCGCGAAGGACCCGGCCGGCCGAGTCGCAGCGCTCCGCGTGCCCGGGGGCGGTGCGATGCCGCGCTCGCAGATCGATGAGTACACCGCCTACGTCGCGCGCCATGGCGCGCGCGGCCTCGCCTACATCAAGGTCAACGAACGGGCGAAAGGACGTGACGGGCTGCAATCGCCGATCGTCAAATTCCTCGACGCGGCGGCGGTCGACGGGATCCTCGAGCGCACCGGCGCGGCCGACGGCGACCTGGTGTTCTTCGGCGCCGATCGCGCCCGGGTGGTCAATGACGCGCTCGGCGCGCTGCGGCTGAAGGTCGGCCACGACCTGCAGCTGGTCGCGGATGGCTGGCAGCCGCTGTGGGTCTATGATTTCCCGATGTTCGAGTACGACGAGGAGGCGAAGCGCTGGGTGGCGATGCACCATCCGTTCACTTCGCCGAAGGATACCGATGCCGCGGCGCTCAGGGCCGATCCGGGCGGCGCGCTGGCGCAGGCCTACGACCTGGTGCTCAACGGGAGCGAAGACGGCGGCGGCTCGGTGCGCATTTTCCGGCAGGAGCTGCAGTCCGCCGTGTTCGAGTTGCTCGGCATCCAGGCCGAGGAGGCGCGCGCGAAGTTCGGCTTCCTGCTCGATGCGCTGCGCTTCGGCGCGCCGCCGCACGGTGGCATCGCCTTCGGGCTCGACCGCCTCGCGATGCTGATGGCGGGCGCCGAGAGCATCCGTGAGGTGATCGCGTTCCCGAAGACACAGACCGCCGCCTGCCCGCTGACCGAGGCGCCCACCGAAGTGAGCGAGCAGCAGCTGCGTGAGCTGCACATCCGCGTACGCCAGCCGCCGCCCGTCTAGGGCCTGTTCACACTCAGGACATCGATGCGTTGCTGCTCAAAAGGCTTTCAGACCAGGCGCGAGGCGCGCCGCGTGGTCATTCCACGTCAGCGCCGAGCAACGCCGTATGAAAGCCTTTTGAGCGCAACCTTCCAGGGCCGGCTTAGGTTTGCACGGGGCGGCGTTGCTCCTTCCTCATGCACATCAAGTACATATCGGTCGTCGCGCCTTGCCCTGTGCAAACCTGAGTACGGCCGCATCGACGTCCTGAGTGTGAACAGGCCCTAGCAGCCAGCGATGCCGCCCGTGGAGCAAGCGAAAGTCACCAGGACCCCGGGGGAATCCGACCGGCTCCGGCGGCGCATCACGATCGCCGGCATTGCGTTGATCGCACTGATCATCGGCGCCGACGCCTATGAGGGCTGGCAGGATTACCGCACCGCGATCGCCGCGAATGAGCGCGTGCAGGTGGCGCTTGGCCGCGCGATCGCCGAGCAGACCGCGCGGCTGATCCAGGAGGCGGACCTGGTGCTCTCCGATTTCGCCGCCTGGCGCGAATCGCCCGAAGGCCGCCAGGCGGACGGCGCGCAACTTCGCGAGCGGCTGCGCAGCGATGTCGGCCGGCTCGCATTCGTGCACGCGGCTGCGATCACCGGTGCCGATGGCGCGCTGCTGGCCACGACGCAGGACCGGCCGGTGGCCCATCGGAGCCTGCACGACCGGCCCGCGTTCACGGTGCCGCAGCAGGCGCAGGGCAAGACGCTGTACATCAGCCCGCCGTTCACCGGCATGCACGACAGGACGCGCACCTTCGCGCTCAGTCAGCGCTACGAGGATCGCCAGGGCGATTTCGCCGGCGTCGTGGTCGCGCGCGTCGCATTCGACTACCTCGCCGATTTCTACGCGGCGGTGGACATCAGCTCCGACACCCGCATCGAGCTGGTGCGCACCGACGGTGTGACGGTGGTGCAGTATCCGGGCGGCGGCCAGGCATTGGCCGACGACGACTTCGTGCGCCGCGTGCATCGCAACGGCGCGGTGCCGCGCGAGCTGTTGCACTATGCGAGCGAAGGCGGGCAGGAGCGACTGACCGTATTGCGCCGGATCGACGGCTATCCGATCGTCGTCGTGGTGAGCCGGCCGATGGCGGGCGTACTGAAGCCCTGGGTCGACCAGCAACTGGGAGGCATCGCGCGCACCTTCACGCTGGTGCTGCTGGCCGCGCTGCTGCTGCTCGGGCTGCGCGCCGCGCTCGCGCGCCACGATCGCCTCGGGCTCGAGCGGCTGGCGCTCGAGCGCAGGCTCGCCGCCTCGCAGCGTGCCGATGCGGTCGGCCTGCTGGCCGCCTCGATGGCGCACGACTTCAACAATGTACTCACTGCGATCGTCGGCTACGCCGAGCTCGCCGGGCAGTCGCTGGGCGATACTCCCGCACGCGCCAACATCGAGCGCCTGCTGGCGGCGACCGAGCGTGCCCGGTTGCTGGTGCGGCGCGTACTGACCTTCGATCCGCACCGGAGCCTGAGCTATCACCCGCTACCGCTCGAACCCGTGGTGCGCGAGGTGCTGCAGCAGCTGCAGGCGAGCCTGCCACCGGCGGTCACCGTGCAGCTGCGCGGCCTCGAGGCCCGCGCCGCGATACTGGGCGATGCGACCGAGGTGTACCAGGTGGTGATGAACCTGTGCACGAACGCCATCAGGGCCATGAGCGCCGGTGGCACGCTCGGGCTGAGCCTCGAGCCCGTGGAGGTGAGGGAAACGCGCGAGCTGGCGCTCGGGCAATTGCGTCCTGGCAGCTGGCTGCGCCTGTCGGTCACGGACCAGGGAGTGGGCATGAGCGTGGAGCAGGTGGCGCGCGCCTTCGAGCCCTTCTACACGACCGGCAGCGCGGGCCAGGGCACCGGCATCGGGCTCGCGGTCGTGCGCAACATCATCCTGCGCATGAACGGCGCGCTCGAGGTGGACAGCAGGCCCGGCTCAGGCACCACGATCTGCGTGTACTGGCCAAGCGTTGGCGCACCGGTTCCGCCGGCGCGGCCGGGACGGAGCGAAGGCCGCGGCGAGACCATCCTCGTGGTCGATGACGAAGCTGAACTGGTCACGCTGGCCGAGGACCTGCTTGCCTCGCTCGGCTACGAACCGGTCGGCTTCCAGGCCGGGCAGGCGGCGCTGGCTGCGTTCACTCGCGACCCGACTCGCTTCCGCGCGGTGCTCACCGATGAACGGATGCCGGGCATGCGCGGCGTCGAGCTGGCTGCCCGCATCCATACCATCGCGCCGCACGTGCCGATCATCCTGATGACCGGGCATCGCAACACGGCCATCGAGGTGAGTGCGGCAAAGGCCGGCGTCGGCGCGATCCTGGACAAGCCGCTCGGCCTGCGCACGCTCCGGGCGGCGCTCGATCGCGAACTCGCACCGGCCGTGGCGTTCTAGCGGGCGGCGCCCCCGGCCGGCGCGGGCTTGATCGCCAGCGCGCCGTCGCCGAGCAGGTAGAGCACCACCAGCGCAATCATCCAGAAAGCCGGGTATTCCCAGCCGCCGCCCGCGTTGGTGAACAGCCAGCCGTTGTGCCCGTGCGCGAGCACGATCGTGCCCAACATCTCGCCCGCCAGTGGCAGCGCGACCCAGCTGGCGTAGATGCCAAGTATCAGTGCAAGGCCGCCGAGCAACTCGAGCGCGATGACCGCGTAGGCCATGATGGCGGGCAGGCCGAGCGAGCCGAAGTAACCGACGAAGCCCGGTACCGTGAACACGAAGAATTTGAGCGAAACGTGCGCGAGGAACATGACGCCCAGGCTCAGGCGCAGGATGAGCGCGGCATAGGGAGCGGTGCTGGTCTTGATCATGACTTGACTCCTTGCAGTACAGGACGGGGCGATGTGGATGCTTTGGTCAGGACAGCCAGGTGGCGACCAGCGCGAGCGCGGCCGGCATCGCCTGCACGACGAGGACGCGGCGATTAACCGAGTAGCCACCGTACAGGCCGGCCAGCACCACGCAGGCGAGGAAGAAAATCCGGACGCCCGTGCCGCCGGCGCCGAGCACGATGCTCCAGGCGAGGCCGGCGGCGAGAAATCCGTTGTAGAGCCCCTGGTTCGCGGCCAGTACCTTCGAGGCGCGCGCAAATTCCGGCGTGGTCGCGAAGATGCGCCGGCCGAGCGGCCGGTCCCACAGGAACATCTCGAGCAGCAGGAAGCCGGCGTGCAGCGCAGCGACGATCAGCGTGAGTGTCAGTGCAAGTGCTCGCAAGCCTGCCTCCGGTGCCGGAGCATGACCGGCGGACCGGGTCGGAGGCAAGTCCCGGCCTCAGTGCGTCGAGCCGGTGCCGGGCGCACCGAAGGGCGGACGCGCGTACCAGACGAACGGGATCAGTACCAGGAACGCGACTGCCAGCAGGTAGAAGACATCGTTGACCGCCAGCGTCATCGACTGCTGCGTGATCAGCCGATCGACGTAGGCCGCGGCCGCCGTGCCGCTCAATCCGTGGCTGTCGAGCAGTTGCTGGAACGACAGCCAGGCGTTCGAATCGGGGCGGATATGCTCGGTCAGCACGGCGTGATGGTAATCGGTGCGCGTGTTCCACAGGTAGACGCTGACCGCGGTAGAAATGCTGCCGGAGATCGTGCGGATGAAATTGCTGAGTCCGGCGGCCGAGGCGAGTTCGGCCGGCCCCACGCCCGACATCACGATCTGGTTCAGCGGCAGGAAGAACAGCGGCACGCCGATGCCCTGGAACAGCCGTGGCAGCGCCAGCTGCGAGAAACTCGCGGTCTCGTTCAGGCCCGCGACCCACCAGACGTTGATGCCGAAGATCAGGAAGGCGGTGGCGGCGGCCGCGCGCAGGTTGATGCGATGGAGGTTGCGGCCAATGATCGGCGCCAGCACCAGCGCGAGCATGCCCACCGGGGCCATCGCCAGACCTGCCCAGGTGCTCGTGTATCCCAGCGTCGTCTGCAGCCACAGCGGGTACACCACGTTCACACCCATGAACGCGAAGTAGGCGATCGCGATCGTGATGGTGCCGACCAGGAAATTGCGGCGCCGGAACAGGTGCAGGTCGACCACCGGGTGCTGGTCGGTCAATTCCCACGGGATCATGAAGCCAAGTGCAACGACGGCAACCACAGCCGCGGCGATGATCTCGATGGAGTTGAACCAGTCCTTCTCGTTGCCGTTGTCGAGCATGAATTGGAGGCTGCCGACGCCGATGACCAGCAGCCCCAGTCCGATCGCATCGATCGGCGTCTTCATCCGGGTCGATTCGCGCCGCCGCAGCACCACGCCGATGATCAGCGCGGCGAGGATGCCGACCGGCACGTTGATGTAGAAGAGCCACGGCCAGGACAGGTTGTCGGTGATCCACCCGCCCATGATCGGCCCGAAGATCGGCGCGACGATCACCACCATCGCCCACAGCCCGAGCGCCAGGCCGCGCAGCTTCACCGGGTAATTGCGCAACAGCAGCGCCTGGCCGACCGACATCATCGGTCCGGAGACCAGGCCCTGCGTCAGGCGGCCGGCGATCAGCATCGGCATGCTGGTGGCGAGGCCGCACAGCGCCGAGAACAGCACGAACAGGAGCGAGGAGGTGACGAAGGTGCGGACCTCGCCATACTGGCGGCCGATCCAGCCGGTCAGCGGCTGCACGACCGCGGCGGCCAGCATGTACGAGCTGATCGCCCAGGTGCCCTCGGAAGGGCTCACCGCCAGGCTCCCGGCGATCGACGGGATCGACACGTTGACGATCGTCATGTCCAGGATTTCCATGAACGATGCGATCGAGACCGCGATCGTCAGCAGCACGAGCTTCGTGCCGTGCAGCGGCAGGTATTCGCCGAATTGGTCGCGCGGCTCGGAGGCGGTCACGTGCGGTGGTTCCGGGTCGCCAGTTCGTTGCGGTGCAATCCGGTCGAACGCTCAGCGCGCGCCGCCGAGGTTGCGCGCGATGATCGCGTTCGCCTCCGCGTCGGCGCGGGCGAGATCAGCCGCGTAGACCGTGGTGCTCGCGCCGGGCCCCGCGGCCGGCACGGCCGCCAGCATCGGGCCGCCCCGCTCGTGCGTGTCGACTGTCACCGTCGTGGACAATCCGATCCGCAATGGATGCCTGGCCAGCTCTTCCGGCGCGATCGATATGCGCACCGGCACCCGCTGCACGACCTTGATCCAGTTGCCGGAGGCATTCTGCGCCGGCAGCAGCGAAAACGCGGCGCCGGTGCCGGCGGCCATGCCGATCACCTTGCCGTGGAAGGTCACGCCGCCGCCATACAGGTCGCTGCGTACCGCGGTGGGCTGGCCGAGCCGGAGGTTGCGCAACTGGCCTTCCTTGAAATTTGCGTCGACCCACAGGCTCTGCAGCGGGACCACGTCGAGGAGCGGTGCGCCCGCCTGGATGCGCTGGCCCAGTTGCACGCTGCGCAGCGCGACGAAGCCCGCCACGGGCGAGACGATCGCGTTGCGGCTCGCATTCACGTAGGCGTCACGGTACGCCGCACGGGCCGCCTGCACCGCGGGGTTGTCGCGCACCGAGACGCCATCGACCAGTGCGTGCGCGGAGTCCGCCTGGCGCTGCACCTGCGCCAGGTTGGCGCGCGCCATCGCCACCGCTGCTTCGGCGTGCTTGACCTCCTCGGAGGCGATCGCCTGGTCGGCCAGGAGCGGGGAGCGCCGCGCGAGATCTTCCTCGGCGCGCGCGAGCTCGAGCCGGCTGCGCACGATCTGCGCATCATACTGGCCGGCCTGCGCCTGCTGCTGGCGCACCTGCCGTACCGCCTGCGCCAGCGCGCTGGTGGCGCGCTCCAGCGCGGTCTGCGCGTCCGTGGGATCGAGCCGCACCAGCACCTGGCCGGCGCCCACGAGATCGGTATTGTTGGCATACACGCCGACCACCGTGCCCGCGATCTGCGAGGTCACGCTGACCTGGTTGCCGTTGACGTAGGCATCGTCGGTCTGCTCGCGCTCCGACAGCACCACGTACCAGAGCACGAACCACGACAGCGCGGCCACGGCGAACACCGTGGCAACGATCGTCAGGATCCGGCGGCGCTGGCCGTTCGCAGCCGCGGCAGGGGTGGCATCGCTCGTCGTGTTCATGGTTGGTCCAGCGAATGGGTGTTGCTTCGGGAATCGTCGAATCCGCCGCCCAGCGCGCGCTGCAGCGCGACGTCGGCCGAGAGCCTCGCGGCATCGATCTGCGTCAGCGCGTCGCGTTGCAGCAGCACGGCGGACTGTGCGCTCAGCTGCGGCCGCAGGTCGGTAAGCCCCTGGCGGGTGCGCGCCGCGGCGCTCTGCTCGAGCGCGCTGCTGGCCTCGAGCTGAGCGAGTTGCTGCGTGCGCTCGGCCTGCGCCTGCCCGCCTGCGATCACGCTGCTCGCCACGTCGCGCGCGGCGCCGATGACCGTGTCGTTATAGGCGGCGATCGCCGCGCTGATCGCGTCATCGGCCGCGTGCAGCTGCGCCGCGCGCTGGCCATTGTCGAACAGCGGCAGGTGGACCGCGAGACCGACCTGCGGATCGGCGCTGCCGGCACGCAGTAGGTGGCCGAGGTCGATGCTCTGCAGGCCGGCCAGCGCGTGGATCGAGATGTCAGGGTAATACTGCGCGGCTGCGACATGACGCCGGCGCTGCGCCGCCTCGACCCGCCAGCGGCTGGCGGCGATGTCCGGCCGGCGCGCCAGCAGGTCCAGCCCGACGTTTGCCGGCAGCGCGGCCGGCAC
>JAGWPD010000208.1 GCA_028870705.1 Gammaproteobacteria bacterium
GCCGCGCTGGCGCCGCCGCCACGCGCGAGCAGGCGGCCGCGCGCAATGCTCCCCGGCGGCACGTAGGCCGTGTACACCAGGCTCTCATCGCGATGCTCGTGGCGGGCGGCATCGGGCGTGAATTCCATCAGCCGCGCGCCGAGCGGTTCTTCGCCCGCGCCCGCGCCATCGACCGCCGCGTACACCCAGCCGACGATGCGCGAGCGCGGCACGCGCGCGCTTTCGACCACGCGCACGTGCGGGCGGAAATGCTGGCGCGAGAAGTAGTCGGCCGCCGCCACCACCTCGGCAGCGTCCGCGTTCCTCGCCTCGTCCATCATCCGGTCGCTCGGCCGATAGGGGCCGCCCGCACCGCCGCGGCGCGCGCCGCTCTTCATGTCCGCGACCTGGCGGATGATGTAGGCGGCCGGCAGCCCGGCCAGCGAGGCGTTCTCCGGGCGGCCCTGGCCCGCGGGCGTGTGGCAGAAGCCGCAGGCGTAGACAGCGGGTGCGCGGCCGCGCGCGACGACCGCCGGCATCGGTCCGTGCGATTGCGGGAACCAGTCCGGCGCGGCGTACAGGTCGTTGAGCTGCGCCTCGGTGTAGCTGACGCTGCTGTGCGGCACGCGCAGCCTGCTCATGTGGTCGAGCGCCGGCGGGTGCGCCGGCGGCGGCGGCATCTGCGGATAGAGCCATGAGGGCGCGCCCGAACTGCCCGGCGCGGCCGGGGCGGCTGCCACGGCCGCAGCCGCGCTGCACGCGAGTGCCGCGAGCAGCTTGCGGACCCCCGACGGTAACGCGCGCGGTGGCACGCTTCAGCCCAACGCCGCGGCCAGGAATGGCAGGCTGATGTCCATCCGGTAGTCGATGTTCGAGTGATTGTCGGGGAATTCCTCGTAGCGATGCGGCACGCCAATTCGCTGGAGCGCGCGCAGCGCCTTGAGCTTCGGACCGTGAATCTCGACCATGTTGACCGGGTCCCATTTCGCGAAGTTGGCCCAGCGTTCGGGAATGAGTTCGGCCGTCTCCATGTCGAGCGGCAGGTGCAGCCCGAGGTATGCGTCCGGGTCCGGGTCGTAGCTCGCGCACATGCCGAGGATCCCGAAACCCATGTCACCCGAGTGACAGGCGGCGGCCGCCGCAGCCGAATTCGCGCTCGACGCGCGGTACCAGCTCGCGGATCAGGAAATCCGCCCACGGGCCGGTCGCGGCGCTGTCGATCGTCAGCCGATGGACGCGCCCCGCACGCTCGGTCGGCTCACGGCGCATCGGCAGCCCGCGCGCTCTAAGCGGCTAAATCCAGTAGACGAAGATGAACAGGCCGAGCCAGACCACGTCGACGAAGTGCCAGTACCAGGCCACGGCCTCGAAGCCGAAGTGCCGCGTCGGCGTGAAATGCCCACGGAGCGTGCGCAGCCAGATGATCGTCAGCATGATCGCGCCGATCGTCACGTGCAGGCCGTGGAAGCCGGTGAGCATGAAAAAGGTCGAGCCGTAGATGCCGGTCGAGAGCTGCAGGCCCTGGTGCAGGTAGGCCTCGCCATATTCGCGTGCCTGGAGCGAGACGAACAGGAAGCCCAGCAAAAAGGTAAGCGCAAGAAAAATCTTGAGAATGCCTCGATTGCCTGCTTTCAGCGCATGGTGCGCGATCGTGATCGTGACGCCCGAGCTGAGCAGGATCGCGGTGTTAAGCGCCGGCACGCCGAAGGCCGGGATGACTTCGAAGGTGCCATCGGCGCGTGGCCCGAGATGCGCCGGGCCGTTGGTCGGCCAGGCGGCATCGTAGTTCTGCCACAGGAAGATCTTGTTGAACACCTTCACGCCCTCGCCGCCGATCCACGGCACCGAGAGCGTGCGCGCGTAGAAGAGCGCGCCGAAGAAGGCGGCGAAAAACATCACCTCGGAGAAGATGAACCAGATCATTCCCATCCGGAACGAGCGGTCGACGTGGAGGTTGTAGACGCCCTGCTGGTTCTCGCTGATCACGGTGCGGAACCAGCCGATGAACATCACCGCCAGTAGCGCCAGGCCAAGGGCGAAGATTTCCGGGCCAAACCATTCGTTCAGCCAGGCGGCGACCCCGAGCATCGTCGTGAACAGCGCCACCGATCCGATGATCGGCCAGGGCGTGCCGTGCGGCAGGTAGTACTTGCTGGAATCGGCCGGGGCGTGTGACTGCGACATGTGGTTTTCCTGGATTTACCGGTCTCTAGCGGGCGGCGGCCTGCGCTGCCGCATCGTAAAAGGTGTAGCTGAGCGTGACCCGATCGATGTACACGGGCAGCGCGCGATCGATGAAGAAGCGCACCGGCAGCACCCGCTCTTCGCCCTTCTTGAACGACTGTGGCGAGAAACAGAAGCACTGCGTCTTGTGGAACCAGCTCGCGGCCTCGCCCGGCGCGATGTTCGGCACCGCCTGCGCAACCGTGTCGTGGCCGGTGAGGTTGCGGGCCACGAAACTCGCCTCGTAGAGTTGGCCCGGGTGCACCTGCAGCGTCGCCTGCAACGGGCGGAATTCCCAGTTGCCGACCGTGGGCAGGTTGGCCATGAATTCCACCGTGACGGTGCGCGACGCATCGGCGGCGCCGGCAACCGGCGCATTGGCGGCGTTCGCGATGCCGATCGGCGCCACGGCCTCGGTCAGCAGCTTCTGGTCGCCGAAACCCGTCACCTGGCAAAGCACGCGGTACAGCGGCACGAGCGCGAAGCCGAACGCGAAGCTGCCGGCGACGAAGATCCACAGCTTGCCGGTGAGCGAGCGATTGCTCCGCCTGAGCGCCAGCGCAGCGTTCGCCGGCGCTTCGTTCACCCCAGGCTCGCTGGCGGCAGGCTCCGTCACCCGTGGCTCCGGTGGATGGTGAGCGCGATGAAGCCAGCGTAGATCGCCAGCGCGAGGAGCGAGAGCATGAGGGTCGTGCGGCGCACGCGCCGCCGCTGTTCCTGCTGCGCTGCCGTGCCCATCATCAATCCTCGTCCTCGGTCCAGTGTTCGCCGCCGCTGTGGATCACCGCCAGGCTCGGCGCGGTTTCCCACGTGTGGTATGGCGCCGGCGAGGGCACTTCCCACTCGAGGCCATGCGCGCCCTCCCAGACCCTGGCGGCAGCCTGCTCGCCGCCGCGGATGCACTTGATCACGATGTACGGGAACAGCAGCTGCGAGAGGCCGAAGCCGAAGCCGCCGATCGAGGAGACCATGTTCCAGTCGGCGAACTGCGTGGCGTAGTCCGGAATGCGGCGGGGCATGCCCGCGAGCCCGAGGAAGTGCTGCGGGAAGAACAGCACGTTGACGAAGATCGTCGACAGCCAGAAGTGCCACTTCGCCAGCCGCATGTCGTACATGTGGCCGGTCCACTTCGGCAGCCAGTAGTACACCCCGGCCATGATCGTGAAGATCGAACCTGGTACGAGAACATAATGGAAATGCGCGACGACAAAATATGTGTCTTGATACTGGAAGTCGGCCGGCGCGATCGCGAGCATCAGGCCCGAGAAGCCGCCGATGGTGAACAGGAACAGGAACGCGAGGCAGAACAGCATCGGCGGTTCGAAGGTCAGCGAGCCCTTCCACATCGTCGAGCACCAGTTGAACACCTTCACGCCGGTCGGGATCGAGATCAGCATGGTCGAGAGCATGAAGAACAGCTCGCCCGCGAGCGGCATGCCGACCGTGAACATGTGGTGCGCCCAGACGATGAAGGACAGGAACGCGATCGAGGCGGTCGCGTACACCATCGCCTCGTAGCCGAACAGGGGCTTGCGCGAGAAGGTCGGGATCACTTCCGAGACGATGCCGAAGGCCGGCAGGATCAGGATGTACACCTCGGGGTGGCCGAAGAACCAGAAGATGTGCTGGAACATCACCGGATCGCCACCGCCGGCCGCGGTGAAGAAGGTGGTGCCGAAGAAGTGATCGGTGAGCAGCATGGTCACGGCGCCCGCGAGCACCGGCATCACCGCGATCA
>JAGWPD010000209.1 GCA_028870705.1 Gammaproteobacteria bacterium
GCACTCGGCGCCGCGCTCGGTTGCCACTGCGCGATCGAGTACTGCGCCACGCTCGAGGCGGCGGTGGCCGCGGCCGCGCGCGCGGCGCTTCCCGGCGACACGGTGCTGCTCTCGCCGGCCTGCGCGAGCCTCGACATGTTCCGCGACTACGTGCAGCGCGGCGAAGCGTTCGCCGCGGCCGTGCGGGGCCTGGCGCCATGATCGCCGCCGATGCGCCGACCCGCACCATCGAGCGCGCACCGCTGGTGCGGCTCGACCCGGTGCTGCTGCTGCTGGTGGCCTCGATCCTGCTGCTGGGCCTCATCATGGTGACCTCGGCCTCGGTGACCGCCGCGGCGCACGAGAGCGGCGATCCGTTCGCCTACCTCGAGCGCCAGCTGGTGCTGGTCGCGGGCGGCGTGGCGCTCGCCGCGCTGGTGTTCCTGGTGCCGATCGCGGCCATCGAGCGCGTCGCGCTGCCGCTGCTGATCGCGGCCGCCGTGCTGTTGCTGCTGGTGCTGGTGCCGGGCCTGGGCCACGTGGTGAAGGGCGGGCGGCGCTGGCTGCGGCTGCCGGGCATCAACTTCCAGGTCTCCGAGGCGGCGCGCGTGCTCGCGCTGGTGTACATCGCGCACTACTGCGTGCGCTTCGAGACTGCGCTGCGCAGCAGCGCCGGCGGCTTGCTGCGGCCGGTGGCGCTGCTGGCCAGCCTCGGCCTGTTACTGCTGCTGGAGCCGGACCTCGGTGCCGCGACCGTCCTGTTCGCAACGGGCTTCGGGCTGCTGTTCCTGGCCGGTGCGCAGCTGCGCTGGGTGCTGGCCTCGGTGCTGGCCGCGTCGGCGGCCATGTCGCTGCTGGTGATGTTCTCGAGCTACCGCATGCGGCGCATCACCGGCTTCCTCGACCCCTGGGCCGACCCGTACAACACCGGCTTCCAGCTCACGCAATCGCTGATCGCGATCGGTCGCGGCGAATGGTTCGGCGTGGGCCTGGGCGCCAGCGTGCAGAAGCTGTTCTACCTGCCCGAGGCGCACAACGACTTCCTGTTCGCGGTGCTGGCCGAGGAGCTCGGCCTGGCCGGCGTGGTGCTGACGATCGGCCTGTTCCTGGCGCTCGCCTGGCGCGTGTTCGCCCTGGCGCGGCGCGCGCACGACGCGGGCATGAAGTTCCACTGCTACCTGGCGGCCGGATTCGCGCTCTGGCTGCTGGTGCAGGCCTTCGTGAACATCGGCGTGAACATGGGCGTGCTGCCGACCAAGGGCCTCACGCTGCCGCTGATGAGCTACGGCCGCAGCAGCATGGTGGTGGCGCTGGCCTGGCTGGGGCTGATCCTGCGCGTGCACCACGAAGTCGGCGGCGCGCGTGGCGGCGCGCGCGCGAGGCACGCATGAGCGCGCCGGTGGCACTGATCATGGCGGGCGGCACGGGCGGCCACGTCTATCCGGCGCTGGCGCTGGCGCGCGAGTTGCGCACCCGCTCCTGGCAGATCGTCTGGCTCGGCACGCGCCGCGGCATGGAGGCGCGCGTGGTGCCGGCCGAACAGTTTCCGCTCGAGACACTCGCCGTCGCGGGCCTGCGCGGCAAGGGCCTCGGCAGCTGGCTGCTCGCGCCCTGGCGCCTGCTGCGTTCGCTCCTGGAGGCGCTCGCGGTGATGCGCCGCCACCGGCCGACCGTGGTCGTGGGCCTCGGCGGCTACGTCACGGGCCCCGGCGGCGTGGCGGCCTGGCTGACGCGCGCGCCGCTGCTGATCCACGAGCAGAACGCGATCGCCGGCTTCACCAACCGCTGCCTGGCGCGCATCGCGCGCGAAGTCTACGCCGCGTTCCCGGACGCGTTCGGCAGCGGCGTCGCCGCGCAGGTCATCGGCAATCCCGTGCGCGCGCAGATCGCGGCGATCCCGCCGCCGGCGGAGCGCTTCGCGCTGCGCAGCGGCGCGATCCGCATCCTGGTCATCGGCGGCAGCCAGGGCGCGGCGCGCCTCAACTCGGTGCTGCCGCATGCGCTGGCGCGGCTCTCCGGCCGCATCGCCGTCGAGGTGCGCCATCAATCGGGCGAGCGCTGGCTCGAAGCCGCGCGCCGCGAATACGCCGCCGCCGGCGTGCGCGCGCAGATCGCGCCGTTCATCGAGGACATGGCCGACAGCTATGCCTGGGCCGACCTGGTCATCTGCCGCGCCGGTGCGCTGACGGTCTCGGAACTGGCCTGCGCCGGAGTCGGCGCGATCCTCGTGCCGTTCCCGGCCGCGGTCGATGATCACCAGACGCACAACGCGCGCATTCCGGTGGCCGAGGGTGCGGCGCTCCTGATCGCGGACCGCGAGCTGACCGCCGAGCGGCTCGCCGCCGAACTGACCACGCTGTGCGCCGGGCGCGGCAGGCTCATTGCGATGGCGGAGCGGGCCAGGCTCCTCGCACACACCGGCGCGACCGCGGCGCTGGCCGAGGCCTGCCAGCGCTACGCGCAGGAGGCCGCATGAACGAGCGCATGCGCCGCATCGGCAGCATCCATTTCGTCGGCATCGGCGGCAGCGGCATGGGCGGCATCGCCGAAGTGCTGCTGAACCTGGGCTACCGGGTGACCGGCTCCGACCTCAAGGCCAACGCGGTGACCGCGCGGCTCGAGCAGCTCGGCGCGCGCGTCGCGATCGGCCATCGCGCGGAGAACGCCGACGGGGCCGACGTGGTCGTGACCTCGACCGCGGTGCAGCCCGGCAATCCGGAAGTGGCTGCCGCGCTGGCGCGGCGCGTGCCGGTGGTGCCGCGCGCCGAGATGCTCGGCGAGCTGATGCGCTTCCGCCAGTCGATCGCGGTGGCCGGCACGCACGGCAAGACCACCACCACCAGCCTGGTGGCCAGCATCCTCGCCGAAGGCGGCGAGGATCCGACCTTCGTGATCGGCGGGCGCCTGAAGAGCGCCGGCACCAACGCCCGGCTCGGCGCCGGACGCTACCTGGTGGCCGAGGCTGACGAGAGCGACGCCTCGTTCCTGCACCTGCAGCCGATCATCGCGATCGTCACCAACATCGACAACGACCACCTCGGCACGCACGGCGGTGATTTCGCCCGGCTGTGCGACAGCTTCGTCAGCTTCCTGCACAACCTCCCGTTCTATGGCCTCGCCGTGCTGTGCCAGGACGACGAGCACGTGCAGGGCATCCTGCCGCGCGTGGGCCGGCCCGTCGTGACCTACGGCCTCGGCGCCGGTGCCGACGTGCGCGCGGGCAACATCCGCCGCGAGCGCTCGCGCACGCTGTTCGAGGTCACGCGGCCCGGGCGTGACCAGTCACTCGAAGTTGCCCTCAATCTCGCAGGCCTCCACAACGTGCGCAATTCTCTGGCCGCGATCGCGGTCGCGACCGAGCTCGAGATCGGCGACGCAGCCATCGTGCGCGCGCTGGCCGCCTTCCAGGGGATCGATCGGCGCATGCAGCTGGTCGGCGAAGTGGCCACGCCCATGGGCCAGGTGACCATCGTCGATGACTATGGGCACCATCCGACCGAGATCGCGGCCACGCTCGACGCGCTGCGCCAGGCCTGGCCGGACCGGCGGCTGGTGCTGGCCTTCCAGCCGCATCGCTACACGCGCACCCGCGACCTGCTCGACGACTTCGCGACCGTGCTCTCGGGGTTCGATGCGCTGCTGGTCACCGAGGTGTATGCCGCGGGCGAGGCGCCGATCAAGGGCGCGGACGGGCGCGCGATCTGCCGTGCGATCCGCAGCCGGGGCAAGCTCGAGCCGGTGTTCGTACAGCGCGTGGAGAACCTCGCCACGGCGCTGCGCGACCTGCTGCACGATGGCGACGTGCTGGTCACGATGGGCGCCGGGCACATCGGCGCGGTGGCACATTCGCTGGTGACCAGGCTCGCCGCGCCGCGCGCCGTGGAGCGAGGCAAGTGAACGTCGCGGTCGCCCCCGAGTTCCAGCTGCGGATCCGGCGCAACGAGCCGATGTCCAGGCACACCTCGTGGCGGGTCGGCGGCCCGGCCGACGTGTTCTTCACGCCGCACGACCGCGCCGAGCTGGCCTCGTTCCTGCGCTCGCTCCCGGCCGCGACGCCGCTGCTGTGGGTGGGGCTGGGCAGCAACCTGCTGGTGCGCGACGGCGGCATCCGCGGCGTGGTGATCTGCACGCACGGTGCATTCACGCGCCTGGAGCGGCGTGCGCAGCTGCGCGTCTACTGCGAATCCGGCGTGCCCTGCGCGCGCGTCACGCGCCAGTGCGCCAACTGGGGCCTCGGGCACGCGGAGTTCTTCGCCGGCATCCCGGGCACGATGGGCGGGGCGCTCGCGATGAATGCCGGCGCCTATGGCGGCGAGACCTGGGCGCAGGTGCGCAGCGTCGAGGTGATGGCGCGCGACGGCACCAGCCGCACCCGTGCGGCGAGCGAGTACCAGTGGTCCTATCGCCGCGTGCTCGCGCCCGCCAACGACGAATGGTTCGTGGCCGCCGAGCTCGAATTCACGCCGCGTGACGAGGCGCAGGCGCACCTGGTGCGCGAGCAGGCGCAGCGCCGCAAGCTGACGCAGCCGCTCGGCGAGTGGAGCTGCGGCTCGGTGTTCACGAACCCGCCGGGCCTGCACGCCGCGCAGTTGATCGAGTCGGCAGGCCTGAAGGGCCTGCGCATCGGCGGTGCGGTGGTATCGGAGAAGCACGCGAATTTCATCCTCAACGAGGGCGAGGCCTGCGGCCGCGACCTCGAGGAGCTGATCGCGCACGTGCGCGCCACGGTGCAGCGCGTGCACGGCATCGAGCTGGTGCCGGAAGTGCGCATCGTCGGGGAGGCGGCCTGATGCGCCTGCGCCACGACAGCCGCGGCCTGCGCCGCGTAAGCAACCCGGCCGATTTCGGGCGCGTGGCGGTGCTCTACGGCGGCAACTCGACCGAGCGCGAGATCTCGCTGCTGAGCGGCGCCGCGGTGCTCGCCGCGCTGCGCCGCCGCGGCATCGACGCGCACGGCTTCGATCCCGCGGCGCGCGAGC
>JAGWPD010000210.1 GCA_028870705.1 Gammaproteobacteria bacterium
GCGCTTCGGCGAGCGGCAGCGTTGTCTCGTCGTCGACGATGCGTTGGTCGACCCTGAATCACTGGTGCGGTTCGCTGCGGAGCATCGCGACGAATTCCGCCCGATCGACGGCAACGCCTACCCCGGTGTGTGCCGCGGCGTGCCCGAAGAGGCCGGGCGCCGGCTGGGCGAGTATTTCTCGACCACGGCGCGCCGCCATTTCGATGCACGGCGGCTTCTCAGCATGCATAGCCGCCTGTCGCTCGTGACGACCCCGCCCGAATCGCTGCGGCCCTTTCAATGGCTCTGCCATCGCGACGGCGAAGCGCTGGACGCGCGCCAGAGCATCCAGGCCTCGGTGCTGTATCTGTTCCGGGACGAGCGCCTCGGTGGCACGAGCTTTTTCGAGCTGGCGCGCCCGGTGCCCGAAATCGCCGCGCTGTTCGCCGATTCCAGGCGCATGGGCGGCAGGGAATTCACGCAGCGCTACGGGATCGATCCGGGCTATATTCACCGCAGCAATGACTATTTCAAGTGCGTGGGTTCGGTTGAGGCCCGCTGGAATCGGATGATTATCTATGATGGCAGCCTGCTTCATTCGGGTGACATCGATGCCGCGCGCGCGCTCAGCAATGATCCTCTGGCGGGGCGGCTGACGCTGAACGGCTTCTTTACCAGCCGGCGCAATGTGGCATGAGCAGTCCGGCTATGACCTCCCAGCCTGTCAGGTCGGTCGTGATCGTCGGTGGCGGAACGGCGGGCTGGATGACCGCGGCCGCGCTGGCTCGCGTGCTGGGCGGGCGCTGCCGGATCCGGCTGGTCGAATCCGAGGAGATCGGCACGGTCGGGGTCGGGGAGGCCACGATCCCGCAGATCCGCGGGTTCAATCAGTCGCTGGGGATCGACGAGGACGATTTCGTCCGCCAGACGCAGGCCACGTTCAAGCTCGGCATCCAGTTCGTCGACTGGGCACGGCTGGGCGAGCGCTACCTGCACAGCTTCGGGGTGCTGGGGCGCGAACGCGGCCTGCTGCCTTTCTACCACTACTGGATCAAGGCTATGCTCGCGGGCCGCGGTGGCGACCTGGGCGACTATGCGCTGAACGCCGCCGCCGCAATCCGCGGCAAGTTCCTGCGTCCGGCCGCCCTGGGCCCCGACTCGCCGCTGTCGAGCATCGCCTACGCGTTCCAGCTCGATGCCGGGCTGTACGCGCGCTACCTGCGGGCCTTCGCCGAGCAGCGCGGTGCCCGGCGCACCGAGGGCAAGGTCAGGGAAACGCTGCTGCGGGCAAAGGACGGATTCATCGAGGCGATCATCCTCGAGAGTGGCGAACGGATCGAGGGCGAGTTGTTCATTGACTGCTCGGGATTCCGCGGGCTGCTGATCGAACAGGCGCTCCATACGGGCTATGAGGAATGGACCCATTGGTTGCCCTGTGACCGCGCGGTGGCCGTGCCATGTGCTTCGAGCGGGCCGCCGACTCCCTACACACGCTCGACCGCGCGGGGCGCCGGCTGGCAGTGGCGCATCCCGCTGCAGCACCGGATCGGTAACGGCTACGTCTACTCAAGCGCCCACATCTCGGACGACGAGGCCGGCGCGACGCTGCTCGGCAATCTCGATGGCGAGGCGCTGGCCGAGCCGCGCGTACTGCGCTTCGTCACGGGCCGGCGCCGCCGGATCTGGGAGCGCAATTGCGTCGCGGTCGGGCTCTCCAGCGGCTTCATGGAGCCGCTCGAATCGACCAGCATCCACCTGATTCAGTCGACGATCACGCGCCTGTTGAGTTTCTTCCCGGACACGGGTTTCGATCCGGTGCTGATCGAGCGCTTCAACCAGAAGGCTGTGTTCGAGGTGGAGCGGATCCGCGATTTCTTGATCCTGCATTACCACGCGACCGAACGGAACGACACGCCGTTCTGGGATTACTGTCGCACGATGGAGATTCCCTCGAGCCTGCGCGAGTACATGGACCTGTTCCGCCATTCCGGCCGCTTCTACCGCGAGAACGAGGAACTGTTCGCGCAGATCAGCTGGGTGCAGGTGCTGATCGGCCAGCGCATCACGCCACGGGCGTATCACCCACTGGTGGACCTGCTGAGCGAGGCGGAACTCGATGCCTTCCTGGCGGATGTGAAACGGGTCATCGGCAGTTGCGTCGAGGTCATGCCCGCGCACGAAGCCTTCATCGCCAGGCACTGCGCCGCTTAGCGGCGCGTGCCGTTGTCCGCGCGGAAAAGGCTCACAGGGCTGGACGAAACCGCCAGCGCTATACGCGCGCCGACACGCGGTCCGGCATCGCTGTCCGACAGCGCCGACCAACCCGATCCCGCGCAGTCGAACCACACGACCTGATGATTGCCCATCGGCTCGATCAGCGTGACTTGGCTGGTCCAGGAACCCGGCGCGCCGATTCGCAACTGCTCGGGCCGCACGCCCAGCACGACCGGCTCGCCGTCGACGGGCGCCGCGGCGCGGAATTCGTAGTCGCGCAATTCAAGTTCGAAGCCGGCCGCGACGAAGCGCGGCGTGCCGCCCGACACGGCCAGCCGGCCCTCCAGGAAATTCATCGGCGGCGCGCCCATGAAACCGGCGACGAAGCGGTTGGCGGGACGCGCGTACACGTCGCCCGGCGTGCCGAGCTGCTGGACCCGGCCCTGGTGCAACACCGCGATGCGCGTGGCGAGCGTCAGGGCCTCGATCTGGTCGTGCGTCACGTAGATCATCGTCGCGCCAAGTCGCTGGTGCAGGAGCTTCAGCTCCCGGCGCAACGCCGCGCGCAGGTTGGCATCCAGGTTCGAGAGCGGCTCGTCGAGCAGGTACACGCCCGCGTCGCGCACCAGCGCGCGGCCGATCGCGACGCGCTGGCGCTGTCCGCCCGAGAGCTGCGCGGGCTTGCGCGCGAGCAGCGGCTCGAGCTGCAGGAGCGAGGCGGCGCGTTGCACGCGGGCCGCGATCTCGGCGCGCGCCGTGCCGCGGGCGCGCAGCCCGAACGAGAGGTTGCCGGCCACCGTCATCGTCGGGTACAGCGCGTAGGACTGGAACACCATGCCGATGTTGCGCGCGCGCGGGCTCGCCCAGGTCTGATCGACACCGTCGAATGCGACGCTGCCGCCGGCGACATCGATCAGCCCCGCCAGCGCGTGCAGCAGCGTCGATTTGCCGCAGCCGGAAGGACCCAGCAGCACCAGGAATTCTCCGCTCGCGACCTCGAGGTCGAGCCCGTCGATCACCGGCTGGCCGCCGAGGTGTACGCGCAGGTCCCGGATGCTGACCGCGGCCATGGCTCAGCCCTTCATCGCGCCGGCAGCTATGCCGCGCACGAACCAGCGGCCCGACAGCAGGTAGATCGCCAGCGGCACGAGCGAAGTGAGCAGGGTCGCGGCCATGTCGACGTTGTACAGCTTCGCGCCAGTGGTGGTGTTGACGAGGTTGTTGAGCTGCACCGTCATCGGCAGGTGCTCGCGGCCCGCGAATACCAGGCCGAGGATGTAGTCGTTCCAGACGCCGGTCGCCTGCATGATCGCGGCCACCACCAGCATCGGCACCGCCAGTGGCAGCATCAACTGCAGGAAGATGCGCAGGAACCCGCCGCCATCGAGACGCGCGGCCAGGAACAGCTCGCGTGGCAGCGCGGCAAAATGGTTGCGGAAGATCAGCGTCATGATCGGCATGCTGAAGATCACGTGCACCAGCACGATGCCGGCGAGCGAGCCGACCAGGTGCAACGGGCCCAGCAGCCGCACCAGCGGGAACATCAGCACCTGCACCGGGATGAAGGCGCCAAGCATCAGCAGGCCGAACAGGAGCGATGCGCCGCGCGCGCGCCAGAAGGCGAGCGCATAGCCGTTCAGAGCGCCCAGCGCGATCGCGATCAGGGTGCTCGGCAGCACGATCGCGATCGAATTCCAGAATCCGCCGCGGATGCCTTCGCAGGCCACGCCGGTGCAGGCGCTGCGCCACGCCGCGCGCCAGGCTTCGAGCGTCAGCCGGGATGGCCACGCGAACAGCTGACCGAGCCGGATCTCATCCATCGACTTGAGCGAAGTGACCGACATCACGTACAGCGGCAGCAGGAAGCAGGCCGCGGCCGACAGCGTCAGCGCCAGCAGACCCCAGCGCCCGGGATCCGCGTACCAGCGGGCGCGATGCGCCGCAGCCGCGCGCGGCGGCGTCGTTCGCGGCGCGGTGTTCAGGCGCGCACCCGTGCCGCGCGGCCGCGCGCATACAGGAGCGGCGCCAGCAGCGCCACCACCGTGATGGCCATGACGGTCGCACCGGCCGAGGCGAGCGCGAGATTGGCGCGCCCGAACAGGTGATCCATGATGAACTTGGCCGGCACTTCACTGGCCGTGCCCGGTCCGCCCTGCGTCATCGCGACCACGGCGTCGTAGAGCTTGACCGCCGCGGTCAGCAGCAGCAGCGCCGCGGTGGCGAACGCGTAACCGAGCATCGGGATCACTATGCTCGTCTGGACGCGCCAGCCCGGCACGCCATCGACCCGCGCGGCGCGCAGGATGTCGGGGTCGATGCCGCGAAGTCCCGCGAGCAGGATCGCCATCACCAGCCCCGCGCCCTGCCAGATCGTGGCGAGCACGATCGCGTAGATCGCGTGGTCCTGGTCCACCAGCCAGTCGAAGCGGAAGGCCGGGAAACCCCAGGCCCGCACGGCCTGCTGGATGCCGAGCTCCGGGTTCAGCAGCCACTGCCAGATCAGCCCGGTGGCGATGAACGACAGCGCATAGGGATAGAGGAAGATCGCGCGCAGCGCGCCGCCGCCGCGCAGCTGGCGATCGACGAGCAGGGCCAGCAGGAAGCCGAGCGCCAGGCAGCCGGCGAGGTACAGCGGGCTGTAGATCGCGAGGTTCTGGAGCGAGTGCAGCCAGCGATCGTTGGCGAACAGCCGCTGGTATTGCGCGAGGCCGACGTAGTCGTGCAGCGGCAGGCTGCGCGAGCCGGTCAGCGAGATGCGCAGCGACCACAGGAACGAGCCGAGGTAGACAACCACCGCGGCGAGCGCCATCGGCAGCAGCGCGAACCAGGCGGGATTGAGCGCTGCACGGAGCGGCGCGCGCCGGCGAATGACGCTAGTCACGCAGCGCCGCCGCGATGCTCTTCTGCACCTGCGCCACGTCGCGCTCGCGGTTCCAGTAATCGGTCAGCACGTCGGCCATCGCGCCGTTCTGGTCGGGCGTCAGGTAGGCCTCGTCGTTGCCGAGCTGGCGCGACTTGTCCTTCATGATCTCGACCCCGAGGCGCGCGCAGTAGTCGAGCGTGCTGGCGTCGATGTCGGCGCGCACCGGGATCGAGCCCTTGCGGCTGCTGAAGGCGAGCTGCGCCGCGCCCGAGGTGACGGTCGCCGCCAGCAGCTGCTGCGCCCGCGGCGCCTGCGGATCCGCGGACTTCGGGAAGATGAACGCATCGCCCTGGACGATGTACGGCGAGCGCGGGCCGAAGCCGGCGATGCAGCCGTAGTCGCGGCCGGCGTTCTGCTGCGCGCTGGCAAACTCCGCCTTGACCCAATCGCCCATGATCTGCACGCCCGCGCGTCCGGTGATCAGCAGCGCGGTCGCGTCATTCCAGTTGCGGCCGGGCGAGCCCGCATCGACATAGGCATGCAGCCGCCTGAAGGTCAGCAGCACGCGGCGGAATTCCGGCGAGGCGATCGCGCGCGGGTCGCGGTCGCGCAGAATCCGCAGGTAGAGGTCCGCGCCGCCCTCGTTGGCGAGCACCGCGCGGAACACGATGTTGTCCTGCCAGGCCTGGCCGCCATGCGCGAGCGGGATGAGCCCGGCCGCCTTGAGTTTGTCGAGCGCCGCAAACAAATCCGCGAAGCTGCGCGGTTCGGCGGCGATGCCGGCCTTGCGGAACGCGGCCTTCGAATACCAGATCCAGGTCGGCATGTGGATGCTGACCGGCGCGGCGTAGTAGTGCCCGTTGACGCGCAGCGTATCGAGCAGCACCGCTGGCAGGAATTGCGACCAGTGCTCGCGTTCGGCCACCGCGTCGACGTCGTTCAGCAGGCCCTGGTCGATGAGGTCGCGGAACTGGCGCGAGGCGTTGAACAGCGCGGCGGTCGGCGGATCGCCGCCGGCGATGCGGCTGAGCGCGACCGCGCGCGCCTGCTCGCTCCCGGCGATCGCGGTGTCGAGCCAGATGCCGCCCGCGGCGCGATAGGCGTCAGCGAGCGTGCGCACCGCCGCGGACTCGCCGCCCGAGGTCCACCAATGCAGCACCTCCGCGCGCGGCGCCGCTGGCGCGGTTGCAGGCGCGGCGTCCGCGAGGCCGCCGGCGCACAGCAGCGCGCTCAGCGCGATGATCCTGTTCGAGGCTGCCGGCACAGTTGAGTCCCCGCTCTAGGGCCGCCGTGGGCGCAAATGTTTGGAAAGGTTCCCAAACCATCGCGGGCAATATAGCATCGGCAAATTCTTTCGGCCAATGCGGCTGCGCCGCAGGCGCACAGGTAGCAGCAGATGGCGACGATCAAGGATGTGGCCCGGTTGGCGGGCGTCGGGCTCGGCACCGCCTCGCGCGTCGTCAGCGGCAAGGGATCGGTTGCACCGGCGACCGCCAAGCGCGTGCGCCGCGCGATCGAGCAGCTGAGCTTCCGCCCCTCGCACTCGGCGCGCGCGTTGCTGTCGGGCTCCACGCAGATGATCGGCGTATACATCCCGATCCTGAAGGGCACCTATTACACGCCGATCCTGCAGACCATCGACGCGGAGCTGCGCGCCGGCGGACGTCACATGGTCGTGGCCTTCGGGCATGGCTCGACCGACGAGCGGCGCCAGGCGATCGAGGGCGTGCAGTTCCTGATCAACCGCGATTGCGATGGCCTGATCGTGATGAGCAATGCGCTGCAGGAAAAGGATGTGGTCACGCTCGGGCGCGAACAGCCCAACATCGTCGTGCTCAACAGCATCTTCGAGAGCATGCGCGAGCAGTGCTTCTCCGCCGACCACACCCAGGGCGGTGTGGTCGCGGCGCAGGCGCTGCTGCAGCACCGGCATCGCGAGTTCGCGATCATCGCGGGTCCCGCCAGTTCGCCGGACAATCGCGCGCGCCTCGCCGGCTTCATGCGCGAGCTCGCGCGCCAGGGCGTTGATACGCATGCCATCCCGACCATCGACAGCGATTTTTCCCCCGAGGGCGGCTGGGCCTCGGCGCGCGCGCTGCTGGCGGCGAAGCACCGCTTCACGGCGCTGTTCTGCGCCAACGACGAGATGGCGGTCGGCGCGCTCTCGTATTTCCAGCAGGTGGGGCTGGCCGTGCCGCAGCAGGTGTCGGTGCTGGGCTACGATGACACCTGGAGCGCCGAGTATTCGGCGCCGCGCCTGACCTCGGTACATATCCCGTTGCGCGAAGTGACGGTCAGCGGCCTGAACTGCCTGCTGAACCGCTGCTACGACTCGCTGCTGCCCGTGGCGCGCGAATTCCCGGTCAACGTGACCTGGCGCGCCTCGGTGGCGATGCGCCCGAGCGGCCGGCCCGGCCGCCGGCCCTAGTCCCCGCCCGCCCAGGCCGTTCGCGCCCGCTCGATTCCCGCTGCCGGCTGGTGTGGAAAGCTTTCCACCAATCGGGTAACTTACCGCCTCCATGCTCAACCCGGTCAGTTCCGACTCGCGCCCGCTGCGGCGAAGTGATTTCGCGCCCGATTTCCGTTGGGGCTGCGCGACCTCGGCGTACCAGATCGAGGGCGCCAGCAAAGCCGACGGGCGGGGTGAATCGATCTGGGACCGATTCTGCGCGGTGCCCGGCCGCGTGCGCGACGGTTCGAGCGGCGCGGTCGCCTGCGATCATTACCATCGCTGGCCCGAAGACCTGGACCTGGCCGCCGCACTCGGGGCCGGCGCCTACCGTTTCTCGATTGCCTGGCCGCGCATCTTCCCCGCCGGGAGCGGCGCGCCCAATGCCGCGGGCCTCGATTTCTATTCGCGGCTGGTCGATGGCATGCTCGAGCGCGGGCTCGAGCCCTGGGCCACGCTCTATCACTGGGATCTGCCGCAGGCACTGCAGGAGCGCGGCGGCTGGCAGGAACTCGCCACGGTCGCGCGCTACACCGAGTTCGCCGATGCCATCAGCCGCCGGCTCGGCGATCGCGTCAGGCACTGGATCACGCACAACGAGCCGTGGTGCACCGCCTTCCTCGGCCACCTCGATGGCACGCACGCGCCAGGCATCAGCAGCTGGCGAGCGGCGCTCCAGGCCTGCCATCACGTGCTGCTCTCGCACGGCGCGGCCATCCCGGCGCTGCGCGCGAACGCCGCCGGTGCGCGCGTCGGCATCTCGCTCAGCCTCCATCCGCACGTGAGCGCTACGAAGAGCGAGCTGGACCGCGCCGCGACCCGCCGCTACGACGGGCTGCGCAATCGCTGGTTCCTCGATCCGCTGCACGGCCGCGGCTACCCGGCCGACATCCTGCAGCTCTGTGGCGCCGACGCGCCGCTGATCGGTGCGGGCGACCTGGCGGTGATCGCGACGCCGACCGATTTCCTCGGCCTCAATTATTATTTTCCGGAGATGATCGCGCATGCGCCGGGCCACGGCCCGTTGTCGGTGCGCGTGGTCGACAAGCCGGGCGCCGAACGCACCGCGCTCGGCTGGGAAGTCTCGCCGGATGGCCTGGTGAGCCTGCTGGCGCGGCTGCGGCGCGACTACCGCCCCGCCGCGATCTACATCACCGAGAATGGCTCGAGCTACGATGACGTGGTCGCGCCCGACGGCAGCGTCGATGATGCCGAGCGGTGCGCCTACCTGGAGCGCCACCTGCGCGCGCTGCGCGGGTCGATCGAGGCGGGCGCGCCGGTGAAGGGTTATTTCGCGTGGACGCTGATGGACAACTTCGAGTGGGCCGAAGGCTACACGCGCCGCTTCGGCCTGGTGCACGTCGACTTCGCGACCCAGCGGCGCCAGCTCAAGCGCAGCGGCCAGTGGTACCGGGATTTTCTGCAACAGGGAACATGACAATGAGCGTGCGGGGGAGTATCTGCGCCGCGCTGCTGGCCTGCGCGTGCATCGCCTCGCGGGCGGCGGCGCCCGCGGCGCCGGTGATCCATCCCGGAAGCTGGCCGGCCGCGCACAGCCGCGGGCTCGTCGATGAGCGCACCGAAGCGCGCATCAGCGCCCTGCTGGTGCAACTGTCGGTGGCAGAGAAGGTCGGCCAGGTGATCCAGGCCGACGTCGCGCACATCACGCCGGATGATCTGCGCCGCTATCCGCTCGGCTCGGTGCTGGCGGGCGGCGGCGCCGGCGTGAACGGCAACAAGCGCGCCAGCGCCGCGCAGTGGCTGCAGATGGCGCGCGAGTTTCGCGCGGTCTCGCTCGAGGGCCGGCCCGACCACGTGCCGATCCCGGTGATGTTCGGGATCGATGCGGTGCACGGCCACAACAATGTCGCCGGCGCGGTCATTTATCCGCACAATATCGGGCTGGGCGCGGCGCACGACGCGGAGCTGGTGCGGCGCATTGGCGCGGCCACGGCCGAGGAGATGTCGGTCACCGGCATCGACTGGGACTTCGCGCCGGCGCTGCCGGTGCCGCAGGATCCGCGCTGGGGCCGCACCTACGAGGGCTATTCGCAGGATCCGGCGCTGGTGAGCCGATACGCCGCCGCAGCGGTCGAGGGACTGCAGGGCGCCGCGGAGCTGGATGGCAAACAGCAGTCCGGGCATGTCGCCGCGACCGCGAAGCACTACCTCGGCGATGGCGCCACGCAGGATGGCGTCGACCAGGGCGACAGCCGCGTCAGCGAAGCGGAACTGATCCGCACGCATGCCCGGGGCTACGTGGCCGCGATCGACGCCGGCGTGCTGACCGTGATGGCTTCCTACTCGAGCTGGCAGGGGCAGAAGGCGCACGGCAACCAGGCGCTGCTCACGGGAGTGCTCAAGGGCCGTATGGGTTTCGAGGGTTTCGTGGTCGGTGACTGGAACGGTCACGGACAGCTCCCCGGCTGCTCGAACGAGCATTGCGCCGCGGCCTTCAATGCCGGCATCGACATGTTCATGGCGCCCGATGGCTGGCGCGCGCTCTACGGGCATACGCTCGAGGACGTGCGGAGCGGTGCGATCCCGCTGAGCCGCCTCGACGATGCGGTGCGGCGCATCCTGCGGGTGAAGTTCAGGCTCGGATTGTTCGCCGCGCAACGGCCCTATGAGGGCCGCGCCGCGCTGTTCGCCTCGGCCGCGCATCGCGCGCTGGCACGCGAGGCGGTGCGCAAGTCGCTCGTGCTGCTGAAGAACGATGGCGTGCTGCCGATCCGCGCCAACGCGCGCGTGCTGGTCACCGGGCCGGGCGCCGACAACATCGGCATGCAGTGCGGCGGCTGGACGATCTCCTGGCAGGGCGATGACACGAGCAACGCTGATTTTCCGCAGGGCGAGTCGATCCAGGCGGGGCTCGAGGCGGCGCTGGCAGCCGGCGGCGGGCGCCTCGTCGATGGCCACGATCTCGGCGGCAATGACCGGCCCGATGTCGCGGTCGTGGTCTACGGCGAGAAGCCCTACGCCGAGATGTTCGGCGACCTGCAGCTTGCGCTTTACAACGTCGGCATGACGCTCGAGCAGCTGCGCAAGCTCCGCCGGCAGGGCATCCCGGTCGTGACCGTGTTCCTGTCCGGAAGACCGCTGTGGGCGCGGCCCGAACTCGACTCGAGCAATGCCTTCGTCGCCGCCTGGCTCCCGGGCACCGAGGGCGGCGGCATCGCCGATGTGCTGGTGGCGGATGCGGCTGGCCGGCCGCGCCACGATTTCAGCGGCAGCTTGTCGTTCGAGTGGCCCAATGGCGCCGTGCCGGTGCGCGGCCCGCTCAGCGCCGTGCCCGCCGCCGGAAAATATCCGCTCGGCTTCGGCTTGAGCTACGCGGGCTCGGGCTACGCGCGGCCCGCCGGGTCAACGGCTAGCCCGAAGAGTGCTGCTGGTGCCGCAGCCACGCGATGAACAGGTCCGGCCAGGCGTAAGCGGGCGCATCCGCTTGCGAGGGTACGCCAAAGCCATGGCCGCCGGTTTCGAACAGGTGCGCTTCCACCGGCACGCGCAGGCGACGGCACCCCTCGATCATCGCGAGGCTCGCGCCGACTGGCACGGTGGTGTCGTCGAAGGCATGCACGAAGAAGCAGGGTGGCATGTCGGCGCGCACGTGTTCGGCCGGCGAATGCGCCGCGATCGCCACAGCGCTGGCGCCCGCGCCAAGCAGCTTGTCGCGCGAGGCATCGTGCCCGACGCCGGGCTGGAAGCTCGCGACCGGATAAACCAAGCCCGCGCAATGCGGGCGCGCCGACAGTCGATCGGCCGCATCGACCGCGGGGTAGCAGCGTTCGTCGAAGGCCGTGGCCAGGTCGGCGGCGAGGTGGCCGCCGGCAGAAAATCCCAGCACGCCGATGCGCGCCGCATCGATCCCGAGGCGCGGGGCCTCCGCACGCAGCCGGCGCATCGCGCGCTGCGCATCCTGCAGCGGCACGCGCTCGCGCTGCGCCCAGCCTTCGCCCGGCAGCCGGTAACTCAGCACGAAGATGGCCATGCCCGCGGGTGTGAAGCGGCGCGCGACGTCGATCCCTTCGTTCTGCACCGAGACGAAGTCGTAGCCGCCGCCCGGAATCACCAGCAGCGCCGAGCCGTCGGGGCGCGCCGGACGGAACACGTTGATCTCGGGCGCGGCGATGCCGCGCAGCCACAATTGCCGCGCGCCGGCAGGCCCGTTCATGGTCGGCGCCGGGACCGGCGGGCTCGCGCCCGGGCCGGGCGGGTCGCCAGGCC
>JAGWPD010000211.1 GCA_028870705.1 Gammaproteobacteria bacterium
GCCGGCGCGAGCCTCGGCCGCGATCAGCGTGCGCGGCGCCCGCGAACACAACCTGCGCGAGCTGGACGTGGACATACCGCGCGGGAAATTCACGGTGATCACCGGGGTGTCCGGCTCGGGCAAGTCGACGCTGGCCTTCGACATCCTGTTCCACGAGGGGCAACGGCGCTACCTCGAATCGCTGAACGCCTTCGCGCGCCAGTTCGTGCAGCCCGCGGCGCGGCCGGACGTCGATTCGGTCAGCGGCCTGCCCCCGACGGTCGCGATCGAGCAGCGCGCCAGCCGCGGCGGCCTGAAGAGCACCGTCGCCACGCTCACCGAAATCTATCATTTCATGCGCCTGCTGTACGTGCGCCTCGGCGTGCAGCACTGCCCCGACTGCGAACTCGCGATCGCGCCGCAGAGTCCCGAGCAGATCAGCGCGCAGCTGCTGCGCCAGCATCGCGGCCGACGCGTGCAGCTGCTGGCGCCGTTGATCGCCCAGCGCAAGGGCATCTACACCGACCTGGCGCGCTGGGCCGCGGCGCGCGGCGCGCAGCAGCTGCGCGTCGATGGCGCCTTCGTGCCGACCGAGCCGTTCCCGCGGCTCAAGCGCTTCGTCGAACATACCATCGAGTTGCCGCTCGTGACGCTGGCGGTGAATGCGCGCTCCGAACCGGAGCTGCGTGCGGCCGTGAGCGCGGCGCTCGAGGCCGGCAACGGCGTGGCGCACGTGCTCGACGAGCGCGGCCGTATCAGCGTGCACTCGAGCCGGCGCGCCTGCCCGCGCTGCGGGCGCGGCTTCGCCGCGCCCGACCCGCGTCTGCTTTCGTTCAACTCGCCGCAGGGCTGGTGCACCGGCTGCCACGGCACGGGCATCGCACTGCACGAATTCAACGCCGCGGAAACCGGCGAGGAAGCGCAGTGGCTGGACGCGGACCAGGGTAGCGCTGCGCCGTGCCCGGCCTGCGCCGGCGCACGGCTCAATCCGGTGGCGCGCCATTTGCGGCTGCAGGGCCGCGCGATCAGTGAACTGACCGCGCTCAGCGTGGCGGCACTGGGCCGGTTCTGCGCGGATCTGCGGCTGGACCAGCGCGGCGCGGCCATAGCGCTCGATGCGCTGGCGGAAATCCGCGGCCGCCTGCAGTTCCTCGAGCGCGTAGGCCTGGGCTACCTGTCGCTCGACCGCGCGGCGCCGACGCTGTCCGGCGGGGAGGCGCAGCGCATCCGGCTCGCCGCGCAGCTCGGTTCGAATCTGCAGGGCGTGTGCTACATCCTCGATGAACCGACCATCGGCCTGCATCCGCGCGATAACACCGTGCTGCTGGGCGCGCTCGATGCACTGGCCGGCGCGCGCAACACGCTGCTGGTGGTCGAGCACGACGAGGATACGATCCGGCATGCCGACCACATCATCGACCTCGGGCCGGGAGCGGGCACGCGCGGCGGCGAGGTCATCGGGGCAGGCACGGCGCAGCAGCTGCGCGCCAATCCGCGGTCGGTGACCGGCCGCCTGCTGGCCGCACCGCTCCGGCACGCCGCCGC
>JAGWPD010000212.1 GCA_028870705.1 Gammaproteobacteria bacterium
CACGCCGACCGAGCCGGACGCGCTGAGCGCCGGGGCCACCGTGCCCGCGGCGCCCTTCGCGCCCGCGCTGGTTGCGGTGGCCCGGCGCGCGGCGTACTTGTCACGCGTCGAGTGGCAGCCGGAACCGCCGCAGTCCTGTCCCTTGTAGTGGTTGGCGCTATCGCGCACCCACAGGCGCACGCCGGTGTTGGTCTTCCACTGCATGCCGATTTCATGGCAGCTCATGCAGGTCATGCCGCGCACCACCGCGTGCTTCATCACGGTGCCGGAGAAGCTGGTGAACACCGTGGGCGTGTGGCACAGCTCGCAGGCCAAATTCTGCGTCGTGGCGTTCGGCGGATTGGTCGGAATGTGGCCGGTCGCCCCCGCGGGCGGCTGTACCAGCTGCGGCGCGGCGATGTTCGCGAACGTCAGCCCGTAGCCGTGGCACTGCATGCAGTTGCTGGTGATGTTCGCGTGGCTCATCACGTAAACGCTGTAGCTACCGGTCGTGTGGCACAGCGCGCAGTTGTTGTTGTCGGCCGCCGGCAGCGGAATGTGGTTGGCCGGCAGGTCGGTCGCGCCCTTGAAGCTGGTGGTGTTGAGGTGGCAGGTCGAGCACTCGCCGGTCGCGACGTGCGGCGTGCCGTCCGCCTTCAGCGCGGGCCGCACCTTGGTCGCGGGCGTGCCCACCCAGGTCTTCCCGGCCTCGTGGCAGGTCGAGCAGGCGGTCGCGGTCACCAGCGTGTGCACCATCGAGGGCGGGGCCGTGCCGCTCGCGTTGGTGAAGCTGAAGCTCGTGAACGAGCTGTTCGAATGACAGCCGTCGCAGGCGATCGAGCCAGTCGGGATGTGGTTCACAGAAGAAACCGTCACGGTCACTTTGGGGGCGGTGCCGTAGTCGGTCTTGCCCGCGCCGTGGCAGGTGCTGCAGGCGGTGCCGGATACGGCCGTATGCACCATGCCCGGCGGCGCGGTGGCGCTGGCGTTCGGGATCTTGAACCCACCCGGTTGCGTGAAGGTCGAGTTCGAGTGGCAGCTTTCGCAGGCCGCACCGCCGAAGGCAATGTGCGTCGCCGGCGGCTGCACCAGCGTCGGCGGCGCCATGTTGGCAAAGCTCTTGCCGGCCGAATGGCAGGTCGAGCAGGAGCTGCTGACCAGCGCGTGGCCCGCGGCTGCCATCACGTAGGTGCCGTAGTTGCCGCCACCAGTGTGGCAGGTGGCGCACGGCGCCGCCGTACCGGCCGTCAATGGGATGTGGTTGGCGGGGAAATTGGTCGCGCCGATGAAGGTCGAGGTCGACTTGTGGCAATCGGAGCATTCGCCGCTGACCGGGTGCGGCGGATTGCCGGTCTGGTGCGGCTCGGTCGCTGGCCGCGTGATGGTGGCCGGCACGCCGGAGTCGGTCTTGCCTTTCTCGTGGCAGGTCGAGCAGGCGGTCGCGGCCACGGCAGTGTGCACCATCGCCGGCGGCGCCGTGCCGCTCGCATTCGTGAACAAGAAACTGTCGAATGCGGTCGGCGAGTGGCAGCTGTCGCAGGCGGCCGCGCCAATCGGAATGTGATTGGCCGACGGGTGCGTCAGGACCTTCGGCGGCATGTTCGCAAAGGTCAGCCCGGTGGCATGGCAGCTCGCGCACACGCTCCCGACCAGCGCGTGCCCCGGAGTGCTCATCGTGAATACCGAGAAGTCGTTCGGATTCGTGTGACAGACGCTGCAGTTGGCCGACGAACCCGCGAGCAGCGGAATGTGGTTCGCCGGGAAATTCGATGCGCCCTTGAAGCTCGTGGTCGACTTGTGGCAATCCGAGCACTCGCCGCTGGTCGGATGCGTCGCGCCGGAGGCTTCCAGGAGCGGTCGCGTGACGACCGCGGTCGGCGACGTGCCCACCCAGGTCAGGCCCCGTTCGTGGCAGGTCGAACAAGCCGTGCTCGTCACCGCCGTATGCACCATGCCCGGCGCAGCCGTGACGCTCGCGTTCGGGATCACGAAAGTCGAGAAGGCGGTCCGCGAGTGGCAGGTGTCGCAGGTCGCGCTGCCGACCGGAATGTGGTTCACCGAAGAAATGGTGACCGTGGCCTTCGGCGTCATGCCGAAGTCGGTCTTGCCCGCACCGTGGCAGGTGGCGCAGGCCGTGGCCCCGACGGCCGCATGGACCATCGCCGGCGGCGCCGCGCCGCTCATGTTCGGGATCACGAACCCGCCCGGCATCGTGAACGTGGTGTTCGAGTGACAGCTCTCGCAGGCCGCCCCGCCGATCGCGACGTGCGGCGACTTCGGCGAGTTCGGCATCACCAGCACCAGCGGCGCCATGTTGTAGAAGCTCGAGCCGTCCGCATGGCAGGTGGCGCAGCCGCTGCTGATGCCGGTGTGATCCATCGTCTTGGTGGTGTAGTTGCCGGGCACGGTGTGGCAGAGCGCACAGGCCTGCGTCGTCGGGATGTGCCCGACCGGCATCAGGTTACCGGTCGCAAAGGAGACATACGACTGGTGGCAGAGACCGCAATCGCCGGTCGCCGGGTGCACCACGCCGCGCACGGTATCGGGGCGCGTCACGATCGTCACGCCGTAGAAGGACATGCCCTTTTCGTGGCAGGCCGCGCACAGGAGCGGTGGCACCACCGCGGGATGGTTCATCGCGGTGCCGGCGAAGGTCACGTAGTTGGTCGGCGTGTGGCAGGACTCGCAGGGCGCATTGCCCGGATCAGCCGCGTTGACCGAGAGTCCGGTCGGGATATGGGTCGCCGGCGGACCCTTCGCGCCCAGGCCGTTGTGGCAGCTCGCGCAGCCGGTCGTGACGTTCGCGTGGTTGAAGACCGCGCCGCCCCAGCCGATGGTCGTGTGGCAGAGATTGCACTCGAGGTCCGTCTGAATGTGCCCCGGGCCCTTGCCTTGAGCCTGCACGTTGTTGTGGCAGCTCGAGCAGGCGCCGCGCACTTCCGCGTGATCGAAGTTCACCGCCGGGTTCCAGGCCACCGGGGTGTGGCAGGCCTCGCAGCGATCGGTGGACAGGATATGGCTGACGGGCTTGGCGGTGGCGCGCACCGCGGTGCCGACGCCGTGGCAGGCCGCGCAATCCTTCGGCGTGCCCTTGAAGATCGCGTTGACGTGGCAGGACTCGCACGGCAGGTCGCGATGCTGGCCGATCAGCTCGAAGCCGGTGGTGAGATGATCGAAGGGCGTGCGGTCGGCCGCCTGCGCGGCCGCGGCAGGCAGCAACAGCAGCGCGGCCAGCAGGCCCGCGAGCAGCCGCCAATGCACAGGTTTCCACGTGCGCAGGCCGAGTTGATATCGAGTGGTTTTGTTCATGTCAGCTCCTACCTGGCGCGTCCGCCCTGGAAGGTCACGGTGCCGTGGCAGCGTTGGCACTGCCGCCCAAACTGGCCTGCGTGGATGTCATCCTTCTGGTGACACGACACGCAATCCTTCGAAAGCTTGACCTCGGCCGCAGGCTTGCGATGGCAGTCCGCGCATTTGATTTTAGCGTGCGCGCCCGTGAGGCCGAAGCCTGTTTGCTTAAGGTGGTCGAAAACCCATAAGGACCAGCCATTCGGAGTGTGACAGCTGTCGCACTTGTCGCCGAGGCCGCCCTTGTGCACGTCGTCCTTCTTGTGGCAATCGATACAGCGCGACTTGACGTCGCTGAAGGCCTGCGTGCGATGGCACTGCGCGCAGCTCACGACATTATGTAACCCGAGCAGCGGGAAGTTCGTGAGGTCGTGATCGAAACTGATCTGGCTGTGCCAGTCCTGCTGCCCGTGGCAGGAATCGCAGGCGGTCTTGAATTTAGCGCCGTGCGGATTCGCCGCGCGATGGCAGGCCAGGCAGTCGGTGCCGAGCTTCTGCGTATCCACGCTCGCGGTGTGGCACACGTGACAGTCGAGTTTCGCGTGGATACCGACCAGCGCGAACTTGGTCTTCGCCAGGTGATCGTACTTGACCGGGCGCCATTCATCGTTGTCGTGGCAGCTGTCGCACTTGCTCCCGAAGCGGCCGGCATGCGAGTCGTCCGCCTTGTGGCAGCCATAGCAGTCCTTCGGGATCTTGTCCTTGAAATTGCCGCTGCGGTGACAACCGGCGCAGTCGATCTTCGAATGATGGCCGAGCAGCGCGAAGCCCGTCTCCTTCTCGTGGTCGAACTTGGCTTCCTTCCAGCCGGTCGTGGTATGGCACTTGCCGCAGTCATCGCCCCGCTCGCCGCGATGCGCGTCGTCGGTCGCGTGGCAGCCGACGCAGGTTTTGGGCGCCGGCTTGTAGCGGCCACCCAGGTGGCAACCGCCGCAGCTCACCGACAGGTGCGCGCCGGTGAGCGCGAACGCGGTCTTGTTGTGGTCGAAGCGCGCCCCGGTCCAGCTGTCCATGTTGTGGCAATCACCGCAGGTGGCGGCGAGCTGCCCCTCGTGGTAGTCGTCCTTCTTGTGGCAGCTGAGGCAGGCGGGATCCGCCTTGCGGTACTTCTCCCCCTGCTTGTGGCAGCTGTCGCAGGCCAGCGCCCGGTGGGCGCCGGCGAGCGGAAACTCGGTGCGCTCGTGGTCGAATTCGAGCTTGTTCAGGCGCACGATGTCACCTTCGCGGCCGAGGTGTTCGGTGTGGCAGCCGATGCACTTGCCGCTGCCGGCGTTGGGCATGCGCCCGTGATAGCCGTGGCGGTCGCGCACGTCGGCGGCGATTTCCTTGTGGCAGGCCAGGCACAGCGCGCTCTGCCGGCTCCGGTCGGTGCGGTCGTGGCAGTTGGTGCAGGTATCCTCGAGCTTGGCATGCGCGGTCGCGACCTTGCCCGGCATGAGCAGGCTCTCGACCGCGGTGGCATGCGCGACGGCGCCGCCCAGCAGGCTGGCCGCTGCCATCCAACCGACGATCCAGTTTCCTCGCACATGCCTCACTCGCCTCGCTCCGGCCTCAATAAACGTTGACCGAAATCACGTGCACGATTCCGGCCACGAGCGTCATGATGAAGGCTGGCACGTGCGCGAAGTGCCAGAGCGAAAAGAGCCTGACGTACATGCGGTGCTCGCGCACCCGGCGCGCGGCATCGAGGCGCCGCGTCGCGTAGCCCATCGCGGTGGCGGTGAGCCGCGCCCCGTTCGCCGCCAGCGTGGGCGACTGGCGCGCGGCCTCGAGCACCATCCGGCGGATCTGGTGCTCCAGGCGCCAGCGCGCCAGCACCGAGCGCAGGCCGATCGTGACCGGATAGAGCAGCGCGCTGACCGGCGTCCTCGCCGGGCGGAACAGCCGCTGTTCCTCGGTGTCGATCGCGGTAAGGAAGTTGGGCAGCACCGTCACGGTGGTGGTCTGCTTGCGCAGCAGGTCGGCGGTCGCCTGCAGTTCCTCGAGCGAAGTGGCGTGGCTGTCCCAGCCGGCGTACACGCGCGTGTAGATGTAGCGGCCGACGAGCCCGCTGCCCGAGACCGCCAGCATGCAGAACAGCGCGACGTTGCTGTTGGTGGCGCCGAGCGAGAAGTTGGCATGGAACAGCACCAGCAGCGGCCCAAGCACACCGAGCGTCATGTGCGCCTTGAACCAGCCACCGACGCCGCCGAAGAACCTCAGCCACGCGGCGCGCTTGCGGGCCGGGTACATCAGCAACACCAGCATCATCGAGCCGCCGATGATGCCGAGCCAGTAGCCGAGCCCCCGGTCCGGCGTGATGTAGCGATCGAGGTGGCCCTTGAAGCCGATGGCCAGCGCCGCGACCACCGCGAACCCGAAGGCGCGCACCGGCGTGACATGTCGCGCGACCAGGGCCATGGCTCAGCCGATCACCTTCTGTATGACGATGCGCACCGGCTTGCCTGCCGCCGGATCGAGCTGCGCGCTGACGCCCTGGAAGTCGCCCGGCGCCGGCATCGCCTGCCCGGTACGCGAAGTGCGGGCCTCGATCGTCACCGGTCCGGCGGTCGAGAGCTTGCGCATCGGGATCATGGCCTGCGAGTCATCCAGCTGGAAGGCGACCGGCCAGCTGCCGGTGGTGGTGCGCCAGATCGCAACCGGCGGGCCCGGCGAGTTCACCGACTTGGCGACTATGAACAGCGTCAGTCCGGCGGGCACCTTGCCCTTGAGCGCATCGGCCAGCACGACCTCGCCACGCACCGCCACCCCGCCACCGGCCGCCGCACCGGCCGCCGGCTGCGCGCCGCCCCCACCGGCCAGGCGCTGGTCTTCGGCAAGGTTCGCCGCGATGACCGGCGCGTCGGCCGAATTGGGTCCGAGTGCGTCCGCCAGACGCTGCCAGCTGCCGACCGCCGCCTGGTACTGGCGCGCGTCGTGCTCCATGCTCGCCTTGAGCCACAGGGCCTTCGGGTGCCGCGGATCGAGCCGCAACGCGTTGGCGATATAGGTGGCCGGCTTGCCCTGCAACGAGCGGCCGTTCACCGAGGCGGTCACGTCGGCATAGTCCGCCCAGGTGTCCGCAGTCATCTCCTTGCGCGCCTCGAGCCTGGCATACAGGTCGCGCGCCGCCGCGAAGTCACGCTTGTTACGGGCGGCGTTGGCCGCCGC
>JAGWPD010000213.1 GCA_028870705.1 Gammaproteobacteria bacterium
CAGGGGCGCGCTGGCTGGCGTGGCGCAGGCCCTGCCCGCGCTGGCGCGCGCGGCCAAGCTGGCGCGGCGCGCCGGCACGGTCGGCTTCGACTGGTTCGATGAAAAGGCGGTCCGGCCGAAGATCGCCGAGGAACTGCGCGAGACCGAGAACGCCATCGGTGCGGGCGACACGGCCGCCATCGCGGAGGAGCTGGGCGATGTGCTGTTCGCGGTGGCCAACTGGGCGCGGCTCCTCGGCATTGATCCGGAGAGCGCATTGCGGGCGGCGAATCGAAAATTCGAACGCCGGTTTGCGGCGATGGAGGCGCTGAGCGGCGCGCGCGGCTGGAAGTTGACCGAGCTGGATGCCGCGCAGTGGGAGGAGCTGTGGGCGGCCGTCAAGGCGTCCGAATGATGCCCGGCGCCGGGCGCAGCGCTGCGGGCGGGTTCAGGGCTCATTCAGGCTGCTGCGGTTAGCCTCTTGACCCATGGGCAGGTACCGTTCGTGCCCGTTAGAAAGGAGCCGTTTATGTCCACCAAACCCGTGCTGATGGCCCTCGCTGCCGGCCTGGTGATTGGCGCCCCCGTCATGGCCGACCCGTATCCGGATTGGCAGGAAGACCGGCCGCCCGACGCTGCATCGGCGGCCTACGACTACGCGCAGGTGACGCACGTCGAACCGCGCTATGGGGAAGTGCGCGTGAGCGTGCCCCGCCAGGAGTGCTACACCGAGACGCGCTACGTGAGCGATCGCCCCTACGGAGCCGACCGTCCGTATGGCGCGAGTCGTGCGGTGGCCGGCGGCACGATCCTCGGCGGCGTGCTTGGCGCCGTGATCGGCCACCAGTTCGGCGACGGCCCCGACCGGGGCCTCGGCACGGTGGCCGGCGCAGTGATTGGCAGCGCGATCGGACACAGTGCCGCCCAACGCCGCACCGGCGACGAGGACCGCAGCTATGGCGAGCGCGAGGTCCGGCCGATCGAGAGCGAACGCTGCGTGACGCGCTACAGCGAGCGCATCGACCAGCGTATCGACGGCTACCGGGTGAGCTATCGCTACAACGACCGGAACTACCAGACGATCCTGCCCTATGATCCGGGCGAGCGCCTGCGGGTGCGCGTGGCGGTGAATCCCGAGGGATACTAGAATGCCCGCGCCGCCGCCGGCGCCCGGCGCGGGCGGCGCTCTTGCAGGAGTGAGCATGAGGGCAGGGCAGCAGTGGTCGTGGTACGCGCGCGCGGCGCTGCCGGGCGTCGTGCTGTGCGTCGTGCTGGCTGCGGCCACGCCCGTGCGCGCCGCATTCGCTGATCCGCCGCAGGCCCGCAGCCTCGCCGGCGCGGAAGGCTCGAGTCGCGACCGGATCATCGACTCTGTCCAGAAGCGCTACCACGCGCGGGTGCTGCGGGTGTCGGAGACCAGCGTCAATGGCCGCCCGGCGCTCGAGTTGCGGCTCATGTCCGAACAGCGGGTATTCAATGTCGTCGTCGACGCCGCCTCCGGGCAGGTGCTGTCGGGTGGGTAGATCCTGATGCGGATCCTGGTGGTCGAGGACGAGACTGCGCTGCGCGACTCCCTCAAGCACGACCTGACCGCCGCGGGGCACGCGGTCGATACCGCGGCCGACGGCGAGGAGGGTCTGTACGCGGCGCTCGAGTATCCCATTGACGTCGCGATCGTCGACCTCGGCCTGCCCAAGCTCTCCGGCCTGGAGCTCATCCGGCGCGTGCGCGCGGCCGGCAAGAGCTTCGGCGTGCTGGTGCTCACCGCGCGCGACCGCTGGCAGGACAAGGTCGAGGGCCTGAGCGCCGGCGCGGACGACTATGTCGCCAAGCCGTTCCATTTCGGCGAATTGCAGGCGCGCATCGGCGCGCTGCTGCGCCGCTCGAGCGGCTGGACGACGCCACTGCTGCAATGCGGTCCGGTGGCGCTCGATACGCGCGCGCAGTCGGTCGCGGTGGGCGGTGCAGCAGTCGAGCTCACCAGTTTCGAATATCGGCTGCTCGAACACCTGATGCTGCATGCCGGCGAGGTGGTCTCGAAGACCGAGCTGACCGAGAAGCTCTATGAGCAGGATTTCGAGCGCGACAGCAACGTGATCGAAGTGCTGATCGCGCGGCTCCGCCGCAAGCTCGATCCGGACGATACGCTCGAGCCGATCGAGACGCTGCGCGGCCGCGGCTACCGCATCACGCTGGCGCGCACCGGCGCTGGCGGCTGAGCGGCGCGGGTACGCGTCTCACGTGAGCCGCACTCCTTCGATCAGCCGGCAGCTGGTGTTCGCCGTGGCAGTGCCGCTGGTGCTGTCGTTCGCGCTCACGATAGTAGTGCTCGACCGGATCTTCCGCGATTCGGCGCTGCAGGCGCTGCGCGAGCGGCTCGACCAGGAGGTGATTGCGCTGGTCACGGCCGCGGAGCTCACCGACACGGGCCGCATGGACCTGCGCCTGCTCGATCCCGAATCACGCCTCAGTCGCCCGCGTTCCGGACAATATGCCGCGGTGCGCACGGCACGCGGACACATCCTGTGGAGTTCGCCTTCAATGGAGGGCGTCGCGGTGGATTACGGCGCGCCGGTCGCGATCGGCACGACCGATTTCTACCAACAGCGCCTCGCCGACGGCACCGAGCTCGGCATACTCAATCGGGGACTCGAGTGGGATTACGCGCCGGGCAACAGCGCCAACCTGGTGTTCAGCGTGGCCGAGGATCTGGCCGGGCAACGCGCGCGCCTCGAGCGGTTCCGCCGCCAGCTGGTGGCCTGGTTCGGCGCACTGGCATTGCTGCTGCTGGCCGTGCTCGGCGGCCTGCTGCGGCGCGTGCTGCGGCCGGTACGGCGGCTGGAGCAGGAGATCGCCGAAGTCGACAGCGGGAGCCGCGCGCAGCTTGGCGAGGGCTTTCCGCGCGAACTCGCCGGCGTCGCGCGCTCGCTCAATGCCCTGCTGCGCTCGGAACGTGCGCGCATCGCGCGCTACCGCGATACGCTCGGCAATCTCGCGCACGGACTGAAGACTCCGCTCGCCGTGATGCGCTCGGCGCTCGCGGGCGGGCCCGGGCAATCCGCCACGCTCGACCGCGAGATCGATCGCATCGCGCAGATCGTCGATCACCAGCTGCAGCGCGCGGCGACCAGCGGCGGCGTCACGCTCGGCCAGCAATCGGTGCCGGTGGCGCCCGTGGTGGCCGACCTGCGTACCGCACTACGCAAGGTGCACTCGGGCAAAGACCTCGCGATCGACACCGACGTTCCGGCCGATGCCGGCTTTGCCGGCGATCGGGGCGATGTCATGGAGCTGCTCGGCAACCTGATCGACAATGCCTGCAAATGGTGCCGCGGCATCGTGCGCGTGAGCGCGCGGCTGGATCCCGCACGCCCGGTCGAACGGCGCCTGGTGCTCGTGGTGGAGGATGACGGTCCGGGCATTGCCCCCGCCGACCGCGGCCGCGTGCTGGGCCGTGGCGTGCGTGCCGACGAGCGCGCCAGCGGCCACGGCCTCGGGCTGGCGATGGTCGCCGACACGGTGGCGCTCTACGGCGGCGAACTTTTCATTGGTGAATCCGCCGGCTTGCACGGCGCCCGCATCGAGGTGGCGCTGCCGGGCAGGCCGGTGGATATGGCCGTGTTACCATCGCGGGGATGAGATCGACGGACACGACTTCCTGGCAGCCCACCAGCTGGCAGGCGCGCAAGGCGCAGCAGCAGCCCAGTTATGCCGACGGCGCCGAGCTCGAGCGCGCGGTGGCTGACCTGGCGCGCCTGCCGCCAATCGTGGTGTCGTGGGAAGTCGAAAACCTGCGGCTGCGCCTGGCCGCGGCGCAGCGTGGCGAGGCGTTCCTGCTGCAGGGCGGCGACTGCGCCGAGAGCTTTGCCGACTGCGAATCGGACCGCATCGCCAAGCAGCTGAAGGTGCTGCTGCAGATGAGCCTGGTGCTGCTGCAGGCGATGAAGCGGCCGGTCGTGCGGGTCGGCCGCTTCGCCGGCCAGTATGCCAAGCCCCGCTCGGCGGACACCGAGACGCGCGCGGGCGTGTCGCTCCCGGCCTACCGCGGCGACCTGGTGAACCGCCCGGAATTCACGGCCGCGGCGCGCCGGCCCGATCCGCAGCTGCTGCTGCGCGGCTACGAGCGCGCCGCGCTGACGCTGAACTTCGTGCGCGCGCTGGTCGATGGCGGCTTCGCCGACCTGCATCACCCGGAGTACTGGGACCTCGGCTTCATGCGGCACGCGCAGCTGCGCGAGGCCTACCAGCGCATCGTCGATTCGATCGGCGATGCGCTCGATTTCTTCGAATCGCTCACCGGCCAGAAGGCGGGCGATGCCAACCGCGTGGAATTCTTCGCCAGCCACGAAGGCCTGCACCTGCTGTACGAACAGGCGCAGACGCGCTTCATCGCGCGCCAGGACCGCTGGTACAACCTGTCGACGCACATGCCGTGGATCGGCATGCGCACCGCGCAGGTCGACGGCGCGCACGTCGAATATTTCCGCGGCATCGCCAACCCGATCGGCGTCAAGGTGGGTGCCGCGATGAGCGATGAGTGGCTGCAGGAGCTGGTGGCGGTGCTGAATCCGCACAACCAGCCGGGACGGCTGACGCTGATCCACCGCTTCGGCGTGAAGGAGATCGAGCAGCACCTGCCGCGGGTGATCGAGGCGGTGCGGCGTACCGGGGCGACCGTGCTGTGGTGCTGCGATCCGATGCACGGCAACACCGAGACCACGAGCGGCGGCGTCAAGACGCGGCGCTTCGAGAACATCCTGAAGGAACTCGACCTCTCGTTCCGCATCCACCGCGAGCTCGGCTCGCACCTCGGCGGCGCGCACATCGAGCTGACCGGCGAGGATGTCACCGAGTGCACCGGCGGCGCGCGCGGCCTCACCGACGCCGACCTGCAGCGCGCCTACCGTTCGCAGGTCGACCCGCGCCTGAACTACGAGCAGGCGCTCGAACTGGCGATGCTGATTGCCGAGCGCAGCAAGCAGCGCACGTGAGTGTCCGGGCACGCGACAGTATTTGACCCGCAACGCTTCGTTGCCAGCCTGCCGTTCCGACCGGGCGTGTACCGGATGTACGACCAGGCCGGCGAGCTGATCTACGTCGGCAAGGCGGCGCGGCTGCGCGACCGGGTCGGCAGCTACTTCAGCGCGCGGCCGCAGTCTCCGAAGGTCGCCGCCATGCTGAAGCGCGTGGCGCGAGTCGAGGTCACCGTGGTTGGCTCCGAGACCGATGCGCTGCTGCTGGAATGCAATCTGATCAAGGCGCACAGGCCGCGCTACAACGTCATCCTCCGCGACGACAAGTCATTTCCGTTCCTGTTGTGCCCGCAGGACCACGAGTTCCCGCGGCTCCAGTTCTGGCGCGGACTGCGCCGGCCGGCCGGCCGGCTGTTCGGCCCGTTTCCGAATGCACAGGTTGTCAAACAGGTGCTGCACCAGTTGCAGAAGGTGTTCCGCATCCGTAACTGCCGGGACGGCTTCTACAAACACCGCACGCGGCCGTGCCTGCAATACCAGATCGGCCGGTGTTCGGCGCCATGCGTCGGCCTGATCACCAGAGATGAGTATCGCAAGGACCTCGACGGTGCACTGCGGGTGCTCGAGGGCGGCGGCGCAGGGCTGCGGGTCGAGCTCGGCGAGCGCATGGCGGCGGCTTCGGCGGCGCTGCAGTTCGAGGCGGCGGCGCGGCTGCGCGACCAGCTCGCGGGCCTGACGGAACTGCAGAGCCAGCAGCTGGCCAGCACGCCGCGCACGCGCGATGTCGACGTGATCGCGCTCGCGGGCGAACCCGGCCAGTACGCCGTCACGCTGCTGACCGTGCGCGAAGGCCTGAGCCTGGGCACGAGCAACTTCTTCCCGGCGGCGGTCAGCGAGCCCGCCGACGCGCTCGCTGAATTCCTGCTGCAGCATTACGCGCGCCAGGCCGTGCCCGCCGAGATTGTCATCAATAAAGAGCTGCCGGACCAGGCGTCGGTCGCCGAGGCATTGCTCGCGGTGGCGGGCCACGCGGTGCGCCTGCACCAGGGCGCGCGCGGCCTGCCGGGCCGCTGGCTCGAACTCGCCGAGGACAACGCGATCGAGGCGCTGCGGATGCGGGCCAATCGCCGTGACTCGGTCGCGCAGGCACTGCAGTCGCTCGCGACGCTGGTCGCGCTGCCCGCGCCGCCGGAGCGGATTGATTGCTTCGACATCAGCCATACTGCGGGCGAGGGCACGGTCGCCGGTTGCGTTGTGTTCGGCCCGGACGGTCCCGTCAAGCGCGCCTACCGGCGCTACAACATCGAAGGCGTGGGGGCGGGCGATGACTACGCGGCCCTCGGGCAGGTGCTCGGCCGCCATGGCACGCGCATCGTCGCGGGCGATCTGCCGCGGCCCGACCTGTTGTTGGTCGACGGCGGCCCCGGCCAGTTGCAGGCCGCGGCCGATGGGCTGGAGCGCGCCGCTTGCACGGACCTGGCACTGCTTGGAATTTCGAAAGGGCCCGATCGGCGGCCGGGGCAGGAGCGGCTGCACCTGCCGGGAAATCCGGTCGCGTTGACGCTCGCGCCCGACAGTCCGGTGCTGCACCTGTTGCAACGGATACGTGACGAAGCACACCGCTTCGCGATCACCGGCCATCGGCGGCGGCGCGCGCGCCGCTTCCAGGAATCGATACTCGAGACCGTGCCGGGGCTGGGACCGGCGCGACGCCGCGCGTTGCTGGTGCATTTCGGCGGCCTGCCCGGCGTGCTGCGTGCCGCGGTGGCGGATCTCGAGCAGGTCGAGGGAGTGGGGACAGCGCTGGCCCGGACGCTTTATGATCACCTGCATCCTGGAGCATAGCGCTGGATGATCTGGAACCTGCCCCTGGTCCTGACCTGGCTGCGGATCCTGGCGATACCGCTGGTCATCGTGCTGTTCGTGATGGGCGGGCGCAATCCGCCAGGCATTGCCGACCCCGCTGCCGGCCTGTTGTTCGCCGCCGCCGCGATCACCGATTCGCTCGACGGTTATCTCGCGCGCCGTCTCGGCCAGACCACCTCGCTGGGCGCCTTCCTGGACCCGGTGGCCGACAAGCTGATCGTGACCGTGGCGCTGGTGCTCATCGTCAGCCGCGATCCCCGCCTGGTGATCGTGCTGGCGGCGGTGGTGATCATCGGCCGCGAGATCGCCGTTTCCGCGCTTCGCGAATGGATGGCGGAACTCGGCCACCGCACCAAGGTGGCGGTGTCGACGCTGGGCAAGTACAAGACCATCGTGCAGATGGTGGGCGTGAGCCTGTTGCTCTACCGGCACGCCCTGCTCGGCCTGCCGACGTACCTGCTCGGCCAGTGGCTGACGGTCGTGGCGGCCGCGCTGACCCTGTTTTCGATGCTGGTCTACCTGCGCGCCGCGCTCCCTTACCTGCGGGAAAGGCGCTAAAGTCGGCCAGAGAACTGCCGATAAGCGCGTCTATGGCACCTCCTCACGCTGAAACGATCGCCCCGGCGAACGCGGCAGACGCCGCGGCCTTCAATCTGGTCCGTGAACTGGCCGCTGCACTCTCGGCTGGCACGGTATCCCTGCCCAGTTATCCGCAGGTGGCCATCCGGCTGCAGAAACTGCTGGCGGACGAGGACAGCGACGCCGATCGCCTGGTGCGCGTGCTCGGCGCGGAGCCGGTGCTCGCGGCCCGTGTTACCACCATGGCGGGCTCAGCCGCATTGAATCCGACTGGCCGCAAGATCACTGACCTGCGCACGGCGATCGTGCTGCTGGGGTTCGATGCGCTGCGCACCACCGCGGCCGCCTTCGCGATGGTGCAGATCCGCCAGGCGAGCGAGTACCGGAACATCGAGCAGCCGATGGCCGAACTGTGGCGCGAGAGCGTGGCGCGCGCGGCGATGGCCTATGTCGTGGCGCGTGCCACCGGCAACTGCCGCCCGGATACCGCGATGCTCGCTGGCATCCTCTCCGGCATCGGCAAGCTCTACCTGCTGACGCAGATGAGCAGGCATCCCGAGCTGTCGCAGGACGAGGCGGCCTTCCACAGCCTGGTGCGCGACTGGCATCCGAGCATTGCGCAGGCCTTGCTCGAGAGCTGGCAGATGGCGCCGGAAATCGTCGCAGCGGTGCGCGACTGGCCCACGGTCGACAGCGATCCGCGCCGCACGCCCGACCTCGCGGACGTGCTCGCGGCCGCAGACCTGCTCATCAGCCACGGCGAGGATCCGGAATTGCTGCAGGGCTTGCTGGCCGATTCGCAGCCGATGCAGCGGCTCGGGCTCAAAGCGGGCTGCGCCAGCCTGCTGGCCGATTCGGCCGCCGAGCTGGAATCGCTCCGCAAGGCGCTCAGCAGCTAGGGCCTGTGCGCACTCAGGCCCTGGCGGCATGCCGGGCGCCGGCAGGCCTAGTGAAAGTCGCGCGAGCGGCGCGCCATCCCCTCCAGCCAATCCGAACGATCATGCAGTGTGCGCGCGATGACGTGCGCGACGCCGTGCTGATTCTGCAGCGTGCCGTTCACTTCCAGCACGCTGGCCGCGAGCGCCGGCGCGCGCTGGGTCTCGAACACCTGCGGCCACAGGATCACGTTGACGATGCCGGTCTCGTCCTCGAGCGAGAGGAAGACCACGCCCGAGGCCGTGCCGGGTTGCTGCAGGTGCGTGACCAGCCCGCCCACGCGCACCGCCGCGCCGTCCGGCAGCGCGCGCAGTTCCAGGTTGCTCGATAGCCCGAGCGCGCGCAGCCGTGCGCGCAGCGGCGCGAGCGGATGCTGCGTGGTGCTGAGCGAGAGCCCACGGTAATCCGCCATGATCTCCTGGGCCGCGTCCGGCCGCGGCAGGTCCACCGTCGGCTC
>JAGWPD010000214.1 GCA_028870705.1 Gammaproteobacteria bacterium
CGGCCGCGCCAGCAGCGGCGCCGACCGCAGCGCCTGCCTCATCGCAGCAGGCCGCACCGCCGGGCTCCGCTCCCGAAGCGCCGGCAGCCGCGCCGCCGCCGAAGCAGGTGGTCTGGTCATCAGCTCCGGCCGGCGATGGCTGGCACAGCGACACCCGACGCGACGAGTAAGGCAGCCACGCGTTCGAGGTCTGCCGGCGTGTTCACATCGGGTCCCGGCGGCACCACCCCGTCGGCGACCCGGAACCCGCAACCGGCTTCGAGGGCGCGCAGCTGCTCGAGCTTCTCGATGACTTCCAGCGGCGAGGGCGGGAGCGCCGCGAGCCGGCGCAGCGCGGCCACGCGATAGGCGTACAGGCCGACGTGCCGGCGCGCGCCCTGCCATTGCGCCTGACCGCCGTCGACCACGCCATCGCGATGCCACGGAATCGGCGCACGGCTGAAGTACAGCGCACGCAGCGCGGAGTCGGCCACGACCTTTACGACGTTGGGGTCGAGGTACTCGGCGACCGAGCCGATCGGCGTGGCCAGCGTCGCGATATCCGCCCCGGGATGGTGTTCGAGGAGCGCGGCGACCTGCCGGATAAGTTGCGGGGGCAGGAGCGGCTCGTCCCCCTGCACGTTGACCACGATCTGCCGATCGTCCCAGCCGCGCCGTCGCGCCACTTCGGCGACTCGGTCGGTGCCGGAGGCGTGCGCCGCCGAGGTCATGACGACACCGTCCGCAGCGGCTCCCGCGGCGAATGCGCGCGCCGTGGCGGCGATGCGTTCGTCATCGGTGGCGATCAGCACTTCGTCCGCCTGCGCGGCGCAGGCACGCTCGTAGACCCACTGCAGCATCGGCTTGCCGGCGAGGGGCAGCAGCGGCTTGCCCGGCAAGCGCGCCGAGGCGTAGCGCGCCGGGATCACGACCTTGAACAAATCAACGCTCCAGCAACGGGTCGTTGGATTCGAGCGGGCGCGCCTCTTCCTCGAGCATCACCGGGATGCCGTCACGCACCGGGAAGGCCAGCCGGTCGGCGCGGCACACCAGCACCTTGCCGGCATCCGCATCGGCCAGCCGCACCGGGCCCTTGCACAACGGACAGGCGAGGATATCGAGCAGGCGTGCGTCCATCAGGATTCTCCGTAACAGCGTCCGCTCATCGCCGGCCGGAAAGCCCGCGCTGACCGGGAGGCACCAGCAGTCTGCTGGCGCGAACCTGCGGCATTTTACTGCATCCTTCTCGGTCATGATCACGGCCCGCCCGTCGCCGAAATCGAGGTCGGCGGGGGTGTAGCGATGGTGATCCGGGAAACGGTGCGCAATCACGACCAGACCCGCCGATTCGAGTGTGGCGAAGAAGCGTCGCGGGTTGCCGATGCCGGCCACGCCGTGCACGTGCTGGCTGGCAAAGCTGCGCAGCGTCCGCTCGATCGCGATCCCGTTGACGGGCAGCAGCAAATCACCGGCGAGCGACATCCGCAAGGCTCCGCCCCATGCGCCGGGCGGCGCTCCGGCGCCGGCCTCGGTGAGCACCACCGCCGTAACCCCGGCCAGCCGCGCGGCCGATTCGCGCAGCGGGCCGGCTGGCAGCAATGCGCCATTACCCAGCCCCCGCTGGCCATCGACCAGCGCGATCTCGACTGCGCGCTCGAGGCGCAGGTGCTGCAGGCCATCGTCCGCGACGATCACCCCGGCGCCGTCGGCAATGGCCGCCCGGGCCGCGGCCACGCGATCGCGGCTCACGTAGACCGGCGCGCCCGTGCGCAGCCGGATCAGCAGCGCTTCATCGCCGACTTCCTCGGCGCGGCAGTGCTCGTCGACCCGCAGGATGTCGGTGGTCACGCGCCCGGTGCTGCGCCGCCCGTAGCCGCGCGTGACCACCGCCACCGGCAGTCCGAGGCGACGCAACCGCCCGACCAGCCAGATTACCAGCGGCGTCTTGCCGGTGCCGCCGACCGTGATGTTGCCGACCACGATCACCGGCGCGGCCACGCGCACGCGCGGCAGCCAGCCGCGCGCATAGAGCCAGTTCCGGCAACGCACGACTGCGCCATACAGTCCGGCAGTGACCCGCAGCCACCAGGGTGCGCGCGCGCGCTCGTACCAAACCTGCTGCAGCCAGCTGTCGGGACTCATGTGCGCGGCCGATGCGTGCAGGTGCGCCGCCGCGGGCGACTCAGACGTTGAAGCTCAGCTGATGGAGCCGTGCATACACCTGCGAGCGCGCCACCAGCTCGGCGTGCGTGCCCGATTCGATGATCGCGCCATCCTGCATGACGACAATGAGGTCGGCATGCTCGATGGTCGAGAGCCGGTGCGCGACGATGAACGTGGTGCGGTTCTTCACCAGCCGGTCGAGCGCCGACTGGATGTGGCGCTCGGAAGCGGTATCGAGCGACGAGGTCGCCTCGTCGAGCACCAGGATCGGCGCGTTGCGCAGCAGGGCGCGCGCGATCGCGATGCGCTGGCGCTGGCCGCCCGAGAGCAGCAGGCCGCGATCGCCGACTATGGTGTCGAGACCCTGTGGCAACTCGGCGACGAATTCGCTGACGTAGGCCGCCCTGGCCGCGGCCTCGACCTCGCCCGCGTCGACGCCGGTGGCGCCGAACACGATGTTTTTGCGGATCGTGTCGTTGAACAACACGACCTCCTGGCTGACCAGGCTGATCTGGGCGCGCAGATCGCGCAGCCGGTATTCGCGCACGTCCACGCCGTCGAGCAGCACGGCTCCGGAGCTGGGGTCGTAGAAGCGGGGCAGGAGCGATACCAGCGTCGACTTGCCGCTGCCCGAACGCCCCACGATCGCCACGGTCGTGCCGGCGGCAACGCGCAGGTTGACGTTGTGCAGCACCCTGCCCTTGTCCGTGTCGTAGGTGAATTCGACGCCGCGGAATTCCACGTCGCCGCGGGCGTGCTCGAGCCGGCGCGCGCCGCCGGCGGGCTCGCCCGGCGTGTCGATCACCTCGAACAGGCCGGCGCCGGCGGCGATGCTCTGCTGCAGCGGCCCGCTGATGCTCACCAGGCGTCGCAGCGGCTCGGGCACCAGCAGCAGCGCCGTGAGGAAGCCCAGCAGGTCGCCGACCCGCATCGCACCGCTGTTCACCTGGTGAATGGCCACGTACAGCACGCTCGCGAGGCCGAGCGCGGCGATCAACTGCACCACCGGGTTGCTGGTCGAGCGTGCGGAGATCAGCCGCATGTTCGAGTGGCGATTGAGCTCGTTGGCGGTCGCGAAGGCCGCCTGCATGTGTTCCTGCGCGTTGAACACCTTGACCACGCGGTGCGCATCGATGGCCTCCTTGGCCAGCCGCGTCACATCACCCATGGAATTCTGGATGCGGGTACTGTAGCGGCGGAAGCGCCGGTTGACGCTGCTCACCAGCCCGGCGATCACCGGCGCGGCCAGCATCGCGAAGATCGCCAGCCGCCAGTTGAGCCAGAACAGGTAGCACAGCAGCGACATGATCGTGATCGAGTCGCGGATCACCACGGTGGCCGAATTGGTCACCGCATCGGCGACCAGCTCGACGTTGTAGGTTAGCCGCGAGAGCATGGCTCCTGACGACTCGCGCTCATACCACGCCGTTGGCAGGCGCATGTAGTGGGCGAACAGGTCGGCGCGCATCGTCCTGGTCATCTGCCGGCTGACCCAGCCGGGAAAATAATTGGCCAGGTAATCACCGACGCCGCGCAGCAGGAACAGCAGGATGATGCCCGGCGGCACGTAGCGCAGCACGGTGAGATTCTTCTCGACGAAGGCCGCGTTGAGGAAATTCTTGACGAACCAGGCGGTGATCGTGCTCACCGACGCGTACATCAGCATGCCGAGCACGCCGATCATGAACATGCCCCAGTGCGGGCGCGCGTAGCGCAGCAGCCGGCGGTAGACCGCGGTGGCGTCCACGGCGCTGGTGGCCGGCGCCGTCAAGGGGCGCTGCTTCCGCGGTCGCGGGTGGTTATGAAGTCGAGCTGCGAGAAGCCCAGCTGCGCCAGCACGTCCATGGCGGTCACCACCGACTGGTGGGTCGCGCGCCCGTCGGCGCGCAGGCTCACGGGCCGGCCGCGCTCGGTGGGCGCGACCTGCTCGATGGCGCTGCGCAAAGTATCGGGGCTGGCGTTCACCAGTTCGCGGTTGTTGACCAGGTAGCTGCCGCCCGCCGTGACCGTGACCACGAGCGTGGCGGCCGTGCTGCGCTCGAACGGCACCGCCGAGGCCTGCGGCAGCCGGATACGCAGCCGCCCTTCGCCGGAGAAATTCGCCGACAGCATGAAGAAGATCACCAGCATCAGCACCACGTCGATCAGCGAGACCATGTTGATCTCGGGCTCTTCGTGGCGGCGCGGCTTGAGATTCACGGCTGGCCGGTCCGCCCCGAGGGCCGGATCGATTCGAGCGCATCGGCGAGCGCGATCGCGTCCTTTTCGATCTCGATGACGATGCGATCGACGCGGCCCCGCAGGTAGCGATAGCCGATCAGCGCGGGTATCGCCACGCACAGGCCCGCGGCCGTGGTCACCAGCGCCTGCGCGATGCCGCCGGAGAGCATGCGCGGATCGCCCATGCCGCCGGCATTGATCGCGTTGAAGGCCTTGATGATGCCGCCGACGGTGCCGAGCAGGCCGAGGAGCGGCGCGACTCCGGCGATGGTGCCGAGCGTGTTGAGGAAACGCTCGAGCTCATGCACGACGTGCCGCCCGGCATCCTCGAGCCGCTCCATCAGCGCCTCGCGTGACCGGTGCCGGTTGGCGAGGCCCGCGGCCAGCACCTTGCCGAGCGGGGAGTTCTGCGCCAGCGCGGCGATCACCTGGTCGGTGACCTGGTTGCCCTCGACCAGCTGCCAGACGCGCTTGGTCAGGTCAGGCGGCAACACCCGGCGATCCTGCAGCGTCCACAGCCGCTCGAGGATGATCGCCACGGCGATGATCGAGAACAGGATGATCGGCCCCATCATCCAGCCGCCGGCGCGCACGATTTCCCACATTGGCTGAGCTGCTCCGCTGCAATCCGAGCGCGCATGATACCTAAGGAGCCCGCGTGGGACCTATCAATAGGGCAAGCGCCAGGAACTCAGGGACGCGCGGCCATCGGATCCGAAGCGTATTTCGAATGCGCCCTCGACACCGGTGATGCGCAGCCGGGCGCCGGCATTTTCGGGCGGCGCCCCGGCAAAGGATACGGCCGGATGCGTGGCCGCCGCACGCGCCGCATCGCGGGCACTGGCGCTGAGCAGTATCCATGGCGTGGCCGCGAACTCGTCCGATGTCGCCGCGCGCAGCGCCGTGCCGCCGTGGGCCGCGCCGAGCACGATGGCGGTCGGCGCCCGTGCATTCCGGGCGCCGGTCACCGCGGCTGAAATGCCCGCGGCCGAGCCTGCCAGCAGCAGGCTTCTATCGGCGACGCGCACGCGCATTGTGCACGAGCCCGCCTCGATCACTTCGAATTCGACACCGTCCCAATGCCAGCGCGCCCCGGCCTGGCAGGCGCCGAACTCCGGCGGCAAGACCTTGCCCGCCGCTGCATCCGCAATGGCGGCACGGCCGCGACCGGCCATGCGGCTGGCGACCGGCAGCAGCGCATCCAGCGCCAGCGCACCGGCGCCGCGGTCGCCATCGAGGCGCGGCAGGACCAGTACGTCGATTGCGCGCACGCCGTAGTAGCGCAGCGCCTTGGCCAGCGCGTTCGCGGCGACGGCGCCATGACTGCCCCAGACCTCGCCGTCGTCGTACAGCAGCACGTGGCCGGCGGTGTGCAGCAACACGGCTTCGCCGCGTCCCACGTCGAGGACCGTAGCGATCAGGGCGCCGGGCGGCACGCGATGGGTCGCCGGCACCGCCGCTGGCAGCAGCGCCAGCAATGCCGTGCAGCGCATCCACGGGCGCCACGGCAGCAAGGCCACCGCGAGCGCGAGTGCCGCGAGCAGGTACCACCAGGCGGGCGGCACGACTCGCAACAGCGCCAGCGGCCCCGAGGCGATGGCGTGCAGGATCGGCCAGAAGCAGCCGATGAGCAACGCAGCCAGCCCGTACAGCGCTGTCGCAAGCGCCGGCCAGATCGCCAGCGCGAGCGTCGCGGAAAGTATCAGCGGCACCAATAACAGGCTGAACAGCGGAATCGCGAACAGGTTGACCACCAGGCCGGCCAGCGACACGGAGCCAAATACCGCGAGCGTCGCGGGCAGCAATGCGGCAGTGACATAGCCCTGCGTGCGCAGCAACCCGCGCCAGCCGTGCGATGCCGCCGGCGTCAGCGCACCCAGCACGAGCAGCGCGCCCACGGCCAAAAACGACAGCCAGAACCCCGCCGCCAGCGGCGCGAGCGGATCGAGCAGCAATACGCCAAGCAGGCCGGCGCCCAGAGTCTGCGCCGCGGGCCGCGGCCGCGCCGCCCAGCGCAGTCCATGCCACGCCGCCAGCATCAGCAGCGTGCGTTGGGTGGGCACCGACCAGCCCGCCAGCAACGCATATCCGAGCGCAGCGGCCAGGCCGATCAGCGTGGCGAAGGTGTGCCGGGGCAGGCGCGGTTGCAGCCATGCGATTCGCATCCACAGCCGGCCCGCCAGCCACGCCGTCACCAGGCAGAACAGCGTCACGTGGAGCCCCGATATCGCCACCAGGTGCGTGATGCCGACCGCATTGAACACGCGCCACTGCTCGCTCGAAACGCGCTGCGTATCGCCGACCGCGAGCGCGATGATCAGAGCCGCGGCATCGCGCTCGATGACGCGCGCGGCAATGGCCCGCGCGATGCGTTCGCGCGGCACGTCGATGCCCGGGCCGGCACTGGCGAGCCGCAGGTTCAATGCTGAAGGCAGTACCTGCGCGTTCGCATGCACGCGCAGCCGCAGCGGCTGCAGCGCCGCCGCCGCGGCGCCCGGATTGGCGGCGGCCGCCGGCGCATGCAGCTTCACCAGCAATTGCCA
>JAGWPD010000215.1 GCA_028870705.1 Gammaproteobacteria bacterium
TGCACGGGTTCGCGCTGGGGCAACACCGAGCAGGAAGCGAGCAGCGCCGAGAGGGTGCACAACGCTAACAGCGTGCGCAGGGTGGAGAACGGCTTGGGCGCGGTCATGGTCGTATCCTTTTCGGGAACCCCGATCTTTCGCTGATTCCGTTCATGGTTCGACAGGCTCACCACGAACGGAATCGATTGGCCGCTCGTTCGCACTCGGCTTGTCGGAGGGTGTGAACGCCGGACTGGCTGGAGCCTTTTTAATGCTTCGGTGTGAATTCGGCCGGCTGCTCCCGGCCGAACAGGTAGCCGGCGGGATTGGCCTGCAGCTTGCTGGTGAGCTGGTGGATGTCGCGCAGGGTGGCGCGCATCTCGCGCAGCGCCGGGCCGATCTGGTCCACGCCGCGCAGGCCGGATTGCAGCGAGCCCTGGTTTTCCGCCAGCAGCTTGTCGAGGGTCTGCGTGGCTTGTTGCAGCGACGCCATCGCCGCCGCCGCGCGATCGAGGGTTTCGCGTCCGGGACCGTTGACCAGCTGGTTGGTGCCCGCGAGTGTCTGGTTGAGTTCCTTGGACGCCGCGGCGGCCTGCCGGACCAGTTCGCGCAGGTCGTCGCGCTCGGCGGCGAGCGCGCGGGTGGTCTGGTCGATGTTCTCCAGCGTGCTGTTGATGCGCTCCACGTTCTGCTCGGACACGATGTTGCCCAGCCGTTCGAGGATGCCGTTCAACGAGGTCACCACGTCGCTGCCCGACGACAGCAGCTTGGACAGCGCCGAACTTTCCGACTGGATCACCGGGACGGGGTTGTCGGGGGTCGGCATCAGCGGCCGGCTGGAGGGATCGCCGCCCGTCAACTGCACGAAGGCGACGCCGGTCAGGCCCAGCAGGCCCAGCTTGGCGCGGGTGTCGGTCTTGATGGGCGTGTCGGCGGCCACCTGGATGCGCGCCAGCACCTTGCGCGGGTCCCTGGGGTCGAGCTTCAACTGGCTGACCTCGCCGATCTGGATGCCGTTGTATTGCACCGGGCTGCCCTTGGACAAACCGGTGACGGATTCGGTGAACACGATGTCGTAATAGTGGTATTGCCGACTGAGGCTGGTCTTGCCCAGCCACAGCGCGAACAGCACCACCAGCGCCACCACCACGAGGGTGAAGGCGCCGATGAGGACATGATGAGCCTTGGTTTCCATGTTGCTACCTCATGCGAGCGCCTTGATGGACTGCGCGGCGCGTCCGCGGGGACCCTGGAAGTATTCGCGTATCCAAGGGTCGTCGAAGCGTTCCACCTTGTCCAGCGCATCGGCCACGATCACGCGCTTGTGCGCCAGCACCGCGACGCGATCGCAGATCGCGTGCAGCGAATCGAGGTCGTGGGTGATCATGAACACGGTCAACCCCAGCGCGTCGCGCAGGGTGCGGATCAACTGGTCGAAGGCGCCCGCCGCGATCGGGTCGAGCCCCGAGGTCGGCTCGTCGAGGAACACGATGTCGGGGTCCAGCGCCAGCGCACGGGCCAGCGCGGCGCGCTTGCGCATGCCGCCGGAAAGCTCGGCGGGAAACTTGTGGCGCACCTCGGGGCCGAGGCCGGCCAGCGCGATCTTGAGCGCGGCCACGCGCAGCGCGTCGTGCAGCGTGAGCGTGGTGTGCTCCATCAGCGGAACCCGGACGTTCTCGCTCACGGTCAGCGAGGAAAACAGTGCGCCGTTCTGGAACAGCACGCCGCAGCGGCGCTCGACCGCGACCCGCCGGTCTTCGGGCAGGTCGTGCAGGTTCTCGCCAAACAGCTTCACGCTGCCGGCGTCGGGGCGGCGCAGGCCGAGGATCGTACGCAGCAGCACCGACTTGCCGGAGCCCGAACCGCCGACCACGCCGAGGATTTCGCCGCGGAAGACGTCGAGGTCGAGGTTCTCGTGCACCACCTGCGCGCCGAACTGGCTGCGCAGGCCGCGCACCTCGACCAGGATTTCGCGCGGCGCGGCGGCGTTCACCACTTCATCTCCATGAAGAACAGCGCGCCGTTCTGGAACAGCACGCCGCAACGGCTTTCGATCGCGACGCGTTGGTATTCCGGCAGGTCGTGCAGGTTCTCGCCGAACAATTTCACGCTGCCGGCGTCCGGCCGGCGCAGGCCGAGGATGGTTCGCA
>JAGWPD010000216.1 GCA_028870705.1 Gammaproteobacteria bacterium
ACGCCGGCCGTGCGGATGATCGCGCCCATGCCGTCCGGCACGTTCAGTTGGCTCATGACCTCGCGCATCTGGTCGCGGTCTTCGCCCTCGATGCGGCGCGAAACGCCGCCGGCGCGCGGACTGTTGGGCATGAGCACGAGGAAGCGGCCCGCCAGGCTGATGAACGTGGTGAGCGCCGCGCCCTTGGTGCCGCGTTCTTCCTTCTCGACCTGCACCAGCAGTTCCTGGCCCTCGCTGACCAGCTCGCGGATGTTCATGCGCCCGCCCTGCGCCTGGCCCTTGAAGTACTCCTTGGAGATTTCCTTGAGCGGCAGGAACCCGTGCCGGGCGGCGCCATAATCGACGAAACAGGCCTCGAGCGACTGCTCGACGCGCGAGATGCGCGCCTTGTAGATGTTGGCCTTCTTCTGTTCCTTGGACGGGATCTCGATCGACAGGTCGTATAACTTCTGGCCGTCAACCAGTGCGACGCGCAACTCTTCCTGCTGAGTTGCATTGATGAGCATTCTCTTCATTTGTCCCTGCTACTTTTGCGTGAGGGACCGACCGGACAGCGCCATGCCTGGGAACAGGCGGCGCTGCGGCGTCAGGCGGACAGCTTGGGAACCCGAAGATTGATTGGCGGCGCGTGCGGTGGGGCATCGTTGGTAATCTGCCGCCGTGTCTGGCAGCGCCGGAAAATCTTGAGGTTTGCTGACCAGTCGGGGCGTTCGTCCTCAGGCTCTACCGTGAAACCGGGAGCAGCTTTGAATGACGAGGCCCGTATGACCCTAGGTCGGCCAATCTCTTGCGATGGCCTCGTACTCGAGGACCAACTACTATGCGGACCGCTTGCGAGCCCGCGAACTTGCCGCCGCGCGTGACCTCAGGGCTCTTTGACAAGGCCTGGATCCGCTGCGGGACCCGGGGAGTATAGCGGCGGCGAGCTTTAGAAACAACGATTTAGCCTGAGCTCAACAAGGGACCCGCATTACATGCCCGAAACGCGCTCGGCAGCCCACGGTTCGCGCTCGCGCGTCCAGCACCACCAGGTGGGCGGCGAGGAGGCCGGAGTCCGGCTCGACAAGGCGCTCGCGCGGCTACTGCCATCCGTGCCGCGCACCCGCATCTTTCGGCTTATCCGCAAGGGCGAGGTGCGCGTCAACGGCAAGCGCTGCGGCCCGGAGCAGCGGCTCGTCGAGGGCGACAGGATCCGCGTGCCGCCAGTCCGGGAGCGTTCCGAGACCGCGCAGGCGATTGCGACCGGCACGGGCCCACGCGTACCGCCGGCGCTGATCGCGCGCGTCACTGCAGCCATCGTGCACGAGGACGAACGGCTCCTGGTGATCGACAAGCCCGCCGGACTCGCGGTGCACGGTGGCAGCGGCCTGACCTACGGCATCATCGAAGCGCTGCGCGCCGCGCGTGCGCAGGAAACGCTCGAGCTCGCGCACCGGCTCGACCGCGACACCAGCGGCATCCTGATGATCGCGCGCAAGGGCTCGGCGTTGCGGATCCTGCACGAGCTGCTGCGCGAGGGCCGCGTCGAGAAAAGCTACCTGGCGCTGGTCATCGGACGCTGGGAACTCGGCAGGAAACTGGTTGACGTGCCGCTCCAGACGGAAGCCCGCGTCGGCGGCGAGCGCACCGTGCGGGTGGGCGAGGGCGGCAAGAGCGCGCGCACCCGCTTTCGGCTGGTGCAGCAGTTCGGCGCGCGCGCCTCGCTCGTCGAGGCGAGGCTCGAGACCGGACGCACGCACCAGATCCGCGTGCATGCGGCCTATTGCGGTCATCCGGTCGCAGGGGACCTCAAGTACGGCGACGCCGCGGCCAACGCCGCATTGCGCGCGGCCGGTCTGCAGCGGATGTTCCTGCACGCGCACAGCGTGTCCTTCGATTGGCCGCAGGGCGGGCAGGTGAGCATCAGCGCACCACTCCCCGCCGATCTCAAGGCGGTGCTCGACGCGCTCGGTACCGGGGCCGGGCCGGCTGCGGGTGCGCCGCCTAGGGCAACGCGTAGCCGCACGCGCGCAGGCAGGCGGCGAGCCTGATGAGCGGCAGGCCGATGAGGCCAGTGGGATCCAGCGACTCGACGCGCTCGCACAGCGCCAGTCCGAGCGCCTCGCTGCGCAGCGACCCGGCGCAGTCGAAAGGTTGGTCGGCGGCGAGGTAGGCGTCGATTTCCGCGTCGCTGAGATCGCGGAACACGACCGTGGTCAGATCGACAAAGTCATCACGGTAGCCTCGCTCCAGGTGCACGAGCGCGACCGCGCTGTGGAACTGCACGTTGCGGCCCGATTGCGCGCGCAGCTGTCCGCGCGCGGCCGCCGCGCTGCCGGGTTTGTCGAGCACCCGGCGCTCGCAGGCGGCCACCTGGTCGGCGCCGATCACTACCGAACGCGGGTGGAGAGCGGACACTGCAAAGGCCTTGGCGAGCGCCAGGCGTCGCGCCCGGGCCTCGGGCAGCTCGCCCGCCACCGGCGCCTCGTCGACCTCCGGCCGCTGCACGCTGAAGGGCAGGCGCAGCCGCGCGAGCAAGTCGCGCCGATAGGGCGAAGTGGAGGCGAGGATGAGTCCCGTTGGCGAAGTCACGGCTACTGGCAATCAATCGAATAGAAACAATGGCTTAACAGATATATACACTTTTGACTTGCCGCTCGGGCCTACCTATCATACGCGCCCCATGCCCAACGGCTGGTCCAAGCCGCGCGACCTGGCCAGGTTGGCCGACATGCGCGCGCGGTTCGAGTTCGAGATTCCACTGGGCGACCTGCCGGGTATTCCAGCCGAATTCAGTCTCGCCGACGGGCCCGTCAGGGTGTGGTTGCAGTTCAGTCGCGAGCGGGGCGTGCCGGTCGCCGACGTGAGGGTACAGGCGGTGCTGCGGCCGCAGTGCCAGCGGTGCCTGGGCGAGATGCGTTTGCACGCAGCCAGCGAATCGCATGTCGCGGTCGTCGACAGCGAGGCGCAGGCGCAGAACGTGCCCGAGGAGACGGAAACCTTCCTCGCGGCCGACAGCCATGGCACGCTGGCGGCGTTGGCTGCGGAAGAGCTGCTGCTGTCGCTCCCGATCGTGCCGCGGCACGCGGCGGGCGAGCGATGCGAGCCGGCGGCGAGCGATGCGGACAACGCGGCGCCGGAGCCGGCCGAGGAGACGCAGCGACCGTTCGCGGACCTGCGCGCCCTGCTCGAACGGGGCCGGAATTAGGGTTGGTGTGGTTCGATTGATCAGTCAGGAGTGTTAAGGACATGGCCGTACAGAAAAGCCGCAAGACGCCTTCCAAGCGCGGTATGCACCGTTCGCATTCCGGTCTGAAGCGCCCCGCGCTGTCGATCGATTCGCAGAGCGGCGAAACCCACCTGCGCCATTGCATCACGCCGGACGGTTTCTACCGTGGCAAGCGAGTGATCGAGAAAGCCGAGCTGGAAGACAAGGGCTAGGCGCACTGCGATCGCGCCGGAGCAGGCACTCGTAATGCGCGCCCGAATCCTCGGCACCGGCAGCTATCTGCCGGCCGGCCTGCTGACGAATTTCGATCTTGAAAAGCGCATGGATACCAGCGATGCCTGGATCCGCGAGCGCACCGGCATCGAGCGGCGCCACATCGTCGCGCCGGGCGAAACCACCGTCGACATGGCCGAGCATGCTGCGCGCGCGGCGCTCGCGGCCGCCGGGCGCGAGGCGCGCGAGGTCGACCTGATCATCGTCGGCACCTGCACCCCGGACCTCATATTCCCGAACTGCGGTGTCATGCTGCAGGGGCGGCTGGGCAACCTCGGCGGCCCGGCGCTCAGCGTCGAGGCGGCCTGCAGTGGCTTCATCTATGCGCTCTCGCTCGCCGACAAGTTCATCCGCGCCGGGGAATCGAAGCTGGCGCTGGTCGTGGGCGCCGAGTCGCTCTCCAAGCTCACGAACATGAACGATCGCGGCACCGCCATCCTGTTCGGCGACGGGGCGGGCGCGGTGCTGCTCGGGCCGGCCGACGAGCCCGGCATACTCTCGACGCATCTGCATGCCGACGGCTCGCACCTCGAGCTGCTGCGCTGCACGGGCGGCGTTTCCGCCGGGTTCCACCCGGAGGGCGACTTCATCAAGATGGCCGGCAGCGAAGTGTTCAAGATCGCGGTCAACATGCTCGGCCGCGCCGTGGATGAGGCGCTCGAGGCCAACCAGCTCGGCAAGGAAGCCCTCACCTGGTTGGTGCCGCACCAGGCCAACATCCGGATCATCCAGGCGACCGCCAGGAAGCTCGGCATGCCGATGGAGCGCGTGATCGTCACCGTCGCCGACCACGGCAACACCTCCAGCGCCTCGGTGCCGCTGGCGCTCGATGCGGGCGTACGCGATGGGCGCATCAGGCGCGGCGACCTGCTGCTGCTGGAGGCGTTTGGCGGCGGGTTCACCTGGGGATCCGCGCTGGTGCGTTACTGACCGCCGGCCGCGGACGAGCAAAAAAAACGCCGCGACATGCGCGGCGTTTTTGTTTCCGGCCCGGCGGGCCGGAGAAATCAGGCGAAGTAACTTACTTCGACACCGACTTCTTGAACATGCGATCGATCTTCTCGTTGGTCGCATCGACGCCCGACTGGGCGGCCTGAGCGGCGGCCAGGGCCTGGTTCGCCGTGCTCTGGGCAGCGGCAGCGGCCGAAGCGGCGGAAGCGGCTTCAGAACCCGCCTTGGCGGCGGCGTTCTCGGCCGACTTGTCCGCCGTGTGAGCGGCGAGATTGGACTGCAGCGTGCCTACCTGGGTCTTGAGCGCGTCAACTTCGGCCTGCAACGGCTTCAGGTCCGTGCAACCAGCCAGACCGACAACAGCGGCAGCGGCAGCCAGCTTCACAAAAATTGCCTTGTTCATTGATAAAGTCCCCATTGATTTCATGCGTGTGAGTACATACCGCGCCACGCCTGCACAACATCGCTGTCGCGGGAGATCTGCGGAGGCGCAACTTGACCAAATCTGGCGTTGGATTGCAAGCATAACCATGCATCTGTCGGCTCCGCGCGACAGGTTTTACGCACTCTTAATCCGCTCTGGAGCTGCCCTCACAGTGTGCGCTGATTGGCCCTTGTGGCACGGCCAGACCTGTATATAATCACAGTCATGTCAGACCTCACCCCGCGTCAATCACAGGTGCTGCAGCTGATCCGCACCGCGCTGGTCAGCACCGGCATGCCGCCCACGCGCGCCGAGATCGCCGCGCAGCTCGGCTTCCGCTCGCCCAATGCTGCCGAGGAGCACCTGCGCGCGCTCGCGCGCAAGGGTTGCGTCGAGCTGGTGCCCGGCTCTTCGCGCGGCATCCGCCTGAAGGACACGCTGCGCGAACAGCTCGGCCTGCCGCTGGTCGGGCGGGTCGCCGCGGGCCGGCCGATCCTGGCCGAGGAGCACATCGTCGATCACCTGAATATCGATCCGGCGCTGTTCCAGCCCCGCCCGCACTACCTGCTCAAGGTCGTCGGCATGAGCATGAAGGATGCCGGCATCCTCGACGGCGACCTGGTCGCCGTGCACCGCACCAGCGAGGTGCGCAACCGGCAGATCATCGTCGCGCGGCTCGAAAATGAAGTTACGGTCAAGCGCTACCGGCAACAGGGCTCGGTGGTGTGGCTGCTGCCCGAGAATGCCGATTTCGAACCCATCAAGGTCGACCTGCACCGCGAGCCGCTGCTGATCGAAGGCGTGGTCGTCGGGGTGCTGAGACGCGGCAGCTAATGGCCCGCGCGCGTTGACTTCGGCCGGCGGGGCGGGTGGCCGTCGCCGATGTCGTAGTCCTCGAAGTCGCTGATCAGTTCGGCAGTGTGCTGTTGTTCCATGCGCCGCTCGAGGCGCCGCCAGGCGGGCTCGCCGGCCTTGGCCGCGCGCCGCTTCGCGATCTCCATGTCCTTCATGACGCGGTCGACATCGATCCCCTCGTCGTCGACGCCTTCGTCGCCGTCGTCTTCATCGTCAAACTCTTCGGATTCCGAGTTTCCGCCCATGGCCGCCAGACCGCGAGATGGTGCAACTGGTGGTGCGGAAAATAAGTCCAACCGCGCGCCGATGCAATGGCGTTGGTTCACATTTTTCTTCAGCGAATGAGCGAATTCATCTCAAATATGGGCAGCAGCATGGCGAACACGATGCCCATGACGAACAGCCCCATGAGCACGATCAGCAATGGGCCCAGCAGGCCCGTCAAGGCCGTCACCAGGCCTTCCAGTTCCCGCTCCTGGTTGAGCGCGGCGCGTTCGAGCATCGCCTCGAGCTGGCCGCTGGATTCACCGCTCGAGATCAGGTGGATCGTCATCGGCGGGAACAGCCGGCTCTGCCCGAGCGAGCGGCCGATCGGCGCGCCTTCTCGCACCCGCGCGGTCGCCGCGGTGACGGCATCGCGCATCGGCAGGCTGGTGACGACTTCGCCGGAAATGCGCAGTGCGTCGAGCACCGGCACTGCGCTGGCCGTGAGGATGCTCAGCGTGCGCGTGAAGCGTGCCGTGTTGAATCCGCGCAGCAGCTTGCCCGCCAACGGCACGCGCAGCAGCCAGCGATGCACGCGCCGCAGGTTATCCGGCTCGCGCAGCCAGCGCCGGAACAGGTAGCCCGCGAGGACCAGCAGCAGCAGCGTCCAGATGCCATAGTGGCGGATCAGGTCGCTGACGGCCACCAGCACGCGCGTCATCAGCGGGAGCCGGGTCTGGCTGTTCTCGAATACCTGCACCACCTTGGGTACGACGTAGGCCAGCAGCGCCGTGACGATCGCGAAGCTGAGCATCGTCAGCACGATCGGGTACAGCATCGCGCCCAGCACCTTCTGGCGCAGCACCTCGCGGCTCTCGGTGTAGTCGGCGAGGCGCTCGAGCACCGTGTCGAGGTGGCCGGACTGTTCGCCCGCGGCCACGGTGGCGCGGTAGATCTCCGGGAATACGCGCGGGAAGTCGGCCAGCCCATCGGCGAGCGTGTGGCCTTCCATCACGCGGGCGCGCACCCCGAGCAGGATGCCCTGCACGCGCGCGCGCTCGGTCTGCTGCGAGACCGCGAGCAGCGCTTCTTCCAGCGGGAGCGCCGCGCGCACCAGCGTCGCCAGCTGCCGCGTGAGCAGCGAGAGTTCTGCGGTGGAGACGCGCCGCCGCAGGCTCCAGCCGCGCGCCGCGCGCTGGCTGCGCGATTCCTGCGCCGCAACCTCCGCGACCGTGACCGGGAGCAACGCCTTGTCCCGCAGGAGCGCGCGCACGTGACGCGCCGTATCGCCTTCCAGCACGCCCTTGTGGGAGCGGCCGGCGGCATCGAGCGCGGTGTACTCGAAAGCGCCCATGCGTACCGGGCCAGGCCTTAGTCCTCGCGCGTGACGCGCAGGACTTCCTCGATCGTGGTCGTGCCGCGCACCACCTTGCCCAGGCCATCGTCGCGGATCGAGGGTGTCTGCCGGCGCGCGCGGCGCTCGAGCTCCTGCTCGCTCGCGCCATCGTGGATCATCGTGCGCATCGCATCGTCGACGACGATCAGCTCGTAGATGCCGGTGCGGCCGCGGTAGCCGCCGGGGCCGGGCGCCGGCCGGTACAGCATCGGCGAGGGCGCTCCGGGCTCGAGCCCGAGCAGGCGGCGCTCGTAGTCGCCGGCCGTGAACCCCTGGCGCGTTTCCGGGTTCAGCACGCGCACCAGGCGCTGCGCCAGCACGCCGATCAGGCTGGAGGAAAGCAGGAAGGGCTCTATCCCCATGTCGCGCAGCCGCGTCAGCGCGCCGGCGGCGGTGTTGGTGTGCAGCGTCGAGAGCACCAGGTGCCCGGTGAGCGAGGCCTGCACCGCGATCTGCGCGGTCTCGAGGTCGCGAATCTCGCCGACCATCACCACGTCCGGGTCCTGGCGCAGGATCGCGCGCAGCCCGCGCGCGAAGGTCATCTCGACCTTCGTGTTGACCTGCGTCTGGCCGATGCCGTCGATGTAGTACTCGATCGGATCCTCGACGGTCATGATGTTCTGCGTGTTGTCATTCAGCCGTTCGAGCGCGGCGTAGAGCGTGGTGGTCTTGCCGGAACCGGTCGGTCCGGTGACCAGCAGGATGCCGTGCGGCGTGTGGATCAGCTCGTCCATCAGCGCCTGGGTGGATGGACCCATCCCCAGGCTC
>JAGWPD010000217.1 GCA_028870705.1 Gammaproteobacteria bacterium
CGGCACGGGCCAGCTCGCGCAGGAGTTTCTCCAGGCTGGCCTGCTGCGCGCGCAGCCGCGCCAGGCTCGCCACGCGCGAGCGCGCTTCGGCCTGCAGGCTGTCGAGCGCACGCGCACGCTGCGCACGTCCAGCCTCGAGCTGCGTGAGCCGCTGCGCCCGGGCGCTGCGCAGCTGCCCCAGTGCGCGCTCCTGGTCGGCGAGCGCCGCATCGAGCGTGTCGATGCGTTGCACCTGCTGCTGGATCCCCGCAATCTGCGCGGCGCGCGCGCGGCCGAAGTAGCCATACCACGCGTACATGCGCGCGGCGGCGGCCGGGTCGCGCTGGTTGAGCAGCAGCTGGAGCGACTCGTGCGGACCGATGCGGTAGGCGACGCGCAGCTGCGCGGCCAGGCTGGCGCGTTCGGCCGCCAGCGCGGCATTGACCCGGGCGCGTTCGGCAGCCAGCGTCGCGCGGCGTTCACCATGGGCCTGCTCCTGCGCGCGCAGCGCATCGAGATCGGTGCGCGTGGCCGCGACCGCGAGTTCCGCGCTGCGCAGGTCGCGCGCCAGCCGGTCGCGCTGGATCGCATCCTGGCTGACTTCCCGGCTGACCCGCTCGATGCGCTCCCGGAGCGAGCGCAGCTGCGCCCGGGTCTGGCCCTGGTCGGCCGCGGCCGCGGGCCCGGCCGCGGCCGGCAGCAGCCACGGCGCAGCGCACAGGACCGCCAGCAGCAGCCAAAGAACCTGAAAATTCGCCGCCTGCCCCGGTGCCATGCGAAAAGTCTAACGCAGCAGGGCTATAATGCGCGGCCGTTTGCTGGCCGCAGGCCAGCCGGCCCTTGAAGGACCGCGGACCCATCATGCAGCGCCTGCTCGAATATTTCGCCCATCACCAGTCACTGGCGCTGTTCGCCGTGGCGGCGGCGATCGCCGTGCTGGTGTACGAATTCCGCGAACGCGCGCGCAGCGCCGGCGCGATCGGCGCGCAGGAGGTGGTGCGGCTGATGAACCAGGGCGCCGCGGTGCTCGACCTGCGCAGCGCCGAGGACTACGCGGCCGGCCACATCCGCGGCGCGCGCAGCGTGCCCGCCGGCCAGCTTGGCCAAAGCCTCGATGCGCTCAAGCGCTACCGGGACAAGCCGCTGGTCGTCTACTGCGAGCGCGGCGCGAGCGCGGCGGCGGCGATGCGCACGCTCGCGCAGCAGGGGTTCAGCCAGGTGGCCAACCTGCGCGGGGGCCTGCGCGCATGGCGCGCCGAGCAGCTGCCGGTCGCGCGCGACTGACGCGCGGGCCGCCGTCCAGTCCGCCGCTGCAGCTGCCGGATCCCTGCGCCGATGGCCGCACCGACGATTGAAATGTACACCACATCCTGGTGCGGCTATTGCGAACGCGCGCGGCAGCTCCTGGATCGCAAGGGCGCCGTCTATACGGAGATCAGCGTCGAGGGTGACCCGGCGCGGCGAGCCGAGATGAGCGAGCGCAGCGGACGCCGCACCGTGCCACAGATCTTCATCGGCGCGCGGCACGTCGGCGGCGCGGATGAACTGACCGAGCTCGAGCAGCGCGGCGAACTCGACGCGCTGCTGGCCGGAGCCTGAGCTCGAGGCCGCCGCTGCAACTTAAATTGACCGCAACACAACCCAAGGAAGACCAGCGATGAGCATCGAATCAGCACCGCCCGCCACGGGCGCCGCCGCCGGCGCGATCGGGCAACTCGCACTGCAGGCCGTGTACCTGAAGGATTGTTCCTTCGAGGCGCCGCAGGGCCCGCGCGTGACCCCGGACTGGAACCCGGCGATTGGCCTCGACCTGAACACCGCCGTCAACATCATCGAGGGCGACCTGCGCGAGGTGGTGCTCACCGTGACCGTCTCCGCCAAGCTCGGCGAGCAGACGGCGTTCCTGGTGGAGGTGAAGCAGGCGGGCGCGTTCGTCATGCAGAACCTGTCGGATGGCGACTTCCGCCGCGCGGCCGGCATCGTCTGCCCGGGCGTGCTGTTCCCGTACGTGCGCGCGGTCGTCTCGCAGCTCGTCAGTCTCGGCGGCTTTCCGCAGCTGCTGCTGCCGCCGGTGAACTTCGAGGCGCTGTTCGCGGCCAACAACCCCGAACCGGGCAGCGCCGCCACCAACTAGATCCGCGGCAACGCAACGATGCCGGCCTTCGCGTGACCGTCCTCGCGCCACCCTCGCGGATCGCGGTGCTCGGCGCCGGCTCCTGGGGCACGGCGCTCGCGATCCAGTGCGCGCGCGCCGGCAATGCGGTGCGGCTGTGGGGCCGCTCACCGCAGCATGGCGCGGCGATGGCGAGCGCGCGCCGCAACGAACGCTACCTGCCCGAAGCCGCGTTCCCCGATGGCCTCGAGGTGGCGCTCGAAGTCGGCGCGGCGCTGCGCGGCGCCGATGACGTGCTCGTCGTCGTGCCGAGCCACGCGTTCCGCGACCTGCTGAGCTCGATCCGGGACCAGCTCACCCCGGGACAGCGGCTGTGCTGGGCCACGAAGGGCTTCGAGATCAGCACCGGCCGGCTGCCCGCGGAAGTGGCGCGCGAGGTGCTGGGCACGGGCCGGCTCACCGCGGTGCTCTCCGGTCCCACCTTCGCACGCGAGGTCGGCGCCGGGCTCCCGACCGCGATGACGATCGCATCGCGTGACGCCGATTACGCCGCGCAGCTCGCGCACGATTTCTCGACCGCGGTGTTCCGGGCCTACACCTCCACTGACATCGTGGGCGTGGAAGTCGGCGGCGCGGTCAAGAACGTGCTCGCGATCGGCGCCGGCCTCTCCGACGGTCTGGGCTACGGCGCCAACTCGCGCATCGCGCTGATCACGCGCGGCCTGGTCGAGATGACGCGGCTCGGCGTGGCGCTCGGCGCGCAGCGCGAGACCTTCATGGGACTGGCGGGCCTGGGCGACCTGGTGCTCACCTGCACCGACAACCAGTCGCGCAACCGGCGCTTCGGCCTGCTGCTCGCCAGGGGCGGCGGCGCCGAAGCCGCGCTCGCTGAAATCGGCCAGGTGGTCGAGGGCTACAAGGCGGCGCGCGCGCTGCGCGCGGTGGCGCAGCGCGAACGCGTGACGATGCCGATCTGCGAGGGCATCCACGCGGTGCTGTACGATGGCATGAGCGCCGACCAGGTGGTGCAGGGCCTGATGCTGCGGCCGATCAAGCCCGAGTTTGATTAGCTGAAGCCCGGCGGCTCGACCAGGTGCAGGCGCGCGCCGGTGTTGGCGCACAGCCGGATGATGTTGCCGGTGTTCGGCGGGATCTCCGGCTGGTACAGAATCACCTCAAGCATGCGGTTTCGGGCGATAATCGGCGGCCATGAGCGTCGAGACCCCGGCCCCGCCCCCCGCCGCCGCGCACGACGCCGCCGCTGCCGGCGCGAATGAGCTGACTTCCGGCGGCGTGCTCGCCACGCGCTTCTGCGGGCTGGAGCTGGCATCGCCGATCGTGCTGCTCTCGGGCTGCGTCGGCTTCGGCGAGGAATACACACGCGTCGAGGGGTTCAGCAACCGCGACGTCGGCGCGATCGTGCTCAAGGGCACGACCGGCAAGCCACGGCTCGGCAATCCGCCGCACCGGGTGGCCGAGACGTATGAGGGCATGCTCAATGCGATCGGCCTGCAGAACCCGGGCGTCGAGGCCGTGGTGCGCGGGATCCTGCCCTCGCTCGATTTCAGCGAGACGCGCTTCTTCGCCAACGCCTGCGGCTCGACCATCGAGGAATACGTCGAGGTGACGCGGCGCTTCGATGATTCGCCAATCGATGCCATCGAGATCAACATCTCCTGTCCCAACGTCAAGGAAGGCGGGGTGCAGTTCGGCAATGTGCCGGAGATGTCGGCGCGCGTGGTGGCTGCCTGCCGCGCGGTCACGAAGAAGCCGCTGATCACCAAGATGTCGCCCAACCAGACCGACATCCGCGACAACGCGCGCCGCTGCATCGAGGCCGGCACCGACGCCTTCGCGGTGATCAACACCGTGATGGGCATGGCCGTGGACGTGCGCACGCGCAGGGCGGTGCTCGGCAACGGCCAGGGTGGGCTGTCGGGTCCGGCGATCAAGCCGATCGCGCTGCTGAAGGTGCGCGAGGTGCGCGAGGTGGCCGCCCCGCACCGCATCCCGATCATCGGCCAGGGCGGCATCGGCAACGCCACCGACGCGCTGGAATTCATCATCGCCGGCGCCGACCTCGTTGGCGTCGGCACCGCGCTGTTCTACGAGCCGCTGGCCTGCAAGGACATCAACCGCGGCATCGCCGCCTACCTGGCCGAGCGGGGCCTCGCGGGCGTGCAGCAACTTGTGGGCACCCTGGGGAGTTAAAGCATCATGAGCGTCACGGATGAACTCGAACGGTTACAGGCCCTGCGCGCCAGCGGCGCGCTCTCGGAGGCCGAGTATGCGCAGGCGAAGGCGCGCGCGCTCGGCGGCGCTGGCGGAACGGCCGGCGCTGGCGGCGGCGCGCACAGCGGCTTCCTGCACCGCCTGACGCTGTCGTCCACCGACCGCGTGATCGGCGGCGTCTGCGGCGGACTCGGCGCGCACACCGGGCTGCCCTCGTGGGCCTGGCGCGTGATCTTCTGCGCGACGACGTTCTATTTCGGCGTCGGCCTGCTTTTCTACATCCTGCTGTGGATCTTCATCCCGCGCGATGCCCCGGCTGGCGCGCCTCCCGGCGCGCCGCCGCCCGCAGGCTGAGGCGCCGCTGGCGGCGGCTCAGGCCCCGGTCTCGTCCATGCCGAGCTCGCGGAGCTTGCGCGTCAGAGTGTTGCGTCCCCAGCCCAGGAGCCGTGCCGCTTCCTGCCGATGGCCCTGCGTGTGCGCGAGCGCCACGCGGATCAGCGTGCGCTCGAACTCCGGCATCGCCACATCGAGGATCGGCTTCGCGCCCGGCTGCGTGGCGTGCCGTTGCGCCCATGCGGTGAGCAGGCCGGGCCAGTCCGCCGGCGCGGCGCTGGTGCCGGCGATGCCGTTGACGGCCGCCGGGAGGTCCGCGATGCGGATCTCGCTGCCCGGCGCGAGCACGGTCGCGCGGCGGCAGAAATTCACCAGCTCGCGCACGTTGCCCGGCCAATCGTAAGCCACCAGCCTGTCGATCGCCGCCGGCTCGAGCGTCTTGGCCTCGACGCCGAGTTCCTGCGCGGCGACCTGCAGGTAGTGGCGCAGCAGGTCGGGGATGTCCTCCCTGCGCGCACGGAGCGGCGGCAACTCGATGCGGATCACGTTCAGGCGGTGGAACAGGTCCTCGCGGAATTGCCCGGAGCGCGAGCGCGCCTCGAGGTTCTGGTGCGTGGCGGCGATCACGCGCACGTCGACCCTGATCGGTTGCTGCCCGCCGACGCGGTAGAACTCGCCCTCGGCCAGCACGCGCAACAGCCGCGTCTGGAGCGAGAGCGACATGTCGCCGATTTCATCGAGGAACAGCGAGCCGCCGTCCGCCTGCTCGAAGCGGCCGCGGCGCAGGCTGTCAGCGCCGGTGAACGAGCCCTTCTCGTGGCCGAACAGTTCGGACTCGAGCAGCTCGGCGGCGATCGCCGAGGTGTTGAGCGCGATGAACGGCTGCTGCGCGCGCGGGCTGTGCTCGTGCAGCGCGCGCGCCACCAGTTCCTTGCCGGTGCCCGACTCGCCGGTGATCAGCACGTTGACGCTGGTCTTTGACAGGCGCCCGATCGCGCGGAACACCTGCTGCATCGCGCTCGCGCGGCCGAGCAGCGGCATCGCCGCGCTCCGTCCGTTGCTCTCGCCCGCCGGTTTGTCACCGGCCTGCGCGGCGCGGCGCACCAGGTCGACCGCGTGGTCGATGTCGAAGGGCTTCGGCAGGTATTCGAACGCGCCGCTCTCGTAGGCCGAGACCGTGGTGCCCAGGTCCGAATGCGCGGTCATCACGATCACCGGCAGCTCCGGGTGACTGGCGTGCACGCGCTTCAACAGGTCGATGCCCGACTGGCCGGTCATGCGCACGTCGGTGATCAGCACATCGGGCGAGCCCGTACGCAGGGCGGTCAGTACCGGCTCCGCCGCTTCGAACGCGGTCGTCGACATGCCACCGTTCCGCAGCGCGCGCTCGAGCACCCAGCGGATGGAGGCGTCGTCATCGACCAGCCAGACCTGCAGCAGTTCGGCGTTCATGCGCTTTCCTCCAGCGGTAACAGGATCGAGAAAACAGTCAGCCCCGGGCGGCTCTCGAATTCGATGATGCCGCCGTGCCGCGCCACCATGTCCTGCGCGACCGACAGGCCGAGGCCCGTGCCCTCGGCCTTGCCCGTGACCAGCGGATAGAAAAGCGTCTTGTGCAGGTCGGCGGGCACGCCCGGCCCGTCGTCTTCGAGCTGCACGCACACCACCAGCCGGTGACGCGTCGGGCCGATGTTCAGGTTCGAGAGCGTGCGGGTGCGCAGCAGCAGGCGCCCGTGGCCGGCGAGCGCCTGCAGCGCGTTGCGGCCGATGTTGAGCAGCGCCTGGATGATCTCGTTCCGGTCGAAGCGCCCGTCCGGCACGCTCGGATCGTAGTCGCGCTCGATCTGCACTTCGGGCGGCGCCTCGCTCCGCAGCAGCTGGTACACGTGCTCGCACAGCTCGTGCACGCTCAGTGCCTGCTTGCGGGGCGGACCGGCCGGCCCGAGCATCGTGTCGACCAGCGCGCGCAGCCGGTCGGCCTCGTTGATGATGACGGTGGTGTATTCCTTCAGGCCCGGCTCGGCCAGTTCACGCTCGAGGAGCTGTGCCGCCCCGCGCAGTCCGCCGAGTGGATTGCGGATTTCGTGCGCGAGCTGCCGCACCATCAGGCGGTTGCCGTCGACGCGCGAGAGCAGTTCGGTCTCGCGCGTGATCCGCTGGCGCGTGCGCGCATCGGTCAGCTCGAGCAGCAGGTGCATGCCGGTGACCTGGCCGGTGAGCGGTGTCGCGGTGATGTCGACGACGATCGCGAGCGGTGCCGCCGGGAGCGTGGCGATCGGCGTGAGCGTGAATTCGTGCCCGGCGCAGGTCTCGCCGCTGCCGAGCGCGCGGCGCAGCAGTTCGATCAGCGACTGGGGCGCGGCGAACAGCTCGCTGACCGGATGGCCGCGCGTCTGGCGCAGGCTCAGGGAAAGCAGGTCCTGCGCGCTGACATTCGCGTACACGACGCACAGCTGCGCATCGAGCACCATCAGGCCGGTGGTGAGCGCATCGAGCATCTCGCGCGCGTCGAAATGCCCGAGCGGCGAAGCGTAGTGCGCTTCAGCGGCCATGGCCGCTCCCGCA
>JAGWPD010000218.1 GCA_028870705.1 Gammaproteobacteria bacterium
GACGGTGCGCCGCCGGCAGGCGCCGATCCGCTCGAGCGCCACTACGCGCTGATCGACGACTGGACGCAGTTGCTCGCCTGGCGCGAGCGGCTGGCGCGCGCCACGCTGTTCTCGTTCGACACCGAGACCACCGGGCTCGACTACATGCGCGCGCAGATCGTCGGCGTCTCGTTCTGCATCGAGCCCGGGCACGGCGCCTACGTGCCGCTCGCGCACAGCTATGCCGGCGCGCCCGAGCAGCTCGATCGCACGCGCGTGCTCGAGGCGCTCCGCGCGCTGCTCGAGGATCCCGCGCACGCGAAAGTCGGCGCGCACATGAAATTCGACATGCACGTGCTCGAGAACCACGGCATCAGCCTGCGCGGCCAGCGCTACGACACGATGCTGGAATCCTACGTGCTCAACAGCACCGCGACCCGGCACGACATGGACTCGATGTCCGAGCGGTACCTGGGGATCCGCACCATCCACTTCGAGGAGGTCGCCGGCAAGGGCGCGAAGCAGATCGGCTTCGACCAGGTCAGCGTCGAGACCGCGGCCGAATATTCCGCCGAGGACGCCGACATCACGCTGCGTCTGCACCAGCAGCTGTGGCCGCAGCTCGAGGCGATTCCTGAATTGGCGCGGCTGTACACCGAGATCGAGCAGCCGCTGGTGCCGGTGCTGCAGCGCATGGAGCGCGGCGGCGTGCTGATCGACCGCGCGATGCTCAGGCAGCAGAGCAGCGAGCTGGCGCAGCGCCTGGTGGAACTCGGCGCCGAGGCGCAGCGCGAGGCCGGGCAGGAATTCAACGTCGAATCGCCCCGGCAGCTGCAGCAGATCCTGTTCGAGAAGCTCGAGCTCCCGGTGTTGCGCAAGACGCCGACCGGCCAGCCATCGACGGCCGACGATGTGCTGGAGGAACTGGCGCAGGAGCACGCGCTGCCGAAGCTGATCCGCGATTACCGCGAGCTGGCCAAGCTCCGTTCAACCTACACGGAGAAACTGCCCGACCAGATCGATCCGCATACCGGACGCGTGCACACCTCGTACCACCAGGCGGTCGCCGCCACCGGCCGGCTCTCGTCGACGGATCCGAACCTGCAGAACATTCCGATCCGCACGCCCGAGGGCCGCCGCATCCGCCAGGCGTTCATCGCGCCTCCCGGCCACCTGCTGCTGGCCGCGGACTATTCGCAGATCGAGCTGCGCATCATGGCGCACCTGTCGGGTGATGCAGGGCTGCTGCGCGCCTTCGCCGCCGACCAGGACATCCACCGCGCGACCGCCGCGGAAGTGTTCGGCGTGGCGCCCGAGGCCGTCAGCGCCGACCAGCGCCGCTCGGCCAAGGCGATCAACTTCGGGCTGATCTACGGCATGTCGGCCTTCGGTCTCGCCCGGCAGCTCGGCATCGAACGGAGCGCTGCCGCGCAATACGTCGAACTCTACTTCGCGCGCTATCCGGGCGTGCGCCGCTACATGGACGACACGCGGGCGCGCGCGAGACGCGACGGCTACGTCGAGACCGTCTACGGCCGGCGGCTGTACCTGCCGGAGATCAATTCCCGCAACCGCTCGCTGCAGCAGTACGCCGAGCGCAGCGCGATCAATGCGCCGATGCAGGGCACGGCCGCGGACATCATCAAGCGCGCGATGCTCGGCGTCGACGCCTGGTGCCAGCAGCCGGACGTGCCGGCGCGCCTGCTGATGCAGGTGCACGACGAACTGGTGCTGGAGGTGCGCAGCGATTTCCTGGACGCCGCCGCCGGGCGCGTGCGCGAACTGATGGCCGGTGCCGCTACGCTGCGCGTCCCGCTGAAGGTCGACGTCGGGCATGGCGCGAACTGGGACCAGGCCCACTAATATGTCGCGAAAGCGTCGCCGCGTGCCGACAGGGGCGCGCGCCGGCGACCGGCCGTACACTGCCAGGCAGTCTGGAGCGGACCGCGCTCTGCCATGCCGGGACCAGCCGATGCAGCCACGAATCCTCGCCTTCTCCGCCGCCCTGGCGCTCGCCGCCGCGGCCACCCCCGCCTTCAGTGTCGACAAGGGTTTCTACCTTGGCGGCTCGCTCGGCCAGTCCGAGAGCGGCATTCGCAACGGCAACTTCAACTTCAAGGATCGCGACCAGGGCTACAAGCTGATCGCCGGCATCCGCCCGCTGAGCCTGCTGGCGGTGGAACTGAACTACGTCGAGCTGGGCACCGCCACGCTCGGCAGCGCGCAGGCGAAAACCAAGGCCGCCGACGGCTTCGCGCTCGTGTTCCTGCCAATCCCCGTGGTCGACGTCTACGGCAAGCTCGGCTACGTGTCGTGGAAGACCGACGCCTCGGCGCCGACGCTGTCGGTGCACACTTCCGGGAGCGACCTGGCCTACGGCGCCGGCGTGCAGGTGCATTTCACCGGCCTGTCGGCCCGGCTCGAATACGAGGCCTTCGACGCGCGGGCGGCCGCCCGGCCGACGCTGCTGTCGCTGGGGCTGACTTACACTTTTCTTTGAATCAGGCGCCCCGGGCAGGGAACTAACCGGGCGAGCAGAACTCTGATCGATTGTGAGCGCAGAGTAAGGCGCTCCCCGCTTCCCTCCCTAAGCGGGCTGCTCTGCCCCGGTGGCTTATCCCCCCAGATTTCTAGCCACCGGGGCCTTTTATTTTCTGCAGCCAGTGATGCAGCTGGCGCCGCGCTTGCTCGAGCCCGGTGCCGTCCACGGCCGAAAATGCCTGCACGGTGGCGCGCCCGGCGAGTACTGCCGTTGCGGCGGCGAGGGCTTGCCTCAGTTCAGTTCGCTTGAGCTTGTCGGTCTTGCTGAGCAGCACATGCACCGGGCAATGCACGGCCTCCGCCCAGGCGATCAACGCCGCGTCACCCTCGAGCAGGCCGCGGCGGCTGTCGACGATCAGGAACAGGCCACGGAGGGAGGCGCGCGCGGCGAGCGCCGTGGTCATCGGCGCCCAGCTGGCGCGCTCGGCGGCGCTCGCTTCCGCGTAGCCATAGCCCGGCAGATCGACGATGCGGCAACCGGGCAGGAGCTCGAAGAAATTCAGCAAGCGCGTGCGCCCCGGCGTCTTGGCGGTGCGAGCGAGCGAGCGCCGGCCGGTCAGCGCATTGATGGCGCTCGACTTGCCCGCGTTCGAGCGGCCGGCGAAGGCGACTTCAGCGCCGGCATCGGGCGGGAAATGGCTGGGCTGGGCGGCGCTCAGCAGCAGCGCCGCGTGCGGATAGGTGCTCACCGGGTGAATGTAGAGTGCGCGGGGCCTGGTGTACAATTCCGCGACACCACGATACGGGTTACATCATGACTGCGTCCATTCGTCTCGCCTGTTGCGCGTTGTTGCTGCTCGCGGCGCCGCTGTCCTGGTCGAAGGGCTCGGCCGAGGCCGGTGCCGTGGTGGCCAACGCCTGCGTGGCCTGCCACGGCCTCAACGGCAACAGCAGCAATCCCGAATGGCCGCGCCTGGCGGGCCAGAATGCCGCCTATATCGAGCACCAGCTGCACCTGCTGCACGACGGCCACCGCACCGGCAAGCCCGGTGACGCCTCGGCCGCAATGATGCCGCCGATGGCCTCGACGCTCAGCGACGCCGATATCGAGAACGTGGCCGCCTACTTCTCGCAGCAGACGCCCAGCGGCCTCGAGGCCGATCCCTCGTACTGGAAGGCCGGCGAGAAGATCTACCGGTTCGGCGATGCCGCGCGCTCGATCCCGGCCTGCGCCGCCTGCCACGGGCCGACCGGCCACGGCAACCCAGCGGCTGGCTATCCGGCGCTGCGCGCGCAGGAGGCCGTATACGTGGTCAAGCAGCTCAACGCCTACAGCGCCGACGTGCGCTACTCGAAGAACGAGCAGGGCGTCAGCTATGGTGGTGACGCCGGCAACATCATGCACACGATCGCCGCGCGGCTCAGCGAAGAGGACATGCGCAACCTCGCCTCCTACGTGCAGGGGATGCGCTGATGAACAGCACCGCCCGCATCCTGATCGCCGCCTGCGCCGTGCTGGCGCTCGCCGCCTGCGGCCAGCAGCCCGCCGCCACGCCACCGGCCGGTGATTCGCA
>JAGWPD010000219.1 GCA_028870705.1 Gammaproteobacteria bacterium
CGGCCGCACGGGCCGGCGCCGCGGGCGCGCTGCTGAGCCGCGCCTGTGATGCCGGCTTGCCGCAGATCCTGGTGGCCGACGTCGCGCAGGCGCTCACGCGTGCCGGCGCGGCCTGGCGTGCCGATTACGCCGGCACCGTGCTGGGCGTGGCCGGGAGCAACGGCAAGACCACCACCAAGGAAATGCTGGCCGCGATCCTCGCGCAGCGCGGCGCGTGCCTGGCGACGCGCGGCAATCTCAACAATCACCTTGGCGTGCCGTTGACGCTGCTGCGGCTGGCGGCGCGCTACCCGTACGCCGTCATCGAAATCGGCGCGAATCGCGCCGGTGAAGTCGCCGCACTGGCAGCGCTCGCACGTCCGGCCATCGGCCTGATCACCAATGCCGGCGCCGAGCACCTCGAGGGCTTCGGCAACCTCGAAGGCGTGGCGCGCGCCGAGGGCGAGATGGTCGCCGGGCTCGCCGCCGACGGCGTCGCGGTCATCAATGCCGACGATGCCTACGCGCCGCTGTGGCGGAACATGACGCGTGCGCGCGTGGTCGATTTCGGCTTTGCGCCGGACGCCGCAGTGCGCGCCACCGACGTGCGGCTGGAGGCGGACGCAAACGGCTTCGCCACCCGTTTCACGCTGCGCAGCCCCCGGGGTTCCGCGCCGGTCGCGCTCGCGCTGGCGGGACGCCACAACATCAGCAATGCGCTCGCCGCCGCCGCCGCCGCGCTCGCCGCCGGCGCCACGCCGCAGCAGGTGGCCGTCGGCCTCGGCGCGGTGCAGTCGGTGGCCGGGCGATTGCAGTTCAAGCCGCTCGCCGGTGGCGCCTGGCTGATCGATGACTCGTACAATGCCAACCCGAGCTCGGCGCGCGCGGCGCTCGAAGTGCTGGCGGAACTCGCCGGCCGCCGCCACCTCGTGCTCGGCGACATGGCCGAGCTCGGCGCGCAGGCCGCCGACCGCCACCGCGAGCTCGGCGCGCTGGCGCGTTCGCTCGGCGTCGAGCGGCTGTACACCTACGGCGCGCTGGCCGCGCTCGCCGCCGACACGTTCGGCGCGGGGGCCGAGCGGCATACCGATATCGACGCGCTGGCGCGCTCGGTCGGCGACGCGCTGCAGGGCGACGTGCGGCTGCTGGTCAAGGGTTCGCGCGTCAACCGGCTCGAACGGCTGGTCGCAGCGCTCACGGCCACCGGCGGCGGCGAGGGGAACGGCGGCGGCGCCGTGCGGAGGGCCGTGTAGATGCTCTACTGGGCGGCCAAGCATCTGGCGGTGCACTTCACGCTGTTCAACGTCTTCTCGTACCTGACGTTGCGCTCGATCCTCGCGACCATGTCGGCGCTGGCCATTGCGCTGCTGGTCGGCCCGTTCATGATCACACGCCTGTCGCGCTACCAGATCGGCCAGGTGGTGCGCACCGATGGCCCGCAATCGCACCTGCCCAAGGCCGGCACGCCGACGATGGGCGGGCTGCTGATCATCTTCGCGGTCGTGGTCACGACCGTGCTGTGGGGCGATCTCGTCAATCGCTTCGTGCTGATCGCGCTCGGCGTCACGATCGGCTTCGGCCTGATCGGTTTCTACGACGACTACCTGAAGCTCGTGGTCGGCAACTCGCGCGGCCTGATCGCGCGCTGGAAGTATCTCTGGCAGACGGTGCTCGGCGTGACCGCGGCCATCCTGCTGTATCGGCTGGCGCATTCGCCCACCGTGACCGCCTTCCACGTGCCGTTCTTCAAGACCGTGGCGCTGCCGCTGGGCGCCGGCGGCTTCGTCGTGCTGGGTTACCTGATGATCGTCGGCATGAGCAACGCGGTGAACCTCACCGACGGGCTCGATGGACTGGCGATCGGACCGGCGGTGATGGTGGCCGGCGCGCTCGCGATCTTCGCGTATCTGAGCGGCAACGCCGTGTTCGCCGGCTACCTGCAGATCACCGCGGTGCCGGGCGCGGGCGAGCTCGCGGTGTTCTGCGGCGCCATCGTCGGCGCGGGCCTCGGCTTCCTGTGGTTCAACACCTATCCGGCGCAGGTATTCATGGGCGACATCGGTGCGCTCGCGCTCGGCGCCGCGCTCGGCTGCGTGGGCTTCATCGTCCGGCAGGAGATCATCACGCTGCTGATGGGCGGCATCTTCGTGCTCGAGACTGCCTCGGTGATCCTGCAGGTCGCCTCGTTCAAGCTCACCGGCCGGCGCCTGTTCCGGATGGCGCCGATCCACCACCACTTCGAGCTCAAGGGCTGGGCCGAGCCGAAGATCATCGTGCGATTCTGGATCATCAGCATCCTGCTGGTGCTGGCCGGCCTCGCCACGCTGAAGCTGCGATGAAC
>JAGWPD010000220.1 GCA_028870705.1 Gammaproteobacteria bacterium
ACAGCTCGCCGCGGTACCCCGCCGGCATGGGCTGCGGCAGCGCGCGCGACAACGCGCGCAGCTCCGCCTCGAGCGGCGCGCTGGCCGCCTGCTCCGCCCAGACGGGCAGCGCGTCGACATCGAGCGCCACGCCGCGCTCGAGGAAGCCAGCGGCCGTCACCGCAAAGCACTGGAATGGAATCGCATCGGCGACTTCGTTCGCGAGTATCAGGCCGCGCAGCGGGCGCGGCGGCAGCGCATCCAGCCAGTACAGCCGTGCGCGCAGCTCGGCCGGCAGCGCCTCGAGCCGCGCGCGTTGCCGCTCGCGCAGGTCGGCGCTGACCTCGAGGATGCCGTAGCGCGCGGGCAACGCGCCGAGCCCGGCCAGCCGCAGCAACAGCGCCTCGGCCAGCGCACCGCTCCCGGCACCGATCTCCAGGATCTCGCCGCCGCCCGCGAGGAGCGGCGCGCAGGCGCGTGCGATGCAGGCGCCGAACAGCGGCGAGATCTCCGGCGCGGTGACGAAATCCCCCGCCGCGCCGAACTTGGCGGCGCCGGCGCTGTAGTAGCCGAGGCCTGGCGCGTACAGCACCAGCTCGAGGTATTCGTCGAACCCGATCCAGCCGCCGCGCGCCGCGATGCGCGCGCGTAGCGCGGCCAGCACGGCCCGCGCCTGTGCGCGCTGCGCGCCGTCGAGTGCGGGCATTGTGATCGCTGGCGTCGCCGTCATAAGCTAGCTGAATGGGCGCCGCGACACTCGCACTTGACGGTCAGGTGGCCCTGGTCACGGGCGGCGCGCGCCGTGTGGGTGCGGAAATCGTACGGCATCTGCACGCCGCCGGGGCGAGCGTCGCGATCCATTGCCATCGCTCGCTGGGGGAAGCCGAGGCGCTGGCCGCGGAACTGGACGCGCGGCGCGCCGGCTCCGCGCTGGTATGCACCGCCGATCTGCTGCAGAGCGGGTCGTTCCGGCCACTGGTCGGGAGCGTCGTGGCGCGGCTCGGCGGGCTCGCGATCCTGGTGAACAACGCCTCGACCTTCTATCCGACGCCGCTGGCTTCGCTGACGGCGACGCAGTGGACCGACCTCATCGGCACCAACCTGACCGCGCCGCTGTTCCTGGCGCAGGCGGCGGCGGACGAGCTGCGGCGCGCGCGCGGCCTGATCGTCAACATCGCCGACATCCACGGGCTGCGCCCGCTCCCCCGCTACCTCGCCTATTCGACCGCCAAGGCGGCACTGATCCACCTGACGCGCGGACTCGCGCGCGAACTGGCCCCGCAGGTGCGCGTCAACGCGGTCGCGCCGGGCCCGGTGATGTGGCCCGAGGACGCGCTCGACGCCGCGCAGCAGCAGGAGATCGTGGGCCGCACGCTGCTGCAGCGGGCCGGCACGCCAGCCGACGTGGCGCGCGCGGTGTGTTTCTTCGCCGCCGACGCGCCCTATGTGACCGGCCAGGTGCTGAGCGTCGACGGCGGACGCAGCCAGCGCTGGTGAATGCCACCCGCGCGGCGCCGCGGGCGCCGCCCGGCGCCGCCGGTTCAGGCGTTCAGGTCGAGCGGCAATCGTTCGAGCGTATGCGGCTCGCGCGCGAGCTCCTGCCAGTGGTCGGCGATCTCGCGTCCGCTCGACGGGTGGTGCAGCGTGCCGGCGATCTCGGCCAGCGGCCGCAGCATGAAACTGCGCCGCAGCAGGTCGGGCCGCGGCACCCGGTACGCGGCGGTTTCGGCCACCAGCTCGCCGTACAGCAGCAGATCGATGTCCATCACGCGCGGCGCCCACTTCGGATCATCGCGCCGCCGCCCGCAAAGCGCCTCGATCTCGTGGCAATGCGCGAGCACCGCGTCCACCGGCAGTTCGGTATCGAAACCCGCGACCGCGTTGATGAAATCGGCGCCGGTGAATCCGTAGGCGGGATTGCGGAAGCAGGCGGAAAAATGCGCGCCGCGGAAGCGGCGGCGCAATTCCCGCGCGGCGAGCGGGAACCAGCGCTCGGGCTCGACATTGCCGCCGATCGCGACGTACACGCGTGGCATGGGCGCGCCGGCCGGCTCAGGCCTGGCGCGCGCCGGCCAGATCGGCGCGCCGCCGTTCGATGCTGACGCCGATGTCGCGTGAATGGCGGATCGCCCCCGGCTTGTTGAGGCTCACGCGCACCCACTCGAGCGCGAACTCCTCCAGCAACAGCAGTGCCAGGCGCTGCGCGAGCGTCTCGACCAGCTGGAAGCGCGACTCGTCCACCCAGGCCAGCACGCGCTTGGCCACGCGCTTGTAATCCACGGTGTCGCCGACCGCATCGCTCGCCGCAGCGCGCGCGCAGTCGGTGGGGAACTCCAGGTCGAGCACCACCTTCTGCGGTACGCGCCGCTCCCAGTCGATGAAGCCGATGATGCAGTGGCATTCGAGCCCGCGCAGGAAAATGATGTCGTCCGTCCGCTTGTTCATGTCGCTCCAGCGCCCGCCGGTTCCTTCGGATCGATGCACCGCGGCGGCGGCCGCAGTTCCGCCAGCGGCCAGCGCGCACGCACCCCCAGCCCCGCGGCGTCACGTTCGCCGGCCTGCAGGCGCAGCAGCCCGGCAACCGCGATCATCGCTGCATTATCGGTGCAAAATTCCGGGCGCGGGAAGAATACCTGGCCGCCGCGTGCCGCCAATGCCCCCGTGAGCCGCGCGCGCAGCTCGCGGTTGGCGCCGACGCCGCCGGCGACCACGAGTTGGCGGTGGCCGGTGTCGTCGAGCGCGCGCAGCGCCTTCGTGCACAGCGTATCGAGGATCGCGTCCTGCACGCCGCGCGCGATGTCCGCGCGGCGCTGCGCATCGAGCGGCCGGGCGCGCGCGGCGAGCGCCACGGCGGTCTTCAGCCCGGAGAAACTGAATTCGTAGCCCGGCCGGTCCAGCATCGGGCGCGGCAATGCGCATTGACCCGGCCGTCCGCGCGCGGCCAGCTCAGCCAATTGTGGCCCACCGGGGTACGGGAGCCCGAGGAGCTTGGCGCTCTTGTCGAAGGCTTCGCCGGCGGCATCGTCGCGCGTCTCGCCGAGCAGCCGGTACTCACCGATGCCCAGCGCCTCGATAAGCATGGTGTGCCCGCCCGACACCAGCAAGGCCAGGTGCGGGAAATCCGGCGCCGGCGACTCGAGGAGTGGCGCCAGCAGGTGGCCTTCCAGATGATGGATGCCGATCGCCGGCAGGCGCCACCCGTAGGCCAGCGCGCGCGCCAGCGCCGCGCCGCACAGCAACGCGCCCACGAGCCCCGGGCCGGCGGTGTAGGCGATGCCCTGCAGCTCGGCCGGCGCGGTCCCGGCGGCGGCGAGCGCGGTGCGCACCAACGGCAGGAGCCGGCGCACGTGATCGCGCGAAGCCAGCTCCGGCACGACGCCGCCGTAGCTGCGGTGCAGCTCGACCTGGCTCCACAACTCGTGCGCCAGCAGACCGCGCTCGCCGTCCAGGACGGCAGCGGCGCTTTCATCGCAGGAGGATTCGATCGCCAGGATACGCATGCGCGCTCCAGAGTATGCCCGAGCGACAGACTTTGCCTTTTCCCGCCAGCCTCTTTAGAATCGCGGCCCCTGCATTATCCGGGCCGTAAATAAACGGCTTACAGATCAAGAGGTTGAGTTCGATGCCGAGCGTCCGAATCCGGGAAAACGAGTACTTCGATGCCGCCCTGCGGCGCTTCAAGCGCGCCTGCGAGAAGGCCGGCGTACTCGCCGAGCTGCGCCGCCGCGAATTCTACGAAAAACCCACGCAGGAGCGTAAGCGCAAGAAAGCCGCCGCGGTGAAGCGCCACATCAAGCGCGTCTCCCGCGATTTCGTGCGCACCGCGCGCTGATTCCATGAGCCTCAAGGCGCGCATCCAGGAGGATGTGAAGGCCGCGTTGCGCGCCGGCGAGAAGCAAAGGCTCGCCAACCTGCGCATGATCTCGGCGGCCATCAAGCAGCGCGAAGTCGACGAGCGCATCGAGCTCGACGACGCGCAGGTGCTGGCCGTGCTCGACCGGATGCAGAAGCAGCGCCGCGAATCGATCGCCCAGTTCAAGGCCGGCGGCCGCACCGACCTGGTGGCCAGGGAAGAGGCGGAACTCGCGCTGCTCGCCAGCTACATGCCCGCGCGGCTCGGCGATGCCGAACTCGATGCGCTGATCGGCGAGGCGATCGCGGCCACGGGCGCGGCGTCCATCAAGGACATGGGCAAGGTCATGGCCGCGATCAAGGCCAGGGCCGCCGGGCGCGCCGACATGGGCGCGGTCGGCGCACGCATCAAGGCGCGGCTGTCGAGCTGAACCAGGGGCCCTGCCCGATTCCGCGGCGGCCGCCGCGGGCGCGGCGGCGCGCACCGCGCGGTCACTGCTGCGTGAGTTCCGCAGCGGTCACCAGGCGCGGCGCGATATCCACCGGCACATCCTTCAGCTTGTCGAGCATGCGGCGCAGCTGGGGCCGGATCACCACCATCTTCTCGGTGAGCGCGCGCGCGCCGGCATAGTCGCCGTGCGCCTGCAGCGTCATGATCTGGTGCGTCAGGTCGGTGACCGCCTGCTTCGCCCTGGGTATGTCGAGCGAGAAGGTGCCATCCTTCGCGATGCGGATCGCGCCGTGGTCGAGCAGGTTGTTGACCTGCAGGGCCATGCCGCGCGCATGCGCTTCGGTGAGCCCGAAGCGCAGCGTGCGGAATGCCGAGGCCAGGAACGTCGTGTAGGTGGCGCGTTCCTGCCGCTTGTCGAGCACGCCCTTGTCCATCAGGTATTGCAGCGCCCACAGGCCCGCGACGTCGGCCTTCGCCTCCTCCAGCGTGCCGTTCAGTTCCTTGAGCTCCTGGCGCACGGTGGTGGCGCGCCCGTTGACGGTGATGGCCTGCGGCCCGAGACCGTGCATCAGCTCGTGCATCAGGATATGCGTGAAGAAAGGCTCGAACGCGACCTGCTTGCGGTCGGCGGGCGCGAGCACGCGCCGGCTGATCGGCACCAGCACCTGCTCGTATTTCGCCCGCTGGAAATTCTTCAGCAGCACCCGCTTCGAGCCTTTCGCGGCCACCACCCGCTCATCGTTCGGCAGATTGAAGGCCGCGGTCTGCGTGGCGTGGTTGCCATCGCCGCCGTTGTAGACCACGTTGACCACGCGGATCGGCGCGTAGCCGCCGAGCTTCGGGTTGCGGTACTGCGGATCGATCGGCAGGTGATCCTCGAGGTCCTGCAATTCGCTGCTGAAATGCGCGAGCCTGGCGGATTCGGCCGCATCCCGCACCGTGATGAATGCCTCGAAGGCCGCTTTGTAGTTGAACCACTGGTCCTGGTAGACCTCGTACGGGCCGATGGTCGGTTCGATCGATGCGTCCATGTCCATCCAGGCCATGTCGCTGTCGAAATAATCGTTGCTGGCGAAGGCCGCGGCGCGCTTCTCGAGGAAGGCCCTGAGGGTGGGCTGCGCAGTGAGCGCGGCGGCCTCGCGCAGGTCGCGCGCCGCCTCGGCCAGCTCATTCTGGTAAGCGAGCGAGTACGGCACCGCGATGAAGCCACCGCCCGGCCCGCGCCGGATGACGGTGAAGAATCCGGCCGCGGCCGCGTGCTCGGCCGGCGCCAGGCCATTCAACCAGGCCTCGACCTCGGCGCGCGTCGCATCGGCCGGATAGAAATTCGCCTGCGCCGGCCGCTCGCCCACGCCCGGCAGGAAGGCCCGGTTGAGGTCGAGCTCCGACCACGGACCCTTGTTGACCAGGAAATAATCGAGCCGCGCCTGCCCGAGCGGCGTGCGGTCCTGCAGCAGTTCGAGCAGCAGCGCTTCGTTGCGCGGACTCACCTGGCGCAGGTAGAGCGCGTCGATGATCTGCCCGGCACGGATCATCGCCGCGAGCGCCTGGCGCTCATTGGCCGGCAGATCCCCCAGGTCGACGCGGATGTCGACCGGCGCGAAGCGCGCGGCCATCGTGTGCAGTTCGGCGGCGCCGGGCGTCGCCGCGGCAGCCCCCGCCATGTACAGCGGCAGTCCCGCCAGGCATGCCGCTATCATCAGCAGTCGTGACTTGTGCATCTCAACCCTCCTTGGCCGCGGCGACCGGATGGCGCCCGCGAGCCAGCCACAGAAAAGCCAGCACGCTGGCACCAACCACGCCAGCGAGCCCCAGAAGCTCCTCGCGCCGCGCCAACGCCACCATGGCCAGCATGGAACCGATGCCCACGAACGCAGCCGATCCGAGCCAGCGAAAACCCAGCGGCGCGCCCGCCTGGGCCACGCCGCGCCGCGCCAGGCGCCAGGCCGCCGCGCAGCCAAGGATGTACAGCAGTGCGGTCGCCAGCGTCGACCAGATCGCGAGCTGCGCGAAGTTGCCGCCCAGCGCGAGCATAATGGCGATGCCGGCGTTGGTCATTATCGCCACGTGCGGCACACGGCTACGCGCGTGCACGCGCGCCAGAGCGCGCGGCAGCAGCCCGTCACGGGCGAACGCGAACAACAGGCGCGGATTGCCGAGCAGCTCGCTGCTCAGCAGGCCGAACATGGAGGCCGCGGCGCCGGCCAGCATCAGCAGACGCAGCGCCGGACTGATGCGGCCCATGGCGTCCGCCAGCGGCACGCTCGAGTGCGCCAGGGCGGGTCCGAGTATGCCCTGAGCAACCACCTGGATCGCGACGTACAGCAGCGTGACGCCGAGCATGGCGATCACCAGCGCGCGCGGGATGGTGCGCGCGGGCTCGGCCACCTCGCCGCTCGCGCACAGCGAGATCTCCATGCCGCTGAAGGCAAACAAGGCGAGGATCAGCGCGCGCCCGAGCCCGGCCGGATCCGGCTGCACGGTCGGCGCGAAATTCGCCGCGTGCACGGCACCGGCGCCGACCAGCACGAACACCGCCAATGGCACCAGCTTGAGCAGCGTCGCGGCACTCACCAGGCGCGTAGCGCGCACCACGCCGCCGACGTTGACGAGCGCGATGCCACCCAGCGCGCCGACGATCACCAGCACCCGCGCCACGGGCCAGAGCTGCGCGGGCAGCGCCGAACCGACCACATCGGCGAGAGCCGCGGCCACGCCGCCGCTCGCCAGCACGCAGCCCAGCCACGCGAGCACGCCGGCGACGAAGCCGACCAGCGGCCCGAAGGCCAGCGCGATGTAGCCATAGGCGCCGCCACTGCTCGCCAGGCGGCTGCCGCCTTCGGCAAAGCAGATCGCGACTGCGCCGATCGCCAGCGCGCAGAACAGCAACGCGAGCGGCGCGTAGGCGCCGATGCTCGCGGCCAGCCGCGCCGGCACCACGAAGATGCCCGCACCGATCACGATGCACACGGTGCTGGCCGCCAGCCCCCAGGGGCCGACTGCGCGCAGCAGCCCGGCGTCGCGCTGATTCTCGATCATGGCGCTACCGTAACACCAACGAGCGGGGCCGCCCAGAGCCCGCTGCGCAGCGCGCGGCGGCTGTGGCTCTGGCATATTGGCCGCCATGACCCAGCGCCTCCGCACGCCATCGACTGCAGCGCAGGCCGTGATGTTCACGGCGGCAGCGCTGCTGATGCTCGGCAATTACTACGTCTACGATTCGATCGGCCCGGTCGCCGCCCTGCTCACGCGCGACCTCGGCTACACCCAGACGCAGATCGGCGCGCTCAACGCCGTCTACAGCCTCCCCAACATCCTGCTCGTGCTCGTCGGCGGCGTGCTGGCCGACCGGCTGGGCGCGCGACGCGTGATCTGCTGGACCACGTTCATCTGCCTGGTGGGCGCGCTGCTCACGGCACTCGGCAGCCGCTTCCCGGTGATGCTGCTGGGACGCCTGCTGTTCGGCGTCGGCGCCGAGACGATGATCGTCGCGATGCTCGTGGCGCTGGTGCAGTGGTTCGATGGGCGCTACCTGGCCCTGTTCCTGGCGCTCAACATCAGCACGGCCCGGCTCGGCTCGTTCCTGGCCGACCGTTCGCTCGCGTTCGCCGACGCGCTGTACGCGCGCGGCTGGCAGCCGCCATTGTTGCTGGCCGCCGGCTTCGCCGCCCTGAGCATGGCAGCCGCGCTGGTCTACTACGCAGTCGACCGGCGCGAGGCGGCGCGCGGCACGCTGGCCATCGCGCCACGCCCGGATGCATTCGACTGGCGGAAGCTGTGGCGGTTCAGAGCCCCGTTCTGGTACATCACCGGCATCTGCGTGACCTGCTACGCGGTCATCCTGCCGTTCCGCAGCACCTTTGCCATCGAATACCTGCAGCACGCCCACGGCATGAGCGCGGACGCCGCCGGCATCCTCAACAGCAATGTATTCGCCGCGGCGGCCATCGCCACGCCGCTGTTCGGTCTGCTCGTCGATCGCGTCGGCCGGCATGCGCAGCTGCTGGTGGCCGGTTCACTGCTGTTGCCGCTGAGTTTCCTGTGCCTGCCGTTCGGCGGCGTGACGCTGTGGATCTCCACGGTGCTGCTGGGGGTGAGCTTCTCGCTGGTGCCGGCCGTGCTGTGGCCGGCGGTACCACGCGTGGTCGATGCGGCGCTGCTCGGCACCGCGTATGGCCTCATGACGATGCTGCAGAACGCGGGGCTGGCGCTCGCGAACCTGATCGCCGGGTACCTGAACGACCGCGGCGGCGCCGGCGCGGCGCATGCCGCGGGCTACGACGCGATGCTGTGGTTCTTCGGGCTGCTGAGCGTCGCCGGCCTCGGGTTCGCGCTGCTGCTGTGGCGGCAGGGAATCGGCAACGCAGCGACCGACAGCCCGGGCCATCGTCCGGCATCCTGAATTCCGACCGGTCGACCGCGCGGACGGCCGCGATCGACCGCCGGCGCACTCGGGTAGACTTGAACGCATGGCCGGCCGGATTCCCCAGGGCTTCATCGACGAGCTGATCGCGCGCGCCGATATCGTCGAGCTCATCGGCAGCCGCGTGCCGCTGAAGAAGGCCGGGCGCGAATACAAGGCGTGCTGCCCGTTCCACGACGAGAAGACGGCCTCGTTCTGGGTGAGCCCGGACAAGCAGTTCTACCATTGCTTCGGCTGCGGCGCGCACGGCACTGCGCTCGGCTTCCTCATGCAGTACGAGCAGCTGCCGTTTCCCGAAGCCGTGGAGGAACTGGCCGGGCGGCTCGGGCTCGAAGTGCCGCACGAAGGCGGCGGCCCGGCGCCGCCGCGCGCGCAGGAGGACCTCACCGAACTGCTGGGCCGCGTCGCGGGTTACTACCAGGAGAACCTCGCGGGCAACGAGCGTGCGCGCGCCTACCTGCGCGAGCGCGGGCTGGACGCGGCGATCATCGAGCGCTTCCGCATCGGCTACGCTCCCGATGCGTGGCACGAAGTGCTGCGCCGCTTCGGCGCCACCGACGAGTCGCGCCGCGCGCTCTCCGCCACCGGACTGATCATCGAGCGCGACGCACCGCGCCCCGGCAGCGAGCCGTGGTACGACCGCTTCCGCGACCGCATCATGTTTCCGATCCGCGATCCGCGCGGGCGCGTGCTGGGTTTCGGCGGCCGCGTGCTCGAAGGCGGCGAGCCCAAGTACCTCAATTCCCCGGAAACAGTGCTGTTCCACAAGGGCCAGGAACTCTACGGCCTGCACGAGATCCGCCTCGCGCGCACCAGCCTCAAGCGCCTGGTGTTCGTCGAGGGCTACATGGACGTGGTGCGGCTGCACCAGGCCGGCGTGGCCTGCGCGGTCGCGACGCTCGGCACCGCCACCACGCCCGAGCATCTCAAGCGCGCGTTCCGCCTGGTGAGCGAAGTGGTGTTCGCCTTCGATGGCGATCGCGCCGGCCGCGCCGCCGCCTGGCGCGCCCTGCAGAATGCGCTGCCGGAAGCGCGCGAAGGCCGCGAGCTGCGCTTCCTGTTCCTGCCCGAGGGCGAGGATCCCGACAGCCTGGTCGGGCGCGAAGGCCGCGAGGCCTTTGAAACAAGGCTCGAGCGCGCCCTGCCGCTGTCGGAATACCTGGCCGCGCGTTTGCGCGAACAGGCCGACGTCTCGCACGCGGATGGCCGCGCCAAGTTCGTCGCGCTGGCGCGCCCGCTGCTCGCGAAGATCCCGCCGGGTGTGTACCTGGAGCTGCTGCTGGCGCGCATTGCGCAGGAAGTCGGGCTCGGCGCCGAGCGGCTGCGCGA
>JAGWPD010000221.1 GCA_028870705.1 Gammaproteobacteria bacterium
AGCCGGTCGCGCCGGCCGCCCGGAAGCGGCAGCCAGCCGCGGTTCACCAGCAGCATGCGGCCGTCCTCGAGCAGCAGCGGGGTCAGCACTTCGTAGCCGGTGGCGCCGTCGTGCCCCATGTTGTCGAGCAGGAACTGATGGGCTCCGTCATAACGGCCACGCAGACTCAGCAGGCTGTAACGCGGCAGATCGGCGGTCGAGCGCGCGCCGAGCGCGCTGGCCGGCTGCAGCGCACCCGCGGCGAAGGCGGCCTCCAGCGCGCGCTTTTCCGCTGCGCGGTGCCACTGCCAGCGCCCGAGCAGCCCGAAGGCGGCGACGCCGGCGCAGGCCAGCAGCGTCATCCAGCCGCCGGCGCGCAGGCGGTAAGGGCCGAGCTCCACTTGGGGCACGTGCGGCACACCTCGGGGATCCGCGAAAACGGCCGGCATTGTGCCGCCCGGCGGGCGCGGAGTACAGGCGCGCGCCTATAATTGCAGGCGTGCGCGCGCGCCTGCCGTGGACGCGCCCGGGAGTGCCGATGGATCTGATCAGGGTGGCCGTCATCGCCGTGCTGGTGGCGATCGTCGCGAGCCTCGGCGTGGCGCTCTATCACCTGGCGACCGACCGCGGCGAGTCGAAGAAGCTCGTCCAGTCGCTCACCGTGCGCATCGCGCTTTCGGTGGTGCTGTTCCTGCTGCTGATGCTGGCCTGGCGCCTCGGCCTGATCCACCCGCACGGCCTCGCGCGATAGCGTGCGGCCGGACTCGATCGGCCTGGCCTGCGCGCTGCTCGGCGCGGTCGGTTTCTCGTTCAAGGCGATCCTGGTCAAGGCGGCGTACCGCTATGGCGTGGACGCCGAGACACTGCTGGCGCTGCGCATGCTCTACTCCTTGCCGCTGTTCCTGTTGATGGGGTACACCGCGCGCAACGCCGCCGAACCGATCGCGCCGGCCGACTGGCGCAGGCTCCTGCTGCTCGGGCTGCTCGGTTACTACGGTTCGAGTTACCTGGATTTCCTGGGGCTGCGACACATATCGGCCGCGCTCGAGCGGCTGATCCTGTTCGTCTATCCGACCATCGTGGTGCTGTACGCCGCCTGGCGCGCGCGGCGCCCGCCCGCCCGCCCGACGCTTTTCGCGCTGCTCCTGTGCTACCTCGGCGTGGCGCTGGTGGTCACGCACGATGTGCGCGCCGGCAGCGGCGAGGTGCTACTCGGCGGATCGCTCGTGTTCGCGAGCGCGGTCTGCTACGCGACCTACCTGCTCGGCGCGGCGCAGCTGCTGACGCGGCTCGGCTCGGCGCGCGTGGCGGCCTGGGCCACGCTGGTCGCCTGCGCGGCCGCGTTGCTGCAGTTCACGCTGCTGCGCCCGGTCGGCCTCGCGCTGGCGCAACCCTGGCCGGTGCAGGCATTGAGTGCCGCGATGGCGGTATTCTCGACCGTGCTGCCGATCTGGCTGGTATCGGAGGGCATCCGCCGGCTGGGCGCCGCGCCGACCGCGATGATCGGTTCGCTCGGGCCGCCGATCACGATGCTGCTCGCCTGGGGCCTGCTCGGCGAGGCGCTCGGCGCGCTGCAGGTGCTGGGTGCGGCGCTGGTGATCGTCGGGGTGCGGCTGGTGGCCGCGGGAGAGGCATGATGGATGGCAATGCACGGCGTTCGCGCCTGGCGCTCGCGGCGCTCGCGCTGCTGTGGACCGTCGGTCTGTACACGCGCGGCTACTGGACCCCGGACGAGCCGCGCGAGGCCGCGCTCTCCGCCTCAGTCAGCGCGCACGCGCTACCCCTGCCCTCGCTCGGCGGCCAGCTCTTTGCCGAAAAACCCCCGCTCACCTACTGGCTCGCGGGCGCCGCGATGCGCGGGCTGGGCGCCAGCGCGGCCGCGGCACGCGTGCCGCAGCTGTTCTACGCGCTGCTGGCCTTCGGCGCGGTGCTGGTGCTGCTGCGCACACTGCTCGGGCCCGGCGCGCGCGAGTCGGCGCTGGCCGGGGCACTGTTGTTCGCAACCATGCTGCTCGTGTACCAGGTGCAGATCTGGCTCGACACCGATGCATTGCTGCTGGCCGGCGTCGCGCTCGCGCTGGCGGGCATGTACGCGGCACTCGGCGCCGCGCACGGCGCGCACGCAGCCGGGCGCAGCGCTGACGCGTCGCGCTGGCGTGGCTACAGCGCGATGCACGCCGGGTTGACGCTTGCTTTCTTCGCGAAGAATTTCGCGGCCTGGCTGGTGCCGGTGCTGGCCTTTGCCGGCTTCATCGTCTGGGAACGGCGTTGGCGCGAGCTGCTGCGCCCGCAGTTCTGGCTGCCGGCGCTCCTGCCGGTGGCCTGTATCGCCTGGTGGGTCAGCGCGGTCGCGGCCCAACCCGACGGCGGGCACGCGCTGCGGATCCTGTTCTGGAACAACCTCGCCGGCCGGCTCCTGCCGGTCGCCGCGGAAGCGCAATACGCCTACGCGAGCGGCCATCGCAACTCGCCCGGCAGCTATTTCCTCGAG
>JAGWPD010000222.1 GCA_028870705.1 Gammaproteobacteria bacterium
ACGAAGTGGGCGCATCGGCCCGGTGAATGAGCGAAAATGGCTTCAAGGCCTTCGAGCAGGACTTCCGAGCCCGGGACGCAGTGATGCAAAGCCTCAAGATCGGCGAGGCCGCGTATCTTGCGCACGGATAACCTCGTTTGCCCCACCGTCGCTCTCCTTGCCGCTGACACGTCCTCGCGGACACGACTACTCTTGTCCGAAAGCGCATAGCTGCGGCAGTAGTCAATGCTTTCTCAACTACCGCCCGTAGATCGGATCCTTTTCGATTGAGCCAGTCGCCCACTGCCGATCCACGCTCCTGGAAGCCCACGACACAGCAGATTCTATTGCTAGTGGACTGTAACAACTAAAAAGGGAGTATGATCGTGTCCATGAACACGATCACCCTGTCGAAGGCTGAACGCATGGAACTGGACCAGCGAGTGGCGAGCCGAGCCGGCCGTGCAGACGATGCGCGCCGGGCGCGCTTGGTGCTGCTGCTGGAAGCGGGTCATACGTGGGCCGAGATCCGCGACAAGCTCGATTGTAACGATGCGTTTATCGATCGGTGGAGTAAGCGCTTCGCCGCAGAGCGGCTGGCCGGGCTGTTCTCGCGCCATGCGGGCCAAGTGGCCAGTACGCTGACGCCGAAGCTGGAGGCGCGCATCCTGGAGTGGACCGTCAAGCGCAAGCCGTTGGACGGGGCGACACAGTGGAGCACCCGCCGACTGGGTGAGCAGCTGGGCATCTCGCACATGATGGTGGCGCGGGTGTGGCGCAAGCATGCGCTGCAACCGCATCGGCTCGAGGGCTACATGGCCTCGGACGACCCGGACTTTGAGAGCAAGGCGGCCGATATCATCGGGCTTTACCTGCACCCGCCACAGCACGCAGCGGTGTTTTGCGTGGATGAGAAGACCGCCATCCAGGCCCTCGACCGGCTCGATCCGGTGCTGCCGCTCTCGGCCGGCCGGGCCGAGCGGCACGGCTTCGAGTACTACCGCCATGGCACGCTCTCGCTGTACGCGGCCTTCAACACCAAGACCGGGGAGGTGCTGGGCAAGACCGCTGCGCGCCACACCTCGGCCGAGTTCGTCGCCTTCCTCACCGATATCGTGGTCAACCAGCGCCGCGGCAAGGAGATCCATGTGATCGCCGACAACCTCTCGGCGCACAAGACGGCGCAGGTGGCCAGCTTCCTGGAGGCTCATCCGAGCGTTCATCTGCACTTCACCCCAACGTACTCCTCCTGGCTCAACCAGGTGGAGCTTTGGTTCGCCAAGATCGAGCGCGATGTCATCGCCCGCGGCGTGTTCACTTCCGTTACCGATCTCAAGAGAAAACTCATGCGCTACATCCGCCACTACAACCAGGCGCCCAGAACCGTGAAGTGGAAGTACTTCGACCCGACCAAGCGAATCACTTCCACATCAGCTGTTACAGTCCACTAGTTGGGAACTTCAGGTCGAGTTCTATGGTGGGCCCGGCGTCGAAGAGGCCACGCGGCCTCACTGAAGACAGGCTGATTGTTTAACAACACTTAGCCACTGCCTACTCTCAAAATCCATATCGAGTACCAAAGCCTGCCGCGGCCGCCAGTGGGACTAGCCCGCCGGGAAGACGTCCAGCAATCCCCTTAGGCCGCTTGGTCATAGACCGGCATCTGGCTGCGCTCGATGGACTGCTTGAGGCGGGAGGCGGGCATGGCGCGCAGCTCTACGAGATCGACTTCGCGCCCGAGCAGCCGCTCTATAGCCGCCTTGAACCGAAAGTACTGGTCAGCCAGCCCATAGGTCCGCGACCGGCCGAACTCCACCGTCAGGTCGATATCGCTGCGCTTGGGGTCGAAGTCGTCGCTCAGCACGGATCCAAAGGCTCCCAACCGCCGCACCGCGTAGCGCCGGCAAAGGATGCGAAGCCCGCGCAGGTGGCTAGCCAGGGGGGCGGGTACGGTCGGGCCTCCCTTCCCACTCTCGGCCGTCAGAGACAGCGAGAGGGGCTCGCCTAGTGCCTCGGCGATGCCCACCAGCCGCTCGATCGTGAACCGCTCCAGCTGCCCGCCCCGCAGCCGCGAGAAATCCCCTGCCGCCTGCCCTGTCCGCGCCTGCGCCTCGCGCACGGTCAGCCCGAGTCGATCGAGGGACGCGACGATGCGCGCCGCCAGCTCAGCCTTGAGCGACTGGATGGCCTTGGCGCCCGTCGGACGCTCCTGGATGCGAGCGGATCTGCTCATGGATATATGTTGTCATATCTGACAACAATAAGCAACTGCGCTATCGGCATGTTTTTGTTCGATACCTCGCCTTCATTTCGAGTGGCAGTGCGCCAAAACTCCACATTGACCCACTCCCGCCCGAAACGACCGGAACCGCACATGCCGACGCCGCAGCGCATCAAGACTCCCCAGGCAGGCAAGAACGCCTCCTCGGCTCAATTGGCGTTCGACTTGTCGGCTCCGGCAGTCAAAGCCCGCCCCGCCCGCACGCCACCTGCCCCGCTGACCGCATCGACCCGCTACTTCACGCGTCTGGAAGCCGCCGCCTACATCCGCTGCAGTCCGCGCTTCCCTGATGGCCTGTCGCTGCCCTTCATCCGCAAGGGCCGCTGCAAGGTGTACGACCGCATTGATCTGGACGCCCACATGCAACACGATAGGCAGCGAGGGCGGGCCTGGAAGGAGATTCTTTGGCCCGTGAACGTGGACTCTACCGCCGCAAGGATTCGCGGTACTGGTGGATCAATCTCGTTCTCCCGGACGGACGACGACTATGCCAGAGCACTCGGTGTATCCATCGCACCGACGCCGCGGCCTTCGCCGTCCGCTTGAAGAACGAGCTGCTCGAAGACCAACGACAGGGCTTTCAGCAAGGGCACGCATGGCAGGAAGCTGTCCTGCGTTACCTGCGGGAGTTCCCAGACAAGAACAGCCTCTCCGATGATCGCGATCACCTGAGAAAGCTGGATCCTTACCTGCGAGGCCGCACGCTGGAGGCGATCGACATGACGGTGTTGCAGCCGTTCATCGTCGAGCGTACGACGAAGGACGACGTGGCGAACGCGACGGTCAACCGCGCGCTCGAGGTGGTGCGGCGGATTTTGAACGTCGCCCATCAGGAGTGGCGCTGGCTGCGCGGGGTTCCGAGGATCCGCATGCTGAAGGAACCGCGCCGCCGGGTGCGGTTCCTGAGGCGCGAGGAGGCCGACCGCTTGATCGAGGTCTTGCCCAGGCACTTGCAACCCGTGGTGCGCTTCGCGCTCGCGACGGGCTGCCGCGAGGGAGAGATCCTGGGACTGGAATGGTCCCGGGTCGATCTCGAGCGGGGTGTGGCCTGGCTCGATCACGGCACCACCAAGAACGGCGAAGGTCGCGGCATGCCCTTGAATGCCGATGCCCGCGCCGCGCTGGAGGCCTGCCTCGGTCAGTATGAACGCTGGGTGTTCACCTACGCGAAACGGCGGATCTTCAAGAGCTCATCGGCCCGGGACACCGCGAAGCGCAAGGCGGGTATCCGCGACTTCCGCTTTCACGACCTGCGGCACACCTGGGCCAGCTGGCACCGGCAGAACGGCACGAGCCTGCAGAAGCTGATGGAACTGGGCGGATGGAAAACGTTCGAGATGGTGCTGCGCTACGCTCACCTGGCTCCCGAGAAACTGCTCTCGGTGGTCCGGCGGATCGAGCGACCATCCTCGGCGGTCCCATGTACGCCCGTCGCTGATGGGGTGGTCCAAAACGTAGCGCCGAACGCTACGTTTTCGCTACGTTCCGTGCATTGAGCAACGCTCGCGGCGCGCTAAGTTTTTGATTGATTGGCGCGCCCGGACGGATTCGAACCGCCGACCACCTGGTTCGAAGCCAGGTGCTCTATCCAACTGAGCTACGGGCGCTGACAGGCGGTTATGTTGTCATGATCCGCCGGCAGGCACCATCAGTCGGCGCTCCGGGGTACTATTCGCGGGTTCATTCACGACGGGCCCGACGCGTGCCAGAGCTGGATCCAACTGCGGCCGGACGGCTGATCGGCGAGCACCTGGTGTGCCTGCCGATCGAGTCGCTCCCAGTGGCGCAATGCGCTGGCGCGGTGCTGCGCGAGAACGTCTATGCCGAGCGCGACCAGCCGCCCTTTGATCGCGTAAGTATGGACGGGATCGCGCTGGCATCGGCCGCTGCGGCGGGCAACAGGCGGCGCTTCCGGGTCCAGGCGACCCAGGCCGCAGGCGAGCCGCCGCTGGCGTTGCGTGACGAGGCGCACTGCATCGAGATCATGACCGGCGCGGTGCTGCCGTCGGGCTGCGATTGCGTAGTGCCGGTGGAACGCGTACGCATCGACGTCGGCGTGGCCGAGATCGAGAGCCTCGCGCTCGCCACGCCCTGGAAGAACGTGCACCGGCGCGCCAGCGACCAGCGCCAGGGCGCGCTGCTGCTCGCGGCCGGCACCGTGCTGCACGCGCCGGAGATCGCCGTGGCCGCATCCGCCGGCATGGCGCGGCTGCGCGTCAGCGGGCAGCCCTCGATCATCGTGATTTCCACCGGTAGCGAACTGGTCGAACCCGGCGATCCGATCGCGCCGCACCAGATCCGCCGCTCCAACGCCTACGCGGTCGCCGCGGCGCTGCGCGAGCGCGGCTTCCAGCGCGTCGCGGAAGACCACGTCGACGATGACGCGGCCGCGCTGCACGAGCGGCTCGGCCGGCACCTGCGCACCCACGAGGTGCTGGTGCTCTCCGGTGGCGTCTCGATGGGCAAGTTCGACCTGGTGCCGAAGGCGCTCGAGGCGCTGGGTGTGCAGTGCCTGCTGCACGGCGTGGCGCAGCGGCCGGGCAGGCCAATGTGGTTCGGCACCACGCCGGAAGGCCGCGCCGTGTTCGCGCTGCCGGGCAACCCGGTCTCGACGCTGGTGTGCCTGTCGCGCTACGTGCTGCCGGCCCTGTTCGCGGCGATGGGCGTGCGTGGGGAGACTTCCGAGCGTATCGCGCTGGCCACGGCGCTCGAGTGGACGCCGACGCTCACCGGCTTCATGCCGGTGAAGGTCAACCACGATGACTGGGGCCGCCCGTGGGCCACGCCCTGCCCCACCAACGGCTCGGGCGACTTCAACGGCCTGGCGCTGACCGACGGCTTCGTCGAGTTGCCGGCCGGCCCGGCGAGCCTCCCCAAAGGATTCCTCACGCGGCTGTATCGCTGGTAGCCTGCGCCACATGGGTTCCCGACATACAGCCTCGCTGGCGCCAGTCCAGCCCCGCCGGCCGCGCGACACGCTCGGCCGGCCGCTGTCGGATCTGCGCATCTCGGTGACCGACCGCTGCAACTTCCGCTGCCCATATTGCATGCCGCGCGAGCGCTACCACGAGCATTACCGGTTCCTGAAATCCACTGAGCGCCTGGGCTTCGAGGAGATCGTGCGGCTCGCGCGGCTGTTCCTGCAGCTCGGCGCGCGCAAGCTGCGCATCACCGGAGGTGAACCTCTCCTGCGCGCCGGCCTCGCCGACCTGATCGGCGACCTGACCACGCTCCCGGGCGTGGACGATGTGGCGCTGACCACCAACGGCGTGTTGTTGCCGCAGCACGCCGCGGAACTGCGTGCCGCGGGACTGCAACGCGTCACTGTCAGCCTCGACAGCCTCGACCCGCAGGTATTCGCGCGCATGGCCGGCGACCTGGGCAGCCCGGAGGAGGTGCTGGCCGGCATTGCCGCCGCGCAGCGCGCCGGCCTCGCGCCGATCAAGATCAATGCGGTCGTGCAGCGTGGCGTCAACGAGCACACGGTGCTGCCCTTGCTCGAATACTTCCGCGGCACCGGCATCACGGTGCGGCTGATCGAATACATGGACGTCGGCAACCGCAACGAATGGCAGCGTGCCCAGGTCGTGCCCTCGCGCGAACTGCTGGCCCTCATCGGCGCGCGCTGGCCGCTGCTGCCGCTCGAGCGCACGCATCCGGCGGAAGTGGCCAAGCGCCATGCCTACGCCGATGGCGCGGGCGAGATCGGGCTGATCTCCTCGGTCTCGCAGCCCTTCTGCGGCGACTGTTCGCGCGCGCGCCTCTCCTCCGATGGCGTGCTCTACACCTGCCTGTTCGCCACCCACGGGCTCGACCTGCGCGCACCGCTCCGGGCCGGCGCCAGCGACGAGGAACTGCTCGCGGCGATCCGCGCATGCTGGAGCGCGCGCGCCGACCGCTACAGCGAGCTGCGCGGACAGCCGGGCGCGGCAGCCGCGCCGCGCGTCGAAATGAATCACGTCGGTGGCTAGGGGCGCGGCGCGGATGGCTACAAGACGCGGCAAAGCGGGCCTGAGCCACCTCGACGCCCGGCGCACACCCACGATGGTCGGCGTCGGTGCCAAGCCGGTCACGCACCGGAGCGCTGAAGCCCAAGCGCGCATGCAGCTGCCCGCCGCGGTGGCGCGCGCGCTGCGCGCAACCGGCCATCGCACCGCCAAGGGGCCGGTGTTCGACACGGCGATCATCGCCGGCGTCATGGCCGCCAAGCGCACCGCCGGGATCATCCCGTTCTGCCATCCGCTGCCAATCGAACATTGCACCATCGATATCCGCGCCGTTTCGCGCAACCAGCTGCGGATCCGCTGCCGCGTCGAAACGCACCACAAGACCGGTGTCGAGATGGAAGCCCTGACCGGCGCGAGCATCGCCGCGCTGACGATCTACGACATGTGCAAGGCGCTGTCGCACGAGATCCGCATCAGCGAGCTGCGGCTGCTGCGCAAGTCGGGTGGACGGCGCGACGTGGGCCGGCGCGGGGCGGGACGGTCGCGATGAGCACGCCACTGTACGGCCTGCTGCTGACCGGCGGCCGGAGCCGGCGCATGCAGCGCGACAAGGCCACGCTCGATTACGCGGGGCAGCCGCAGCTGGCCCGCGCGCTGGCGTTGCTCGAGCCGCTGGTCACGCGCGCCTTCGTCTCGGTGCGTGCGGATCAGCTCGCCGACCCGCAGCGCGCCGCGCACGCGTGCATCGCCGACATCATGCCCGGCATGGGTCCAATCGCCGGAATCCATGCCGCGCTCCACGCCTTCCCAGCGGCCGCCTGGCTGGTGCTGGCCTGCGACCTGCCGTTCCTCGATGCCGCGACGCTCCAGCAACTGATCGCGGCGCGCGACCCGCGACGGTTGGCGACCGCGTTTCGCAGCAGCCATGACGGCAAGCCCGAACCCTTGTGCGCGATCTTTGAGCCCGCCAGCCTTGGGCCAATCGACGCGTGGATAGCGGGCGGACAGCTCTGCCCGCGCAGTTTCCTGGCGGCCGCCGATGTCGCGCTGCTGACGCTGCGCTCGCCGCAGGCCCTCGACAACATCAATACCGGCGACGAGTACCGCGCCGCCCGCGGTCGGCTGGGCGCCGGTGCCGGCGCGTCGGAGGCCGATGCGGGTAGTGGCGATGGGGATAGTGGCGGCGAGCCGGGGCCGCAGCGCCAGCTGCAGGTCCGCTATTTCGCACTGCTGCGCGAGCAGGCCGGGCGCCACGACGAGATGCTGAACAGCCGTGCGCGCGACGCGCGCGAACTGTACGAAGAGCTGCGCGAACGCCATGGCCTGCTGCTTCGGCCCGAACAGCTGCGCGTGGCCGTCAATGCCGAATTCGCAGATTGGTCGCAACCGCTGCGCGAGGGCGACAGCGTCGCGTTCCTGCCGCCGGTGGCGGGCGGATGAGCGCCTTCCGCCTGAGCGGCATGGCGTTCGATACGGCCGCGCTGCGTGCCGAGCTCGCCGATCCCGGCTGCGGCGGCTACGCCTCGTTCGAAGGCTGGGTGCGCGATCACAACGAGGGCCAGCCGGTCACGCGGCTCGAGTACGAGGCGTTCGCGCCGCTGGCGCAGCGCGAGGGCGAGCGCATCATCGCCGAGGCGCTCGCGCAGTTCGGGCTGCGCGGCGCGATGTGCGTGCATCGGGTGGGCGCGCTCGCGCTCGGCGAGATTGCCGTCTGGATCGGCGTCGCGGCGCCGCACCGCGACGAGGCCTTCCGCGGTTGCCGCTACATCATCGATGAAGTGAAGCATCGGCTGCCGATCTGGAAAAAAGAGCACTACGCCAACGGGGATTCCGGCTGGGTCAACTGCGAACGCTGTGCCGCCGCCCCGCTCCACGCGGACCACCCTGGCGCAACGGCTGCGGCCCCGGGCCATGGGCCGCACCATTCGCCGCACGTTCACGGGAAGCCGCGCTAGCGCGGCGCGAGTGCACCAGCAGCGGCAGCAACAGCGCCAGGCCAAGGGCCCAGTGCAGCACGGCGAGCGCTGGCTGGAACTCCGCGCTGGTCACGAACAACTGCGCGCAGCCGGCGACGACCAGGACCGCGAGCAGGAACGTCAGCAGCCAGCCGCTGGCGATGCGCCGCCCGCTGCCGGCCGCGCCGGCATGTCGTCCAGCGAACCAGCCCAGCAGGAACAGCGCCAGCAGCGCCATCACCCCGTGCGCCAACACTACCGGCGCCTCGAGCGGATGCCGGACGATGCCGAATTCGTCGGCTTGCGCGAACAGGTAGTGCAGCGCCAGCCAGAGCGCGCCGCTCAGCCACAGCGCCGCCAGCGTCGCCAGCAGCGCCGCACTGATGCGGCGCGACAGGCGGGCACCGTACTCGCCGGCAAACTCGGCGGAAATCCTGCCGACGCGCCGGATCATCCGGGCGCACCCGCTCCGTCCCGCAGCAGCAGCTGCCACAGCGCCGCCAGGTAGCGCACGCCGGCGGTCAGGTGCTCGCAGGAGAGCGTCGCGCCCGCGATGTTGCGGATATCGATCGCCGGACGGAGCGTGGCGCCATTGCTCCGATGGGCGAATTGCGCGCGCCAGGCGGCGTTGCGCACTTCGCCGCCGTGGCTTTCGCGGTAGCTCATGATCTCGGGTGCGCGCAGGCTGCCATCCGCGTTGATGCCAAGCGCGTAGTCGATGAAATCCTGCCGGCCGACCACTTCATCGGTGAAGAAGAATCCCAGTTCACCATCGCGCCCGAACACGCGCCAGGCGGCGAGCCTGCCGCGCGCCGGCTGGACGCCGGCCAACGCGGCGATGGCCTTGAGCTGCGCCGCGGTCGGCTGCAGCGCGACGGCGGCGAAGCGCAGCGCGTCCGGGAAGATCGCCCGCTGCGCATCCGCCAGTGAGAGGTAATCCGCGGCAATGACGGCAGGCGCAGGCGCAAGCAAAGCGAATGCGCATCCGCTCGCGAGCTGCCAGGAACGCCGATCAGAATGCATAACCCAGGCCCAGGTCGAAGCGGTCGCCGGCGCTCCCGCCGCTCACATCCACATAGTCGGTCTTGAATACGACGCCGGGCGCGAACTCCAGCTGCACGCCGGCGGTATACGCCGTCTGGTCCGCGCGCGCCGGCGGCGGCGTGCCGGAACCGGAGGCCGCGTATCCGGAGCCGGTGTTGAAGCGTTCGACACGCGCGAACGGGATGAGCGGCCACGAGCGACCCACGCGACCCCGCCAGGCGGCTTCGAGATAGGCGCCGTAGAAATCCTCGGGCACCAGCGTCGCATCGTCCAGCTGCGCGGCAAGTGCCGCATTCAGCGCCGCCGTGCCCGAGATATGGCCGCGCGCGTACAGCGCCGCCAGGTCCCAGGCGCCAGGCTGCCAGCGCGCGTGGCCTTCCCAGAGCAGCACGCGGCTGCCGGGCATGCCCGGCTGGCGCTGCGAGGCGCCGCCGCCGAATACCGAGGCGCCGAGGCGCAGGCCGGGGATGCCGGTGTAGTTAGCCGCGAGATACGCGGAGGGTTGCGCGGCGCGCGCCAGCGCCAGTTCCTGGTGGATCGAGCCGAGCGGCGATTGCGTTCCGGCGCTGGAAGCGGGGTCCCACTTCGACAGGTTGAAGCCCGTGGTCACGCCGGCGTCCCAGCGCAGCCCGCGGGTCGTGTTGCCCTGGAAGCCCACGCCGCCTTCGCGCCACGTACTGGGTATGATCTCGGTCTCGACGATATTGCGGAACACGCCGTAGTAGCGGGTCGGTTCGTGGTTCTCATTGAGCAGACCGCTCGGGATCAGGAACAGCCCGGCGCGCACGCGGGCCGCGCCGTTGAGCTCGTGCTCGATGTAGGCCTGCTCGATCGCGACCTCGCCCGGGTCGCCCGCCGATGAGACTGCATGTTCGATCTCGAGCTCGCTCTCGAGGCGGGTCCGTTCATCGAACCGGTAACCGGTGCCGATGACGAAGCGACCGAGGTCCGCGCGCGCCGCCGAAGGATCCTCGCTCGGGCGCGTGTAGTTGAGCTCGCCATAGCCGAACCAGGTCAGCGCTGGCCGCGCCTCCGTCGCGCCGGGGGGTAGCGCACTCGAGGCGCCATCTGCGGTTGCCGCGCCGGCTGGATTCGCCGCAGCGGCTGCGGACGCGGCAGGCTTGGCGGCCGCAGCGTCGCTGGCCCGCATCTGCGCCAGTTGTGCCTTCAGTTCCTGCAGCTCGGACTCCAGAGTCGCGACCCTGGCCTCTAGCCCGGTGGCAGTCGCCGCATGGACTGGAATAGACGTGTTGATGACGGCGAGCCCGAGGGCCACCACCAATAGACATCTTTGACTAATCAGCTGCTTACGCGGGAAATCTGTCATCAGCGTGGACTCCATTCGGGCTCTGTTGCGAATGAGAATGATTCTTACTAAGATTAACCCATGTGTCAAGAACGGGTGGTCGCTCGGCTACGTCAGGCGATGGGAACGCTCATTGCGCTGGAGGCCCGCGCGCCAGACACCGCTACGGCAGAGCGGGCCGTCGATGCTGGCTACGCGGCCGTTCAATGCGTCGATCGGCTGCTGCACCCCACGCGTCGCGGCAGCGAGCTGGCCCTGCTGAATGGTTCGCCCCCAGGCACGCGCCGGCACCTGGACCCGTGGACGGCCTTCCTCCTGCGGCTTTGCCGCGAACTGTGCCTGCAGTCCGACGGGATCTTCGAACCCGCGCTGCCCGGCCAGGGTTCGATCCGCGACTGGGAACCGCTCGGGAGCCGCGGCGTTTGGCTGCGCCGCCGAGCGCGCATCGACCTCGGCGGCATCGCCAAGGGCTACGCGATCGACCAGGCGATTGCGGCCATGCGCAGGGCGGGCGCGCATGCCGGCCTCGCCAACGCCGGCGGCGATCTGCGGGTATACGGAGCGACGTGCTGGCAGGTCATGTGGCGCAACCCGCGCGGAAACCCGCACGAGTTGTCGCTGCGCAATCTCGCGCTGGCCGCCAGTGGCGACAGTGGCGAAGCGCAGCCGAACGAACATCGCGGCTACTACCGGCGCGGTGAACGCGCGCGCCCCGCTCCACCGCGCGCGACCGCGGTCATCGCGCCGAGCGCCGCACTCGCCGACGCCCTGACCAAGGTGCAGATGTTTGCCGCGCCGGCGCGCGCCGCCGCGCTGCTGGCGCGCTATCGCGCCCGCGCCCTCAGGCCCTGACCTGCCCCGACCCGCGCACCACGTACTTGTAGCTGGTGAGCTGCTCGACGCCGACTGGTCCGCGGGCATGGAAACGATCGGTGGAAATGCCGATCTCGGCGCCCATGCCGAACTCGCCGCCATCGGCGAACTGCGTCGAAGCGTTGTGGAGCACGATCGCACTGTCGACGCGTGCGAGAAAACGCTCGGCGCTCGCGCCATTGGCCGTGACGATCGATTCGGTATGCGACGAGCCGTAGCGGGCGATGTGCGCGATCGCGCCGTCGACCCCGTCGACGAATGCCGCCGCGATGATCGCATCCAGGTATTCCGTGTACCAATCCTGTTCGCCGGCAGCGCGGATCCTGGCATCGCCCAGTTGTGCGCGCAGGCCGGCGTCCGCGCGCACCTCGCAGCCGGCCTCCAGCAGCGCTGCGACCAGCAACTGCGTCAGCGCCGCCGGCGCGCCGCGATCGATCAGCAGCGTCTCGGCCGCCCCGCACACGCCGGTACGACGGAGCTTCGAATTGAGCACGATCGCGCGCGCCATCTGCGGGTCCGCGTCGCGGTCCACATACACGTGGCAATTGCCCTCGAGGTGACCGATCACCGGCACCCGCGCCTCGGCCTGCACGCGCGCGACCAGACTCCGGCCGCCGCGCGGCACCAGCACGTCGATGTAGTCGCGCATGCCACCAAGCATCTCGCCGACCGCGGCGCGATCAGCGGTCGGCACGAGCTGGATGCACTCGGCGGCCAGCCCCGCGGCTGCGAGGCCGGCGCGCAGGCACGCGTGGATGGCCGCGTTCGAGCGGCCGCTCTCCGAGCCGCCGCGCAGGATCGCCGCGTTGCCCGACTTGAGGCAGAGCGCGCCGGCATCGGCCGTGACGTTCGGGCGGCTCTCATAAATGATGCCCACTACTCCCAACGGAACCAACACTCGTTGTATGCGCAGCGCATTCGGCCGCGTCCATTCCGCGGCCACCTTGCCGAGCGGATCTGGCAGCTGCGCCACCTGTTCGAGGCCGAGGGCCATCGCCTCGACACGTGGCTCATCGAGCTGCAACCGGTCGAGGAGCGCCGCCCCCAGGCCCGCCGCGCGCGCCCCGGCGACGTCAGCTGCATTGGCTGCCAGTATCGCGCCGCGCTGTGCACGCAGCGCGGCCGCCGCGCCCAGCAGCGCGCGGTTCCTGGTCGCCTCATCCGCCTGTGCGAGCTGAGCCGCCGCCGATACCGCGGCCTGCCCCATCGATTTCATCAATGCCGCGATTTCATTCATGGCGCAGGATCACCAGGTCGTCGCGGTGGATCAGTTCCTCGCGGCCGCGATATCCGAGCAACGCTTCGATCTCGCCGCTCCGCCGGCCCAGTATCTTGGCAGTGTCGGCGTCCGAATAGCCGGCGATGCCGCGCGCCACCTCGCGCCCCTCGCCGTCCATGACACTGACCGTGTCACCCGACTCGAAGCGGCCCAGCGTGCCCGTGACTCCGGCCGGCAGCAGGCTCTTGCCCGCGAGCAGCGCGCGCTTGGCGCCGCCGTCGATGTGCACTGCGCCGGCGGGCCGCAGCGTGCCGGCAATCCATTGCTTGCGCGCCGCGACCGGAGTCGAGGCCGGCATGAACCAGGTGCAGCGCGCACCGGCTTCGATGCGCTTGAGCGGATGCCGGTGCCGGCCAGCGGCGATGCACATGTGGCAGCCTGCACCGACGGCGATCCGCGCGGCCGCGATCTTGGTGGCCATGCCACCCGAACCCATGTTCGAGGCCGAGCCGCCGCCCATGGCCTCGATCTCGGGCGTGATCTGCGCCACCTGCCCGATGAAGCGGGCGGCGCCGTCGCGATTGGGATCGGCGGTGTAGAGCCCGTCGACGTCCGACAGCAGCACCAGGCAGTCGGCGCTGGTCATCTGCGCAACGCGCGCCGCCAGGCGGTCATTGTCGCCATAGCGGATCTCGGCGGTCGCCACGGTGTCGTTCTCGTTGATCACCGGAATCGCGCCCAGCGCGAGCAGTGATTCCAGCGTCGCGCGCGCGTTGAGGTAACGCGTGCGCTGCTCGCTGTCCTCGAGCGTCAACAGCACCTGCGCGACCGTCACCTCGTGCGCCTCCAGCAGTTCCTTGTAGGCATGCGCCAGGCGGATCTGGCCCACCGCGGCGGCGGCCTGGCTTTCCTCGAGCCGCAACGCCCCGGTGGCCAGGCCCAGGTGGCGGCGCCCCAGTGCGATCGCGCCCGAGGATACCAGCAACACCAGCTGGCCGCGGCGGCGCAGCCGCAACAGGTCTTCGACCAGCGACTCCAGCCAGGCGCGATTGAGGCGCCCGCTCCGCGGATCGACCAGCAGCGCGGAGCCCACCTTGACGACCACGCGCCGGGCGTCGGCCAGGGGGCTGCGCGGCCTGGCGCCGCCGGACTTGTCGGAATGCGTGGTCAATTGCGGTCAGTACGTAGGAATGACACGGGAACTTAAGTGTACCTACGGATTCGCGCCGGCACAGCCTTGGCGGAACATTTGCCGGCCCGCGAGCGGCGCCCACTACAGCGGCGGAGAGCACAATGGCCGAGGGAACCCCAGCTGCGCAGTCCGGAACGAACTACAACGACCGGGTGGTGCGCCAGTTTGCGCTGATGACGATCGTCTGGGGCGTGGTCGGCATGACCGTGGGGTTGCTGCTGGCTGCGCAACTCATCTGGCCGGCGCTGAACTTCGACACGCCGTGGCTGACCTACAGCCGGTTGCGCCCGCTCCACACCAACGCGGTGATCTTCGCCTTCGGCGGTTCGGCGCTGTTCGCGACCTCTTATTACATCGTACAGCGCACCTGTCATGTGCGGCTGGTCTCGGACCGGCTCGCCGCCTTCACGTTCTGGGGCTGGCAGCTGGTCATCGTGCTCGCAGCAGTCACGCTGCCGCTCGGCATCACCACCAGCAAGGAATATGCAGAACTCGAGTGGCCAATCGATATCCTGATCGCCATCGTGTGGGTGGCGTACGCCTTCGTGTTCATCGGCACGCTGGCGATCCGTCGCGTCAGGCACATCTACGTCGCCAACTGGTTCTTCGCGGCCTTCATCATCACGGTCGCGGTGCTGCACATCGTCAACAGCGCCGAGATCCCGGTGACGCTGACCAAGTCGTATCCGGTCTACGCGGGCACGGTCGATGCGATGGTGGAGTGGTGGTACGGCCACAATGCGGTGGGCTTCTTCCTGACCGCCGGGTTCCTCGGGATGATGTACTACTTCGTGCCCAAGCAGGCCGGCCGGCCGGTGTATTCGTACCGGCTGTCGGTGGTGCACTTCTGGTCGCTGATCTCGATATATATGTGGGCTGGCCCGCACCACCTGCACTACACGACGCTGCCCGACTGGGCGCAGTCGCTCGGCATGGTGTTCAGCCTGATGCTGCTCGCCCCATCGTGGGGCGGGATGATCAACGGGATCATGACGCTCTCGGGAGCGTGGCATAAGCTGCGCACCGATCCGATCCTCAAGTTCCTGATCGTCTCGCTGTCCTTCTACGGCATGTCGACCTTCGAAGGGCCGATGATGTCGATCAAGACCGTCAACGCGCTCTCGCATTACACCGACTGGACCATCGGCCACGTGCATTCCGGCGCGCTCGGCTGGGTGGCGATGGTCACGATCGGCTGCCTGTACGCGCTGATCCCGCGGCTGTACGGCCGCACCAGCATGTGGAGCACGCGCCTGATCGACTGGCACTTCTGGACCACCACCATCGGCATCGTGCTTTACATCGCCGCGATGTGGATCGCCGGCGTTATGCAGGGCCTGATGTGGCGCTCGACCAATCCGGACGGCACGCTGACCTACACCTTCGTCGAGGCGCTGCAGGCGACCCACCCGTTCTACATCGTGCGGCTGTGCGGCGGCGCGCTGGTGCTCGCCGGCATGTTCCTGATGATCTACAACGTGCGCCGCACGCTGCAGGAGCGCGGCGCGCCGATCGACCAGCCCGTCCTGGCGCCGGCCTGAGGGAGTGCGCGGCAAGTGAAACACGACATCATCGAAAAACGCGTCGGACTGCTCGCGGTGCTGATCGCGCTGGTGATCAGCGTCGGCGGCCTGGTGGAGATCGTGCCGCTGTACCTGTCGGGACAGGTCACCAAGCCCGCGCCCGGAATCATGCCGTTGAGCGCGCTCGCCCTCGAGGGCCGCGACATCTACGTGCGCGAGGGCTGCTACAACTGCCACTCGCAGATGATCCGCCCGCTGCGCGGCGAGACCGAGCGCTATGGGCACTACTCGGTGGCCGGCGAATCGGTGTACGACCATCCGTTCCAGTTCGGCTCGAAGCGCACCGGGCCCGACCTGGCCCGCGTCGGCGGCCGCTACTCGGATGACTGGCATCGCATCCATCTGATGAACCCGCGCGACGTGGTGCCCGAATCCAACATGCCGGGCTTCCCCTGGCTGGCGCGCAACAGGATCGACGCCAGCATCACGCCGCGCAAGATGCGCGCGCTGCGTGCCGTCGGCGTGCCCTACACCGACGCGCAGATAGCCACCGCCAGCGCCGAGGTCGACGGCCAGACCGAACTCACCGCCTTGATCACCTACCTGCAGGGCCTCGGCGTGGCCTCGCAGGGCTGGAAATAACGGAGGCGGGTCATGCAGAGCACGCAGGAACTGTTCGGAGCGCTGAGCGGCATCTTCACCGCCGTGCTGATCGTGCTGCTGACCGCCATCACGGCCTGGGCGTGGAGCGCCAGGCGGCGTGACGCCTTCGACGCCGCGGCCCGCGTGCCACTCGAGGAGGATCCCGGCATCCGCCGGGACGACGATCAGGAGCGCGTGCCGTGAGTCCCGCATTGAGCGCATTCATCATCGTGCTGACCAGCCTCAACATCGCCGGCGCCGTGTGGCTCATGCTCTCGATGCGCAAGCGGAGCGATCAGGAACCGGCTGCGGGCATGCAGACGACCGAGCACGTGTGGGACGGCGACCTGGCGGAATACAACAACCCGCTGCCACGCTGGTGGCTGTGGCTGTTCTTCATCTCGGTGGCCTTCGCGATCGCCTACCTGTTCCTGTACCCGGGGCTGGGCAACTATGCCGGGCGACTCGGCTGGAGCTCCACCCGCCAGCACGAGGAACAGCAGCACGCGAGCGAGGCGCAGGCGGAAAAGCTGCTGGCGCACTTTGCCGGCAAGTCGGTGGTGGAACTGCGCAACGATCCGGCGGCGCTGATCGTGGGCCGCAACCTGTTCGCCAACAACTGCGCGCTGTGCCATGGCTCCGACGGTCACGGCAACCCGGGCTTCCCGAATCTCAGCGACCAGGACTGGCTCTATGGCGGGTCGCCCGTACAGGTCGAGGCGAGCATCGCCGGGGGACGCGCCGGCGTGATGATTCCGTGGCAGGCGGCGCTCGGGAGCGACGGCGTGGAGAACGTGCTGGCCTACGTGCTGTCGCTGTCCGGGCGCAGCGTGCCGGCGGGCGATGTCGCAGCGGGCAAGCAGCTGTTCGCCGCCAATTGCGTCGCGTGCCATGGCGAAGACGGCAAGGGCAACCAGGCGATCGGCGCACCGAACCTGACCGACCACATCTGGCTCTACGGTGGTTCGGTCGATGCAGTGCGCACTTCGATCGCCAATGGCCGGCAGGGGCAGATGCCGGCGCAGCTCGAGCGGCTGGGGCCCCAGCGCGTGAAGCTGCTGGCCGCCTACGTGCTGTCGCTGGGCGCGGGCGGGAGCGATGGCGCCGCCCACTGATACGCGCAGCGAACCGCGCCGGCGGACGCTCGCGATCGGCGCGGTGCTGTGGGCTTCGTTCCTCGCGGCCTGCGCCGGGACGATGTTCTTTTTCGCGTTCGTGGCCCCGGAAGACCTGCTCGGCGCCTATGCGGAAAGCGATCACGTCGATCGCATTGGCGTGTACACGCTCGGGTTCCTTGGACTGTGGTGCCTGAGCGCACTGGCCAGTGCGCTGGCGCTCCATGTGCACCGGCAGATCGGCGGCGGCATCTCGGCCAACGCTACGCCTGGCGTCACGCCTCGGGGCAAGCCCGGGGACACACCCGGCGGCCCAGCGGACCGCGCGCCGGGCGCGCAGCCATGAAGGCGGACACCGCGCCGGCGCCTGCCGATTCGTACTACCAGGCGCACCGGAAGATCTATCCGCGCGAGATCCATGGGCGCTACGCACGCCTGCGCGCGCTGGCGGTGTGGGTACTGCTCGGCCTGTATTACCTCCTGCCTTGGCTCGACCTGCACGGGCGGCAGGCGGTGCTGTTCGACCTGGCCGAGCGCAAGTTCTACATCTTCGGGTTGGTCATGTGGCCGCAGGATTTCATCTTCCTGACCTGGCTGCTGGTGCTGGCGGCGCTGTCGCTGTTCTTCTTCACTGCGCTCGCCGGCCGGCTGTGGTGCGCCTACGCCTGCCCGCAGACGGTCTGGACCGAGGCCTTCCTGTGGCTCGAACGGCTCGCCGAGGGCTCGCGCCAGGCGCGCATCAGGCTCGACGCCGCGCCGTGGGGTCCGCGCAAGTTCCTGCGCAAGGCTTCGAAACAGCTGCTGTGGGTGGGCTTCGCGGCCTGGACGGGTTTCACCTTCGTCGGCTTCTTCACGCCGATCCGCGCGCTGGCCGCGGACGCGCGCGCGCTTGCGCTCAGCCCCTGGGAACTGTTCTGGATCCTGTTCTATGGCTTCGCCACCTATGGCAATGCCGGCTACCTGCGCGAGCAGGTGTGCAAGTACATGTGCCCCTATGCGCGCTTCCAGAGCGCGATGTTCGACCAGGATACGATGATCATCACCTACGACGCCTCGCGCGGCGAGCCGCGTGGCTCGCGCCGGCGCGAGGCGCCGCGCGGCGCCGGAGGCCTTGGAGATTGCATCGACTGCACCTGGTGCGCGCAGGTCTGCCCGACGGGGATCGACATCCGCAAGGGCCTGCAGATCGAATGCATCGCCTGCGCTGCCTGCATCGACGCCTGCGACGGCGTCATGGATCGCATCGGCTATCCGCGCGGCCTGGTGCGCTACACCACGCAGCATGCGCTCGACCACGGCACCACGCACGTGCTCAGGCCGCGGGTCCTCATCTACGGAGCGATCCTCGCGATCCTCGCGGGCGGCTTCGGCCTGGCGCTGACGCTGCGCACGCCGCTCGGCCTGGACGTGATCCGCGACCGCACCAGCCTGTTCCGCACCCTCGATGACGGCCGCATCGAGAACGTGTACACGCTCAAGATCCTCAACAAGTCCGAGCAGGCCCGCAAGTTTGCCGTCACGGTCAGCGGCCCCGGCAAGCTCACGCTCGATCCGGCGCAGCCGGTGGTCAGCGTCGCGTCCGAAGAAGTGTATCCGGTCGTGGTGCGCGTGCAGCGCGAGGCCTACGAACCGAATGGTTCCGAGACCATACAGTTCCACATTGCCGCGCGCGACGATCCGCGCGTGACGGCTTCCCACGCCGCCCGGCTCCTCGCTCCCACCAGGTAGGCAGCAAATGCGCAAGCCCAGAAATCCCGTGCTCGTGCTGGTGATCGCGTTGCCGCTGCTCGCGGTGGCCGGCAGCTTCGTGTCGCTGGCGCTCGCGCTCGCGCGCGGGGACACCGAACTGCCAAAAAATTACCACTGGGAAGGCGGCGCGTTTGATCGCGACCAGGAACTCGAGGCGCGCGCGGCGCGGCTGGGCATCGGCGCGACGCTCGCCTTCGATCCCGCCGCCGGGCAGTGCGTGCTGGCGTTGCATGGCGCTGCCGCTGCGGGGCCCGCGACACTGCGGCTCGGGCTCGTGCACCCGACCGAGGCCGCGCTCGATCGCCAGCTGCTGTTGCGGCTGGAAGGCGGACGCTACCGCGCAGCGTGCAGCGCGCTGCCGCCCGCGCACTGGTGGCTCGAGCTCGCCGATGAGCAGCGCAACTGGTTGTTGCGCGGCCGGCTGCACGGGGACCTGCACCTGCCGGTACGCATCGGCGCCGCCGCCGCGGCGGCGGAGGCGCGTTGAGCCAGGTCGCCGCACACCTGCACTGGCACGGCGCGCGCGGGCTCGAACAGGCCGAGTTCTTCGCCGAGGGCATGCATTGCGCCAATTGCGCGCGCTCGATCCGCGCGGGCGTGGGCGCGCTGCCGGGCGTACGACAGGTCGACGTCAACCTGACCACCGCGCGTGTCAGCGTCAGCTGGGACCCGGATCGCGCCCGCCTCGGCACGGTGCTCGACGCGGTCGAGGACCTCGGCTTCCACGCCGTGCCGCTCAACGGTACGGCCGGCAGCGAAGCCCGGCACGCCGCACGGCGCGGGATGCAGAAGCGCATCGGCCTGGCCGGACTGGCGGCCATGCAGATGTCGATGTACACGGTCGGACTCTACGCGGGAGCCTGGAGCGGCATCGACCCGTGGATCGAGCAGCTTCTGCGCGTCACGGCGATGCTGATCGCGGTGCCGGTGCTGCTCTACTCGGGCGCGCCGTTCCTGGCCGGCGCCTGGCACGATCTGCGCCGCCGCTCGCTCGGGATGGACGTGCCCGTGGCCGCGGCGCTGCTGCTGGCATTCATCGCCAGCGTGCTCGACACCTGGCGCAACAGCGGGCAGGTCTACTTCGATTCCGTGGCGATGTTCGTCTTCTTCCTGCTGGTGGGCCGCTACGTCGAGATGAACGTGCGCCGCAGCAGCCTGAACGCCGGCGAAGCGCTGGTACGGAGCCTGCCCGCCACCGTCACGCGGCTGCGTGATGATGGCCGGAGCGAGCGTGTGCCGCTGCAGCAACTCAATGCCGGCGACCGGCTGGTCGTGCCGCTCGGCGCCGTGATACCGGTCGACAGCACGCTCGAGCGCGGCAGCACGCTGGTCGATGAGTCGCTGGTCACCGGCGAGGCGCTGCCGGTAACGCGCGCCGCAGGCGCGCGCCTGCCCGGCGGAGCGATCAACATGGGCGCGGCCTGCACGGTACGCGCCAGCGCCGATGCGCGCCATTCGACGCTCGCATCGATGGCGGCGCTGATCGAGCGCGCGCAGGCTGAGCGCCCGCCGCAGGCGCAAGCGGCCGACCGCGCCGCCGCGCACTTCGTGTTCTGGATCGTGCTGCTGGCTGCGGCCACCGCAGTGTTCTGGTACTGGTTCGATCCGGCGCGCGCCTTCCCCGCCACGCTCGCGGTGCTGGTGGTCACCTGCCCCTGCGCGCTGTCGCTCGCGACGCCGGCGGCGCTGGCCGCAGCGACCACGCGGCTGGCGCGCCGTGGCGTCCTGGTCACCCGCGCCGATGCGCTCGAGCGGCTGGCGGCGATCGACACGGTGGTGCTGGACAAGACCGGCACGCTCACCAATGCACGCATGCAACTGGCCGACGTCCGCTGCGTCGGCGCGTTGCCGCGGTCCGCAGCGCTGGCGCTGGCCGCAAGCCTCGAGCAGCGCTCGGCCCATCCGCTGGCCGCGGCGTTCATTGGCGCGACCACCGACAGAGTGGCGATAACCGACTTGCGCGAACACGCGGGCCACGGCATCGAAGGCATCGTCGACGGCGCGACCTGGCGCATCGGCAAGTCCGACTGGGTCGCCCAGTTGCGCGCGCGCACCGATCCTGCCGCAGCCAGGCCTGCGGCCCCGGCTGCGCTGACGAACGCCGACCCGGACGCAGACGATTGCATCTGGCTGGGTTCGGCGGCCGGCCATGCCGCAGCGTTCAGCGTGGCCGATACGCTGCGCCCCGACGCGCGCGCCGCGGTTGCGCGGCTCCGCTCGCTGGGGCTGGAGGTGCGCATCGCCAGCGGCGACCGTCGCGCAACGATCGCCAGGGTCGCCGCCGAGCTCGGCATTGCGGCAGCCGAAGGACGCATGGATCCGCAGGCCAAACTCGGGCTGATCCGGCGCCTGCAGGCACAGGGACGGCATGTCCTGATGGTGGGTGACGGCATCAACGACGGCCCCGTGCTCGCCGCTGCGCACGCTTCCTGCGCGATGGGTGGCGGCGCCGCGCTGGCCCACGCCGCGGCCGATCTGCTGCTGATGAATGAATCGCTGGTCGGGCTGGCGGGAGCGGTGCAGACCGCGCGCGGTGCAACCGGGCTGGTGCGTGCCAACCTGCGCTGGGCATTGGGCTACAACCTGTGCGCCGTGCCGCTGGCGGCCGCCGGCCTTGTCTCGCCCTGGCTGGCGGCGCTCGGCATGTCCGCCAGTTCACTGTACGTGGTGGAGCGGGCCAGGCGCTTTGCGAGGACCGACGCATGAGTATCGCGCTGCTGCTGATCCCGCTGGGGCTGCTGCTGCTGGCGGTGGCCGTGTGGGCGTTCTTCTGGGCCGTGAACAACGGCCAGTTCGACGACCTCGATCACGTCGCCGAGCACGCCCTGGAGGACGAATCGCCAGCGGCCGCGTTGCCTAAATCGCCACCCTGACACTAATATCCGCTTTGGAGCCGCGCGTCGGCCGGGAGCCAAGGGGATCAGAGCGGTGGCAAGGGAATTCGAGCCCGTGGTGGGCCAGTGGTACGAGAACATCGACGAGAACGACAGCTTCCGCGTCCTGTCGGTGGACGAGGATGCCGAATTGATCGAGATCGAATATCTCGACGGCGACATCGAGGAGATCGACGTCGACACCTGGGCTGAATTCGATCTCGAGAAAATCGAGCAACCGGAAGGCTGGTCGGGAGCCGACATCGCGGGAACCGACGACGACGATGAGGACGAGGACGAAGACTGGGATGACGATGACGACGAAGACGAGGATGACGACGATCTCGACGAGGAGACCGACGAAAACTACTGAGCGCGCCGCGCGGTGAACGGCGAGCTGCAGGCGCTGCTCGATGCCTGCATCGATGCGGTGGTCATCATCGATCACCGGGGCCGCATCGCGACCTTCAACCGGACCGCCTGCCGCATGTTCGGATACCCGCTCGAGGAAGTCCTCGGGCGCAATGTCAGCATGCTCATGCCCTCGCCCGACCGCGAGCAGCATGACCAGTACCTCGCCCGCTACCTGCAGACCGGCACGCCGCGGGTCATCGGCATCGGGCGCGAGGTCATGGGCCGGCGGCGCGACGGCAGCGAATTCCCGGCCTCGCTCGCGATCGGCCGCATCGAGGGCCGTAATCCCCCGCACTTCGTCGGCTTCCTGCACGATCTGAGCAGCCGCCGCGCGCAGGAAGCACAGCGTCAGGCCGCCGAGGAGGCGGTGCGCGAGGCGCGCGAGCGGCTCACCCATGTGGCGCGTTTGTCCACCATGGGCGAGATGACCACCGGCCTCGCGCACGAGATCAACCAGCCGCTCACCGCGATCACGCTGTATGCCCAGGCGGCGGAGCGCCTTGCGAACCAGGCGACGCCCGACCTGGGCGAGATCATCGTGGCGCTGCGCCAGATCAGCGCCCAGGCGCTGCGCGCTGGCGAGATCATCAGGCGGCTGCGCGAACTGGTGCGCAACCGCCAGACGCACGAGGAACTGCTGGACCTGAATGCCGTGGTGCGCGAACTCGCGGTGCTGGCCGAATCGGACGCGCGGGTCAACGACGTGCGGCTGGTGATGGATCTGGCCGCCAGCCTGCCGCCGGTGCTGGGCGATGCGATCCAGCTGCAGCAGGTGATGCTGAACCTGGTGCGCAATGCGATCGATGCGGTGCAGGCCGAGGGCTGCGAGCGGCTGGTGACGCTGCGCACCGCGCGCGCCGGCAGCGGTGTCGAGATGAGCGTGAGCGACCTGGGACCCGGGCTCGATGCGGCCATCCGCGACCGGCTGTTCGAGGCCTTCGCGACCACCAAGCCGTCCGGCACCGGCCTGGGCCTCGCGATCAGCCGTTCGATCGTCGAGGCGCACGGCGGCCAGCTCGATTGGCGCCCGAACGGGCCGCGCGGCAGCTGCTTCCATTTCCTGCTGCCGGCCGTCAACAATGGAGAAAGCACATGAAGATCCCCGCAGCCTGCGTATTCATTGTCGACGACGATGAGGCGGTCCGCAGCTCGGTGCGCTTCCTGATCCGCTCCGTTGGCCTGCAGGCACAGGTCTACCCTTCGGCGCAGGAATTCCTGGCGGTTTACGATCCACGGCATCCCGGCTGCCTGCTGCTGGATGTGCGGATGCCGGGCATGAGCGGGCTCGAGCTGCAGCAGGAACTCAATCGCCGCGGCGCGACCATCCCGGTGGTGTTCATATCGGGGCACGGCGATGTGCCGATGGCCGTCGAGGCGATGCAGCAGGGTGCCTTCGATTTCCTGCAAAAGCCCTTCCGCGACCAGGACCTGCTCGACCGCGTGCAGCGTGCGCTGGCGCGCGATGCCGAATCGCGCGCCCGGCTGGCCGCCCGCGCCGAGATCGCGTCCCGCCTGGCGACGCTGACGCCGCGCGAATCCGAGGTGTTGCAGCTGATCACGCGCGGCAAGGCCAACAAGGTCGTGGGCGCCGAGCTCGGCGTGAGCCAGCGCACCGTCGAGATCCATCGCGCCCATGTCATGGAGAAGATGAACGCCAGTTCGCTGGCGGAACTGGTGCGCATGGTGCTCGATACCGAGGATCCTACGCACAATCCCTGATTTCAGCGGCCCCGTGCCCGGCCCAGACTCGCCCGGTGCCAATACCGAACACCGAGGGCGGGCCCGCTGCCGCGGAGGCCGCCGGCGTGGCGCCGGGCGTCCCCGCGGTGCTGTGCGTGCAGCAGCGCGACAGTGATGAGATCCGCCGCGTGCTGGCGGCGCTGCACGCGCCGCTCCGTGAATGCGCCGATGGCCGCTCGGCCATAGCGGCGGCCGGCAGTGGCCCGCTGAGCTGCGCGGTCGTGCCACTGCAGATGCCCGACATGAACGCCAGCGCGCTGATCGGCGCGCTGCGCGAGGCCGCGCCCGGGCTGGCGGTATTCGTGGTGGTCGACAACCCGGCCGTCAGCGAGGCAGTCGCGGTCATGCGCTCCGGCGCGCATGCGGTGATCGACAGTCGCATCCTCAGCACCGGCCTGATGGTGCACCTCGCGCCCCTGCTGCGGGCCCGCTGAGGCGCGAGCGCGCCGTGGCGTTGTTTGCTAGCCTAGCGACCGATGCCGCCAATCCGCCGGTTCCGATGAGCAATCCGCACGACAGCTGGTACCACGAGCGCGAATCCGCCTGGCTCTATCGGGTGGTGGCGGAGGCCGATGCCGATCAGCGCCACCAGCAGCTGTTCCGCGCGCTCTCGCAGGCTGCCGAGGAACAGGCAGCGCACTGGGCCAGGCTCGCGCGGCCCGGCGAATTCCGCCCACGGATGCGCGCGCGCCTGGTCGCCAGGCTGGTGCGCTGGCTGGGCCCGCGCGCGCTCAGGCCGGTGCTCGCCGCGATGAAACTGCGCGGCCTGTCGGTGTACAGCGGCGCGGCCGCCGTCGATGGCCACCTGATGCCCGTAACCGTACAGGATGTCGGCCAGCGCCATCGCAGCGTGACGGGCGGCAACAACCTGCGCGCCGCGGTGTTCGGCGTGAACGACGGCCTGGTCTCGAACCTGAGCCTGATACTCGGCGTGGCCGGCGCCGGCGCCAGCGCTCAGGTGATCCTCACCAGCGGGCTGGCGGGGCTGCTCGCCGGCTCGCTCTCGATGGCCTCGGGTGAATACGTATCGGTGCGTTCGCAACGCGAGATGTACGAGTACCAGATCGGCCTCGAGCGCGACGAACTGGCCGAGTACCCGGCCGAGGAAGCAGAGGAACTGGCGCTGATCTACCAGGCCCGCGGCGTGGAACTGGAGCAGGCGCGTTCGATCGCCGCGCGGCTGATGGCCAATCCCGACCACGCGCTCAACACGCTCGCGCGCGAGGAACTCGGCCTCAATCCGGACGACCTGGCCTCGCCCTGGGCGGCGGCGGCATTCTCGTTCTGTGCGTTCGGTTCGGGCGCGCTGCTGCCGCTCGTTCCCTACCTGACGCACATTGCCAGCGGCTCCGCGCTCTACTGGTCGGCGGGCACGACCATGGCGGCATTGTTCGGCGTGGGGATGGCGCTCAGTCTCTTCAATGGCCGCAACTCGCTCCACGGTGGCGCGCGCATGCTGCTGATCGGCGCGGCGGCGGCGGGCTGCACCTGGGCAGTCGGCCATTTCCTCGGCGCGGCGCTCGGCTAAGCCCTTGTAACTGCTGGGAACCCGGGCGAGCCCTTGAACTCCGGCGCTTCGGTATCATCTCAGGTTAGAGTCTACGCGTAGCCACACCCCGCAAGCGAAGGTCATACACATGAAGCGGATATTCCTGTTCCTGGTCACCAACCTCGCCGTGGTCATGGTGCTGTCGATCGTGGCCCGCGTCACCGGGCTCGATCGCTGGGTGGCGCTGCACGGCGGCAGCTACGAGGGCCTGCTGGCGATGGCCGCGCTGTTCGGCTTCGGCGGCGCGCTGATCTCGCTGGCGATGTCAAAGTGGATGGCCAAGCGCATGATGGGCGTGCAGGTCATCGAACGCCCGTCGAACGCGAACGAGGAATGGCTGGTCGGCACCGTGCGCCAGCTCGCCACGCAGGCCGGCATAGGCATGCCCGAGGTCGGCGTGTTCGACTCACCGCAGCCCAACGCCTTCGCCACCGGCGCGCGGCGCGACGCGGCCCTGGTGGCCGTGAGCACGGGGCTGCTGCAGGGCATGAAGCGCAATGAAGTGGAGGCGGTACTCGGCCACGAGATCACGCACGTCGCCAATGGCGACATGGTGACCCTCACGTTGATCCAGGGCGTGGTCAATACCTTCGTGATCTTCCTCGCGCGCGTGATCGGCGGCATCGTCGATCGGGCGATGTCGCGCGATGGCGAAGGACGCGGCGGCATCGGCTATTTTGTCACCGTGATGTTCACCCAGGTGGTACTGGGGATCCTCGCCAGCATGATCGTCATGTGGTTCTCCCGGCGCCGCGAATTCCGCGCCGATGCGGGCGGCGCACGCCTGTCCGGCCGCAACAACATGATCGCGGCGCTCGAGCGGCTCCGCCTGGCGCACGAACCGAGCCTGCCGAACCAGCTGGCTGCGTTCGGCATTGGCGGGGGGCCGGGCACGGGGCTGCAGCGGCTGTTCCTCAGTCATCCGCCGCTCGGGGAGCGCATCGCCGCGCTCCAGAAACAGGTGTGAAGTCGTTCACTTAAGTCATTGAATTTACAGAGAACGATTGCAAGCCTGGGCTTGCTTCGGTACAGTTCTCTGCTACCTCACATAACCTGAGGCCGCAAGCGCGGCCCCGAGGAAAACGATGGCCGCCACCGACGATCACAAGTCTTTCCGCCTGACAGCGCGCCTGCGGGATGTCGTGGTCGGCTGCTGGGACACCAGCAAGCTGAAACTCGCGGTGGCCAGCGGGCACATGCCCGACCGCGTCGACTGGGCGCGCAGTGTGCCCTTCCTGCTGATGCACCTGGCCTGTTTCGCGGCGATCTGGACCGGCGTGAGCCCGGTGGCGGTCGCGGTCGCGGTCGGCGCCTACGTGGTGCGCATGTTCGCGATCACCGGCTTCTACCATCGCTACTTTTCGCACCGCACCTTCAAGACCTCGCGCGCCGGGCAGTTCATCTTCGGCCTGCTGGGCGCGTCGGCGGTCCAGCGCGGGCCGGTCTGGTGGGCGGCCCATCACCGGCATCACCACGCGAATTCGGACCGGGCGTCGGATGTTCACTCGCCATCGCAGCATGGATTTTGGCGTTCGCATACAGGCTGGTTCCTGACGATCAAGGGCTTCGCGCCCGATTTCCAGCTGGTACGCGACCTGATGAGGTTCCCTGAGCTGCGCTGGCTCGACCGCTTCGACATCTTCGTGCCGGTACTGCTGGGCGTGGGCATGTTCCTGCTGGGCGTCGTCCTGCACAAGGTCGCGCCGGGCCTCGGCACCAACGGCTGGCAGATGCTGGTCTGGGGCTTCGTGATATCGACCGTGTTCTGCTGGCACGCGACCTACACGATCAATTCGCTCTCGCACGTGTTCGGCCGGCAGCGCTACAAGACCGGCGACACCAGCCGCAACAACTGGCTGCTGGCGATCCTCACGCTCGGCGAAGGCTGGCACAACAACCACCATTACTATCCCAACACGGTGCGCCAGGGCTTCTACTGGTGGGAATACGACATCACGTTCTACCTGCTGAAGCTGCTGAGCTGGACCGGCCTGATCTGGGATCTCAAGCCGATCCCGCTTGCGGTGCGCGAGAATCGCGCCCGACGGCTCAGCTAGGTGCACGTGCCTCGCAAAGCCCGCCGGCTGCGCAAGAGCAGTTAGCCCGCGCCGCGTTGGCCGGCCGCGCCAAGTTCAGGGGGTACTGGCGCCGTGAAACCGAGCATCGTTCCTGCCGACCTCGACCTGCCTGAAGCGGCCGGGCCCGGCCCGCTGGCCGCCCTCGGCCGCCGGCTGCTGCGCGCCCAGTTGGCACGCCTCCGGGATGGCGAGATCCGCATCGTCGATATCGACGGCGAGCGTTGCTTTGGCGCGCGCACCGAGCGCTGCCCACTGTCGGCAACCCTCGAGGTCCTGCACCCGCGCTTCTACGCCGACGCGGCCTTCGGCGGCACGGTGGGCGCGGGCGCGGCCTACATCCGCGGGCTGTGGCGCTGCACCGACCTGACCTCCCTGACCCGCATCATGTACGCCAATCGCGCGCTGATGGACCGGATGGACCGGCGCTGGACCTTCATCAGCCGCCCGCTGCTGCGCGTCTTCCACTGGCTGCATCGCAATGACACGGACGGGAGCGAGCGCAACATCCGCGCGCACTACGACCTCGGCAACGAATTCTACCGGCTGATGCTCGATGAGACGATGGCGTACTCCTGCGGCATATTCGCCGATGAATCGACCAGCCTGGCAGAAGCCTCGCGCGCGAAGTTCGACACTGCCTGCCGCAAGCTCGCGCTGCAGCCCGGCGACCAGCTGCTCGAGATCGGCACCGGCTGGGGCGGCCTGGCACTGCACGCGGCCCGGCATTACGGCTGCCATGTCACGACCACCACGATCTCGCGCGAGCAGCATGACTACGCGCGCGCGCAGATCCAGCGCGCGGGCCTGGGCGACCGGATCACGCTGCTGCTCGAGGATTACCGCGCATTGCGCGGCCGCTACGACAAGCTGGTCTCGGTCGAGATGATCGAGGCGGTTGGCGCACCGTACCTCGACACCTACCTGGCCAAGTGTGCCGCGCTGCTGCGCGAGGGCGGCTCGATGCTGCTGCAGGCGATCACGATCCAGGACCAGGACTACCACGCGCAGCTGCGCTCGGTCAATTTCATCCAGCGCTACGTGTTCCCGGGCAGCTTCATCCCCTCGGTCAGCGCGATCGCCGAGTCACTGCGGCGCGCCACCGACCTGAAGATATTCCACCTCGAGGACATCGGCCCGCACTACGCGCGCACGCTGGCACTGTGGCGGCGCAATTTCACCGAACACCTCGGCGCGGTGCGCAGGCTCGGCTTCAGCGAACGCTTCATCCGGCTGTGGGAGTTCTATCTGTGCAGCTGCGAGGGCGGCTTCGCCGAACGCGCGCTCGGCGACGTGCAGATGCTGCTGACCAAGCCGGGCTGCCGCCGCGCCGTGATCACCGCGGGCTGAGCCGTGCCGCGGCGCCCGCTTGACCGGTAGATGTCTGCCTCCGGCGCCCGGGACGGTGCGTCCCTGCTCGAATCGCTGCGCGCCGCGATGCCCCCTGGCGTCCTGCTCGAGGATGAGGCGGCCGCGGCGCCGCTGCTCGCCGACCATCGTCATCTCTACCAGGGACGAGCCCTGGCGATCGCGCTGCCACGCAGCACCGCCGAGGTCGCGACGCTCCTTGCCTGGTGCAACGAGCGGCGCATCGGCGTGGTCCCGCAGGGCGGCAATACGGGCTATTGCGGCGGCGCGACCCCGGACGAGTCCGGCATGCAACTGCTGGTCGGCCTGCAGCGCATGCGCCAGGTACGCGCGGTCGACGCGGCGAATTTCTCGCTGACCGTCGAGGCCGGCTGCACCCTGGCCGAAGTGCAACAGGCGGCGGTAGCGGCCGACCGTTTCTTCCCGCTCGAGCTCGGCTCCGCGGGCAGTTGCCAGATTGGTGGCAATCTAGCCACCAACGCCGGTGGACTGAACGTGCTGCGCTTCGGCATGGCCCGCGCCCTCACGCTCGGCGTCGAGGCGGTGCTCGCCGACGGCAGCGTCTGCAGCCACCTGCGCGCGCTGCGCAAGGACAACACCGGCTACGACCTGGTTTCGCTCCTGGTCGGCTCAGAGGGCACGCTGGGCATCATCACCGCGGCCACGCTCAGGCTCTGGCCGCGGTTGCGCGCTACGGCCACTGCTTTCGTCGCCGTGCCGGACGTCGCCGCGGCGGTGGCGCTGCTCGCCCGGCTGCGCGTCGCCGCTGGTGAGCGCGTCAACTCCTTCGAGCTGCTGCCGCGCAGCGCGCTCGAACTCGCGCTGCGGCATATCGAGGGCCTCGCGGATCCGCTCGCGGCGGCGCACGGCTGGTACGTGCTGTGCGAGCTCAGTTCGTTCACCGAGGAGCCGTTGGCAGACCTGCTCGGGCAGGCGCTCGGCGACGCGCTGGCGGCCGGATTGGCGACGGATGCCGCGCTGGCCGCGAACGAGCGCCAGCGCGCACAGCTCTGGCGCCTGCGCGAAAACGTGCCGGAGGCGCAGCGGCGCGCAGGCCCAAGCCTCAAGCACGACATCTCGGTGCCGATCGCCGCCCTGCCCGGCTTCGTCGCCGAGGCTTCGGCCTGGGTCCGCGCCCATGTGCCGGCAGGCATGCTGGTGGCCTACGGGCACGCGGGCGACGGCAACCTGCATTTCAACATCAGCTTCCCGCAGGAGACCGCAGCCGGCCAGCTGGCGCGCGAAGAACCGGTCATCCGCCGCGCGATCCACGACCTGGTGGCGGCGCACGGCGGCAGCTTCAGCGCCGAGCACGGCATCGGACGTCTGAAAGTCGGCGAACTCGAGCGCTACGCCCCGCCGGGGACATTGGCCATGATGCGCGCCATCAAGAATGCACTCGACCCGCACGGCATCATGAACCCCGGGAAAGTGCTGGCCGCCGGCGGCCAGGGCGGGGAAACTCCGGGCGGGCACTGATCGCCAACGCCGGGTGTTAACTGCCTTCGGGCGGCAAGACCCGGATCAGCCCTTCCTGAGTCGTGCTGGCGACCAGCACCCCGTAGCGTGAATACAGGCTCCCGCGCGTGAATCCACGCGCGCCCGAGGCGCTCGGGCTGTCGGCAGCGTACAACAACCAGTCGTCCATGCGCACCTTGCGGTGGAACCACATCGCATGATCGATGCTGGCAAGGACCAGTTTGCCGCGCGCGATGCTGTGCCGGTGCCGTACCAGCGCCGTGCCGAGCAGGTGGAAATCGGAGGCGTAGGCCAGCAGGCACTGGTGCAGGCGATCGTCGTCGGGGAGCCGATCGACGGTGCGGATCCACAGGTACTGGCGGTGCGTGCCGGCGATGGTCGCGGTCACCGCCGCGGGCACCGCGCGGAATTCGATCGGACGCTCATGCATGAACTGGCGCAGGCGCGGCGACAGGCCTTCGAGGAACTCGGAACCGGGCAGGAGCGATTCGGGCAGCGCCTCGGGAGGCGGCACATCCGGCATGCCGAGCTGGTGCTCGAGACCCGTTTCCGGCACCTGGAACGAGGCCGAGCAGTTGAAGATCTGCTCGCCGTGCTGGATCGCAGTGACGCGCCGGCTGGTGAAGCTGTGGCCGTCGCGGCTGCGGTCGACGAAGTAGACGATCGGCGCGTTGAAGTCCCCGCGCCGCAGGAAATAGGCATGCAGCGAGTGGACCACGCGCTCTGCGTCGACAGTCGCGTAAGCGGCCTGCAGCGCCTGGCCCAGCACCTGGCCGCCGTACACCTGCGGGCTGCCGATGTCGCGGCTCGCGCCGCGGAAGATGTTGACCTCGAGCCGCTCGAGCTCCAGCAGCTGCAGCAGGCCTTCGAGCCGCTGGTCCACCTACGGTCCGTCCACCACGGTCTCAGCCTGCCGCGACGCCCAGGCGTTTCTGCATCGCCGGGCTGGTCGTGGTGTATTGCAGGAACTGCTTCTTCGCCGGGTACAGGTGGTGTTGCACGGCGAAGGCGGCAAGCGCCGCCTCGTGGAAGCCGGACAGGATCAGCTTCTTCTTGCCGGGATAGGTGTTGATGTCACCGATTGCGAACACGCCCGGGATGTTCGACTGGAATTTCTCCGTGTCGACCTTGATCGCGCGCCTGTCGAGCTCGAGGCCCCACTCGGCGATCGGCCCCAGCTTTGGCGCGAGCCCGAAGAACACCAGCAGCTGCTCGGCTGCGAGCGATTGCAGCGTGGCATCGGCGCGCTTGATCTCGACTCCCGACAGCTGGCCGTTCGCCGTATGCAGCGCATGCGCGACGCCTTCGATGAACCGCAATTTGCCCGCGTCTTCGAGTTCGCGCATGCGCGCCACCGAAGCGGGTGCGCCGCGGAATTGCGCGCGCCGATGCACCACGGTGAGCGCTGCGGCCCGGGGCGCCAGGTCGATCGCCCAGTCGAGCGCCGAATCGCCACCGCCGAACACCACGAGCCTGCGGCCCTGCAGTTCTGCGGCATTGCGCACCTTGTAGTGGATCTGCCGGCCTTCGTAGGCTTCCGCGCCCTCTACGCCCAGGCGCCGCGGCTGGAACGAACCGACGCCGGCGGCGATCACGACTGCGCCGGCATCGAACACCGTGCCCGCGCTGGTGACCACGCGGAAACGGCCACCCGGCTGCGGTTCGAGGCCGACGGCCTCCTCGCCCAGGTGCAGTTCGGCGCCGAATGGCTTGATCTGCTGCATCAGGCGATCGACCAGTTCCTGAGCGCCGCAGACCGGTACGGCCGGGATGTCATAGATGGGCTTGTCCGGGTAGAGCTCGGTGCACTGGCCGCCTGGGGCAGCCAGCGAATCAAGCACGTGCGCCTTGATGCCGAGCAGGCCGAGTTCGAACACCTGGAAGAGCCCCGCCGGACCGGCGCCAATGATCACCGCTTCGGCCGCTATCGGATCGCTCAATTTGCTGCTGCCTCGAGGGGTCGGGAAGGGCGGGCAATTCTAGCCACGCAACCCCTAGCCATCAAACGAAAATACGGGGAAAATCGATTCAAACCTTATGTGCCGCCGGGCATATCGGGGCCATTCCAATGCCGCGAGGAAGACCATGACCACCAACGCCGAACTGCATCAACGCCGCGTCGCCGCCGTACCGCGTGGCGTCGCCAATTCATTGCCCGTTTACGCAGACCGCGCCAGCAATGCCGAGCTGTGGGACGTCGAGGGCAAGCGCTACATCGACTTCGCCAGCGGCATCGCGGTACTCAACACCGGCCACCGGCACCCGTCCATCGTCAAGGCCATCGGCGCGCAGCTCGGGAAACTGATCCACACCTGCTTCCAGGTCACGCCCTATGCGGGCTACATCGAACTGTGCGAACAGCTGAACCGGCTGGCGCCCGGCCCGACGCCGAAGAAATCGATGCTGTTCTCGACCGGCGCCGAGGCGATCGAGAACGCGCTGAAGATCGCGCGCTTCCATACCCGGCGCCCGGGAGTCATCGCCTTCAGCGGCAGCTTCCACGGCCGCACGCTTGCGGCCATGACGCTGACCGGCAAGGTGCAACCCTACAAGGCCGGATTCGGACCGATGCTGCCGTCGGTGTTCCACGCGCCCTTTCCGATGGCCTACCACGGCGTCAGCGTCGCCGACTCGCTGGCAGCGATCGAAGCGCTGTTCAAGTCCGATATCGATCCGGCCCAGGTCGCCGCGCTCATCATCGAGCCGGTGCAGGGCGAAGGCGGATTCTATGTCGCGCCGCCCGAGTTCCTGCGCGCGCTGCGCACGCTGTGCGACAGGCACGGCATCGTGCTGATCATCGACGAAATCCAGTCGGGTTTTGGCCGCACCGGCCGGATGTTCGCGATCGAATACGCCGGCGTCGAACCCGACCTGATGACGGTAGCCAAGAGCATCGCCGGCGGCGTGCCGCTGTCGGGACTGGTCGGCAAGGCCGAGATCATGGACGCCCCGCCGCCGGGTGGGCTCGGCGGCACCTATGCGGGCTCGCCGCTCGGCTGCGCCGCGGCGCTGGCGGTGCTCGAAGTGATGAAGGGCGAGAAACTGCTGGAGCGTTCGCTCCGGCTCGGTGACCGCCTGCACGCGCACCTGCGCGTGCTGCAGAAACGCTTCCCGGTGATCGGCGAGATCCGGGCGCTGGGCTCGATGGTCGCGATGGAGCTGGTGAAGAACGGCAAGGCCGATCAGCCCGATGCCGAGCTGACGCGCGCGCTGGTGCAGGCCGCCGCGCGCCACGGGCTGGTGATCCTCTCCTGCGGCGTTTACGGCAACGTGATCCGGTTCCTCGCGCCGCTGACGATCGCCGAGGCCCTGATGGACGAGGGACTCGACAAGCTCGAGACCGCGCTGGCGGAAGTGACCGCGGCCGCGAGCCAGGCTGCCGCCTGAATCACCGGCGCGCAATCCACGCGGCCGGCACGGGGTAGCCGACCCCGCGCGCTCAAGCCCGGCCGACGTTGGCGTCGGTGGGGGAATGGAAGTACTCGCTCTCCGCCGCCAGCTGCGTGATCAGGCGCTTGAGCTCGGCCAGCCGCGCATCGGCGGTGTTGACCGCCAGGCAATCTTCGCAACGCGCGTCACCGCAGGGCTGACGCGCGTACAGCCAGTACTGCACCGCACCGGCGAGCAGGCCATCGGCGATATCCCACAGGTCCGCTTCCTTGTCCCTGCCGGCGAGGCGATTGCCGAGGTCGACGGCCTTGGTGAAGGCCGAGTCAAACGTGTCCGCGATTTCTTCCATGGCGGCATTGTACCTCATGGGCGCGGGATCTATTGATAGCCGCGCGCCTGCAGCGCGAACAGCTGGGCGTAATGGCCACCGGCGGCGGTCAGCTCGGCATGCGTGCCGCGCTCGATGATGCAGCCACGTTCGAGCACCGCGATCTGGTCGGCCATGCGCACGGTCGAGAACCGATGTGAAATGAGGATCGTGATGCGGCCGCGGGCCAGCTGGCGGAAGTGCTCGAAGACCTCGGCCTCGGCGCGCGCATCCATGGCGGCGGTCGGCTCGTCGAGCACCAGCACATCCGCGCCGGTGCGCATGAAGGCGCGCGACAGCGCAATCTTCTGCCACTGCCCGCCCGAGAGCTCGCGGCCGTCGCGAAACCACTTGCCGAGCTGGGTCGCGTAACCGAGTGGCAGCTCGGCGATGAAGGCCGCGGCCCGGCCCTTCTCGGCCGCTTCGCGCCAGCGCGCCTCGTCCTCGAAGTGCGGTTCATCGCCGGCACCGACGTTTTCACCGACCTTGAGCTGGTAGCGCGCGAAATCCTGGAAGATCACGCCGACCCGTTCGCGCAGGCTCTCCTCATCCCAGTCGCGGATATCCAGTCCCTCGAACAGGATCCGCCCCGCGGTCGGCTCGTACAGGCGCGTCAGCAGCTTGACGAGCGTCGTCTTGCCCGAGCCGTTCTCGCCGACCAGCGCCAGCGAACTGCCCGGCGGCAGCGCGAGGTTGATGTCCACCAGCGTCGGCTCGGTGGCGCCCGGATAGCTGAAGCTCACGTGTTCGAATACGATGCCGGCGGCTGGATCGGGACCGCGCCGTGCGTTGCCGTGCATCGGCGGCACGGGAGTTTCGAGGTAGTCGTACAACGTGGACAGATACAGGTTGTCCTCGTACATGCCGCCGACCGCGCTCAGCATCGCGGCCACGGCGGCCTGACCCTGCCGGAACAGCAGCAGGTACATCGTCATCTGCCCGAGCGTAATCGCCCCGTGCACGGCGGCCAGCGCAATCCAGGCATAGGCGGCGTAGAGCGTTGCGGTGGTGAGCAGGCCGAGGGCGAACCCCCAGCTGTCGCGGCGGATCGAGAGCGCCCGGTCCTGCCCGTAGAGCAGCGTGAAGATGTCGCGATAGCGCTGCAGGAAGCGCTCGCCCAGCCCGAACAACCGCACTTCCTTGACGTGGTCCTCGCGGGCCAGCACGGTCTCGAGGTACATCTGCATGCGCGTTTCGGGCGAGCGCCAGCGGAACAGGCGGAACGCGTCGCCGGAGAACTTGGTCTCGGCGATGAAGGCCGGCACGCCCGCGAGCAGCAACACCACCACCGACCAGGGCGACAAGCGCACCAGCAGCACCGCGAAGCTCAGCAGCGAGACCGCGTTCTGCAACAGCCCGAAGGTGCGCATCACCAGGCTGAGCGGCCGGCTCGAGGCCTCGCGCCGGGCGCGCGTGAGCTTGTCATAGAACTCCGAATCCTCGAACTGCGCCAGCTGCAGCGTCAGCGCCTTCTCGAGGATCATCACGTTGACGCGCTGGCCGAGCTGCGCGCGCAGCAGTGCCTGGCACAGCGACAGGCCACGTTGCGCGCCCGACAGCAGCGCCACCAGCGCTCCCTCCAGCAGCACCAGGCGCAGCACGCGCTGCACCTCGTGGCCTGGCGCATGCATCGCCTGCAGCACCGCGTCGACGATCTGCGCACCCACCCAGGCCACACCTGCGGGCAGCAGGCCGCCGACCAGCGTCAGGGCCGCGGCAGCGAACAGCAGGCTGCGGTCGGTATCCCAGACCAGCCGGACGGCGTGCCGGCTGTAACGGAACACGCCAAAGAAGCTGCGCAGGGCTTCGTGCGCGCGTTGCGGCGGCGCGGCAGGCGGCGGTTGGGGCGGACCATGCGAACTCATTGGTCCCGCTATATAGATAAGCCCCGGCAATTAAGCCAGCCCCGACCGAATAAACTAATTGAAGTCAGGCATTTAGACGCCAGGCGCCGGTTCTGGTACCCTGCACGGCCTTTTTTTGCCCTTAGGACCCGCGCCGGTCTCCGAGCAGCCATGCAACGCCCGATCCGCAACATTGCCATTATTGCCCACGTCGACCATGGCAAGACCACGCTGGTCGATTGCCTGCTCAAGCAGTCGGGCACCTTTGCTTCCCACGAGAAGGTGGGCGAGCGCGTCATGGATTCGAACGACATCGAGCGCGAGCGCGGCATCACCATCCTCGCCAAGAACTGCGCCATCGAGTACGGCGGCACCCGCATCAACATCGTCGACACGCCAGGCCACGCCGACTTTGGCGGTGAAGTCGAGCGCGTGCTATCGATGGTCGACGGCGTTCTGATCCTGGTCGACGCGGTCGAGGGCCCGATGCCGCAGACTCGCTTCGTGACACGCAAGGCGCTGGCGCTGGGCCACAAGGCCATCGTCGTCGTCAACAAGGTCGACCGTCCGGGTTCGCGCCCGGGTTGGGTCGTCGACCAGACCTTCGACCTGTTCGACAAGCTCGGCGCCACCGACGAGCAGCTCGACTTCCCGGTGATCTATGCCTCGGCGCTCCAGGGCTGGGCCAGCCTCGACCCGACGCGCGTCGAGCAGGATATGTCCGCGTTGTTCGAAGCCGTGTTGCAATACGTGCCGCCGCCCAAGAGCGAGGCCGACGGTCCGCTGCAATTGCAGATATCGACTCTGGACTACAACTCGTATGTGGGCCGTATCGGCATAGGCCGCATCCGCCGCGGTACGCTGCGCGCCGGGCGCCAGGTTGCGCTGCGTTATGGCAATGAAGACCGCGGACTGGCCAGAGTCGCGCAGGTGCTCGCATTCAAGGGGCTGCAGCGCGAGAGCGTAGGCGAGGCTTGCGCCGGCGATATCGTTGCGATCACCGGCATTGAAGACGTGAACATCGGCCTCACGGTGTGCGACGTGGAAGGCGCCGAGGGCCTGCCGCCCATCCAGGTCGATGAGCCGACTCTGGCGATGAATTTCCAGGTCAACACCTCGCCGCTCGCCGGCCGCGAGGGCAAGTTCGTGACCAGCCGCCAGATCCGCGAACGGCTGCTGCGCGAGCTCCAGAGCAACGTGGCCCTGCGCGTCGAGGAGACCGACGAACCGGATGTGTTCTATGTCTCGGGCCGCGGCGAACTGCACCTGACCATCCTGGTGGAGAACATGCGGCGCGAGGGCTTCGAGCTCGCGGTCGGCAAGCCGCAGGTGCTTAAGAAGATCGTCGACGGGCGCACGCTCGAGCCCTTCGAGGCGCTCACGGTCGACATCGACACAGACTGCCAGGGCGCCGTTATGGAGGCCCTCGGCACGCGCCGCGCCGAGCTCACCGACATGGTGATCGATGCGCAGGGGCGCGTGCGCCTCGAATACCGCATCCCGGCGCGCGGCCTGATCGGCTTCCAGGGCGAATTCATGACCATGACACGCGGCACCGGACTGATCAGCCACATCTTCGACGGGTTCGACGAAGTGAAGGGGGAAATCCCCGACCGGCACAACGGCGTACTGATCAGCAATGAAAACGGCGCGGCGGTGGCCTACTCGATCTTCGCGCTGCAGGAACGCGGCCGGATGTTCGTCAGCCACGGCGACAAAGTCTACGAAGGCATGGTAATCGGCATCCACAGCCGCGACAACGACCTGGTGGTCAATCCGATCAAGACCAAGAAGCTCACCAACATCCGCGCCGCCGGCAAGGACGACGCGCTGCTGCTGACGCCGCCGATCAAACTGACGCTCGAATATGCGGTCGAGTTCATCGCCGACGACGAACTGGTCGAGGTGACGCCTGAGAGCATCCGCATCCGCAAGCGCAACCTCCGCGAGCAGGACCGGCGGCGGCTGGCGCGCGGCGATTCGACCGCCGCGGTCGGCTGATTGACCTTAATCCGCCCGCCTGTCGGCTGCTGGCGACAGGCACTCATGAGGCGCCGCATGGTGGAAAATGGGCGGGACATGCGCCTCCCCGCAAGACCCGTTCCGAACCTGGCCGCCGCGCTGGGCGCGCTTGCCGTGCTGGCGGGCTGCGGTGGCGACCTCGGCAGCGGCGGTGCGACCTCGGTGGCTGGCAGCAACGTCACGGCGATCACCGTCGATGGCGGACCCGCCGGAGCAATCAACGGCGTCAACTCGCCGTATGTGTCGGTTACGGTCTGCCAGCCGGGTTCGACCAGCAACTGCCAGGTGATCGATCACGTGCTGCTCGATACCGGCTCGACCGGCCTCCGGCTGCTGGCGAGCGTGGCCAACAAGTCGCTCGCGCTCCCGCAGCAAATGGACACTGCCGGCCAGCCGCTGTTCGAGTGCCTGCAATTCGCTGACCGCAGCTATGCCTGGGGCACGGTGCGGCTGGCTGACGTGCAGATCGCCGATGGCAAGGCGCTGAACCTGCCCGTGCAGCTGATCGGGGATGCCGCCGCCCCCACTGCGCCAAGCGAGTGCTCGCTGGCACTGACCGCCAAGCCGCTGCCGGCCGCGGACACGGTCGCGGCGCTCGATGCCAACGGCATCCTCGGCATCGGCGTGTTCCGCGAGGATTGCGGCGCCGGCTGCACCCTGCCGCCCGCGGCGGGCCAGATCTACCAGTACTACACCTGCACCACCAACGCCTGCAACGGCGAGACATTGGCTACCTCGTTGCAGGTGCAGAACCCCGTGTACCACTTCGCGACGAACAACAACGGCGTGGTGATCGAACTGCCGGCCATCGGACCGGCCGGTGCGTTCGGTGCGCGCGGCTCGCTGGTGCTGGGCATCAATACCCAGAGCAACAATGGGCTCGGCACTGCCAAGGTACTGCCGGTCGATGCGCTGGGCTTCGTGACCACGGTGTACAACGGCCAGACGCTGCTGCACAGCTACATCGACTCGGCCTCCAAGGGGCTGTATTTCGACGACGCATACCCGGTCTGCAATCCGGCGTCAGTCGCGGGGGGCCTCTATTGTCCGGGCGCGGCCGCGCCCGTGTCGCGGTCAGCCACCATCCAGGGCACGGATGGCAGCAACAAGCAGGTCGACTTCACGATCGGTGACGGCCTCGCGCTGCTGCAGGCCCAGCCGACCTACAACGCGTTCGGCAATTTCGGCGGGCCGCTCGGCGATGCGACCGCATTCGACTGGGGGCTGCCGTTCTTCTACGGCCGCAGCGTGTTCGTGGCCATCGAAGGCCAGTCGACCACCGGCGCCACCGGCCCCTACTTCGCGTTCTAGCGTTCCCCGTCCATGAAGCGCACGTAGCGATCGAGTGCGCGGCGCTGGTCATCCCACAATTCGTAAGTCACCGTGTCCTCGCCGAGCTGGGTCCGCACCGCAAGGCTCCGTGCACCCGCGATGAAGCGCAGCGTGTCCAGGTCGGTCGGGAACACCAGCGGCTTGACGTCCTGGCCGGGCGGCGCGTGCACCGGCCGCGCGATGCCCAGATCGGTCGGTGATTTGCCGGCCGCATCGAGCCGGATGCGCCGGTCGTCGGCAATCAGCACGATCGAGTCGGCGAGCGCCGAAGCCGGCGCGTAGCGCGGATCGAGCGTCGACCAGACATAGGCGACCAGCACGTACTCGAGCTTGCCGCCACGATCTACCGAGGCGGCCGACAGGGTGACGTAGTCGCGCAGGTTCGCGGCCCGTTCGCTCCGGTCGCGCGCGAATACCAGCGGCGCATCGACCAGGTCGACCGTGGCGCCGGTCTGCTCGTCCAGGTACTCCTCGGGCTGCGGCGGCGGCGAACGACCGACAACACCCCCGCTGGCCAGGAGCGCGGCGAAACACACTGCGCACAGCGCGGCGGTACGTGGCGTCGCCAGCTGCCGATGCCGTAAACGGGCTCGCGGGATCATCAGAATCCGATGCGGTAAGCGAGGCTCACATAATAGCGCTTTGTATTCTGCGTCTGCAGCGTGGAGTCGCGCTTGCCGAGCTGCCCACCGGCTTCGAACTGCAGCAGCCGCCGGCCGCGCTGGTAGTCGAGCAGCACCGAGGGCAGGAACGACAATTCGGTGCTGCCATCGCTGGCGAGTTGCCGGTGATCGATGGTCAGGCGGGGACCGAGCCGCCAGTCGCCGCCGACCGGCACGCGCGTGGTGGCCGCCACCGAGGCGATCTTGCCGGTCTCGGTATTGGCATAGGCCACGCTCAGCACGTTGAAATCCCCAGTGCGCCAGATGTTCGAGCCGTAGACCTGCGCCTGGTACGACAGCGTCAGGCCGGTGCCCGGCTGCGCCGGCACGCCGCCCGAAGCGGGCGTGGCGCCGATCCTGGCGGCATCGACGGTCGCCGAGAACTGGTAGCGCAGGCCCAGCGGCCGCGTCGCGGTCAGGCTGTAGTTGGAGGACACCGCGGTACGATCGCGGGCGAGCTGCAGTATCTCGTTGTCCGTGAACACCGTCTGCAGGTCGGCGATGCTGGTGGCATTCTGGCCGATCAGCGCATTGCGCAGCGAGATCACCGGCGCGTTGCGCTTTTCCGCATCGAAGCTCAGGCTCCAGCGCGCCGGCAGCTGCATCGTACCGAGCAGCGCGGCCGCGTTCAGCGAATGGAAGTACACGTCATAGTCGTACAGCATCGTCATTGAGGTACGCGGCAGCAGCAGCCGCGCCTCGAAACCGGTGCCGCGGCGGTCGGTCAGCCCGTCGAAGCGCTGCTGCGCAAAGAACACGCTCGCGTCCCAGTGGGCGCCCGGCGGCGCGTACGGGATCGCTACCGCCCAGAAACTGCGCTGCCGCACGATGCCGCCGTTGGTCCGCTCGACCGGGTAGCCCGCGGCGACATTGATACCGAGCGAGCGCAGCATCTGCCAGGAGGCGAACGCGCCATCGAACGTGCCCAGCACGCCGCCACTGTTCTGCGACTGCCGGCCAACGCGCGCCAGCAGGCCCCACTGGCGGTCGGCGAACTCGAACGAGGCCACGCTGATGCGCTTGGTGGAATCGTTGGCACTGGTCGCGGAGCTGCCGGCGAAATTCTTGGCATAACCCGCGCTGATGCGCGCGGTCATGTCGAAGCGCTCGCCGCGGCGCTTGGCGAGCACGTCAACGTCGTTGTAGAGCGAGTTCTGCTTCTGGGTCTGGCTGTTGTTGGGCACGACGGTGCCGCCCGCATTGGCGCTGTTGCTGACCGTCGTGCCGTCATAACGGTACATCTGCGCCACGCCGCCATTCACGTGCCAGCCGGTGGCCGCGGCCGTGCCGCCGCCGGTGCCGGTGCGCGCACTGGTCGAGGCTGCCCGCAGCGTCGCCAGGCGCCGCGCAATGCGCTCAGCGGCCTCGCCGGCCGGATAGCGGCGCAGGTACTCCTCGTATTCCGCCTTGGCCTGCGCCAGCTGCCCGGAACGTTCGCGCGCCAGTCCCAGCAGCTCCTGCATCGCCGCGCGCTGCGGAAATTCCGGCTGGCGCTGCAGCTTGGTGAGCGTGGCGATCGCGGCCGGGTAGTTGCGCGCGCTCATCTGGCTGCGCGCGCCGGCCACCAGCTTGGCGAGCGTGGCCGGGTCGAGCGCGGCATCGGCGCCGATGCGCTCGACCGGTGGCAGCACTTCGCCGGTGCCGCCGCCCGCCGCCGACGTGATCTCGTCACCGATCGCGAGCCAGGCGCGCGGATAATCGGCCAGCGCCGCATTCAGCACGCGCTCGGCGTCCGCGCGTTTGTCGAACGGCCCCGCGCGCAGGCGATACCAGGTTTCCTCGTCCACCACCGCCTGGCTGACGTAAACCGGTGTCTTCAACCGGCCGCGGGCAAGCTGGAGCGCGGCGGGCGGGAAATCCTTCGGTTGCGATTCGAGGTTGACCGCGAAGCTGGCCGCCGGGCCTGACGGCTCGTTGATCATGAGCTTGCCGCGCCCGCGGGCCCGGTCGATCAGCCGCACGCGCAGCCCGCGCGGATCGACACCCTGCGCCAGCACGTAGCGCTCGCTCTTGCGGAAATCGAATACCAGCGTGACCTGGCCGGGCACGTCGGACTCGACCCGCGCGGCGTCGATGATGTGCGCGCCGCCGGATACCGGCGGCAGCTCGCCGAGGATCTGCGTGCCCGGCGCGAGCTGGCAATCGCCCAGCGGCTGCAGCTGGATGCGCAATTCCTTCGACTCGGACGCCGGCTGGTGGGTGAGGTAGCGGAGCGAGCAGGTGAACTGCACGACCACGTCGGCCTGGTCGTCGTGGTCCTCGACCTCGATGACGTCGACGAAGCGGCCGGGACCCGCGCCGGTGATCTGCGCCAGCGCCGGGCCCGCACCCAGCACGGCCAGCAACGCGAACCCGGCAGCGGCGACGGCGCCGCTAGTGCTTGAACGCGGCATCCGCCACCCGGTGGTACGGTCCGGGCATCGGCTTGGCCACCGTGCCCAGCGTCGCGTCGCTGTACACGTGACAGGCGCCCGAGCAGTCACGCAGTTCGCTTGCGGTGTACTTCAGGCCACCCTGCGTCTTGGGATGCAGATCCGGCCGGAAGTCCTTCGCGTGGCAGCCGCCGCAGCTGCCGGCATCGGCTGGCGAGGCCCACGGGATCTGGTCGGTGTTCGTGGTGTGGCAGGCCGTACAGGCAAGCGCCGCGCGATGTTCACCCGGATAGCTCGCCGAGGTGTGGGCGAAATGCAGCACTGACCAGTCCGGATAGCTGTGGCAGGTGGCGCAGCCGCGAGCAGTCGACATGTGCGTCGGCGTTACGCCGATGGCGATGTTGTTGTCGTGGCAGCTGGCGCAGGGCGCAGTCAGCGTGGTGTGGTCGAGCTTCGCGGGCTTCCAGCCGAGCGTACCGTGGCAGGTGTCGCACTGCGCGCTGGTCACCACGTGATTCGCCGGCAAGCCGGTCGCGTGGATCGAATCATGGCAGCTGATGCAGGTGTGCGGGGCCACGCCGATGTGGTCGAAGCGCGCCGGCGACCAGGCGTTGGTCGTGTGGCAGGTCTCGCAGCTGTCACTGCCGGCGATGTGGTTGCGGCCCTTGCCGGTGGCGGCCACGCCGTTGTGGCAGCTGACGCAGCTGCCGCGCACCTGCATGTGATCGACGTGCGTGACCGGCAGCCAGGCGGCGGTCATATGGCAGCTCTCGCAGCGATCGGTGGTGGCGATGTGGTTCGGGCTCATGCCGATGCCGCTGGCCGGGCCGTGGCAGGTGACACAGGCCGTGCCGGCAACGCGCCGGTGGCTGAAGCCGACCGCCCCGCCGCCGACCGAGCCGGACGCGCTGAGCGCCGGGGC
>JAGWPD010000223.1 GCA_028870705.1 Gammaproteobacteria bacterium
AGCGCCGCTGCGAGCAGGCGCGCCAGCCTAGCCGGCCAGCTTCGCCTTGATGAAGCCGGTGACCGAGTCAAGCGGGATATCCTCGTTGTCGGTGGCACGCCGGTGGCGGTATTCGCAGCTCCCCGCCTGCAGGCCGCGCTCGCCAAGCACCAGGCGGTGCGGGATGCCGAGCAGCTCGGCGTCGGCGAACTTGACCCCGGGCCGCGCGTCACGGTCGTCATACAGCACTTCGATGCCGGCTGCGGTGAGCACGGCGTAGAGCGCGTCGGCGGCCGCGCGCACCGGCGCGGATTTCTGCAGGTTGAGCGGAATGAGTACCACATGGAATGGCGCCAGCGGATCGGGCCAGATGATGCCGCGTTCATCGTGGTTCTGTTCAATCGACGCCGCCACGATGCGCGTCACACCTATGCCGTAGCAACCCATCAGCATCGTGACCGACTGGCCGGATTCATCCAGCACCGTGGCGTTCATCGCCTGGCTGTACTTGCGGCCCAGCTGGAAGATGTGGCCGACCTCGATGCCGCGGACGATCCGCAGGCGGCCCTTGCCGGTGGGGCTCGGGTCGCCGTCGACCACGTTGCGCAGGTCGGCCGCGGCCGGCTCCGGCAGGTCGCGGCCCCAGTTCACGCCACGCAGGTGCAGGTCCGGAGCGTTGGCACCGCAGACGAAGTCGGCCATGTTGAGCGCCGCGTGGTCGGCATACACGCTGCATTTCAGGTCGACTGGCCCCACGAAGCCGGGCTCGCTGCCGCTGGCCGCCCTGACCGCGGCTGCGCTGGCCATGCGCAACGGACTGGCCACGGCCTGGAGCTTCTGCGCCTTGACGGCGTTGAGCTCATGGTCGCCCCGCAGCACCAGCGCGACCACGCCGCCGCCGGCGCCGTCGACCAGCAGCGTCTTCAGGCACCGCTCGCGCGGCACCGCGAGGAATGCGCTGAGGTCGGCGATCGTCTTCATGTGCGGGGTCGTGACCCGCTCCAGCGGTTGGCTCGGCGCGGCCCGCGCCTGCGCCGGCGCTGCCGCGGGCGCCAGCTCTATGTTCGCGGCGAAGTCGTCGCCGTCGCTGACTGCGATCGCGTCCTCGCCTGATTCGGCCAGCACCTGGAATTCTTCCGAGGCGCTGCCGCCGATCGCGCCGGTGTCGGCCTGCACCGAGCGGAAATTGAGTTGCATGCGGCCGAACATCCGCACGTAGGCCGCGCGCATCGCCGCGTAGCCAGCCGCCATCGAGGCTTCGTCGGCATGGAACGAGTAGGCGTCCTTCATGATGAATTCGCGCCCGCGCATCACGCCGAAGCGCGGCCGCACCTCGTCGCGGAATTTGGTCTGGATCTGGTAGAAGTTCACCGGCAGCTGGCGATAGCTGCGCAGCTCGCGCCGCGCAATGTCGGTCACCACTTCCTCGTGGGTCGGACCGACCACGAATTCGCGATCATGACGGTCCTTGAGGCGCAGCAGTTCCGGCCCGTACTCGTGCCAGCGGCCCGATTCCTGCCACAGCTCGGCCGGCTGCACCGCCGGCATCAGGATTTCGAGCGCCCCGGCCCGGTTCATCTCCTCGCGGATGATCTGCTCCACCCTGCGCACCACACGCAAGCCCATGGGCAGCCAGTCGTAGATGCCGGCGGCGACGCGGCGGATCATGCCGGCACGCAACATGAGCTGGTGGCTGAGCACCTCGGCCTCGGCGGGCGTTTCCTTGGTGGTGTTGATCGGGTACTGGGAAAGTCGCATGGGCACCGCGCCGGGAAGATGACGGGGGATCGCCGTTTATCCTAGCAGATGGCCCGCGCTGCCGAGGGTTGGACGCGGCCGGGTCGGGCACCTATCATGCGCCGCTCATGGCACATCCAGAATCCGACCAGCCCGCGCGGCAGCGGCGACGCGCGATCTACCTGGCGCCGAACCTGCTGACCACGGGCTGCCTGTTCTCGGGCTTTTACGCCATCGTGGCGGCGATCGACGGGAACTTCGAGCGCGCCGGCATCGCGGTATTCGTCGCGATGCTGTTCGACGGCCTCGACGGCCGCGTCGCGCGGCTCCTGCACACGGAGAGCGCCTTCGGCAAGGAATACGACAGCCTCGCCGACATGGTCGCCTTCGGCGTCGCGCCGGCCATCGTCGCCTACCAGTGGGGAGTCGCGCGCATCAACGAATACGGCGGCGTGTGGGGCCGCATCGGCTGGCTGGCGGCGTTCTTCTACGCGGTCGCCGCGGCGCTGCGCCTCGCGCGCTTCAACACGCGCATCAGCACCACCGACAAGCGCTTCTTCGAGGGCCTGCCGAGCCCCTCGGCCGCGGCGCTGGTGTCCGGCTTCATCTGGGCGTTCAACGAATGGCGCGAGCCGGGACTGACCGGCCTGATCATCGCCTTCACGGTGACCGCGCTCGCCGGCGTGCTGATGGTGAGCCCGTTCAGCTACCCGAGCTTCAAGCACATCGACCTGACGCGGCCGGTGCGCTTCGTCTCGCTGGTCGTGGCGGTCGTGGTCGTGTTCGTCGTGATCGCGGGCGATCCGTCGCGCGCGCTGCTGTTGTGCTTCGGCAGCTATGCGCTGGTGCCGCCGCTGCTGTGGATCTGGCGCCGGTTGCGGCGCCGCCAGCGCAGCGACGCCTCCGCCGCCAACAGGTCCTGAATGGGCGGCGGGACGGCACGCCGTGCGCAATATCTCGAGGCGCTGGGGATCGATCGCTACGTTCCCCGGCGGCCCGGTGCGGTGCCGTCCGCTGACTCGTCGCCGCCCGGGATTTCGCCGCCATCGCCCGTCGCGCCACAGCCGGCCGTGCTGCCGCCGGCCATGCATGCCGAGTGGGAAGCGCTGGCCGCGCAGGTGCGCGCCTGCACGCGCTGCGGCCTGCAGGCCTCACGTACGCAGACCGTGTTCGGCGTCGGTGACCGGCGCGCCGAGCTGCTGGTGGTCGGGGAGGCGCCGGGCGCCGACGAAGACCGGCAGGGCGAGCCATTCGTGGGCCGCGCCGGGCAACTGCTGAACTCGATGCTGCGCGCGATGCGTGCGCCGCGCGAGACCGTCTACATCGCGAATGTTCTCAAGTGCCGGCCCCCCGGCAATCGCGACCCGACGCCCGGGGAGGTCCGCTGCTGCCTGCCGTACCTGCAGCGCCAGATCGACCTGCTGTCGCCGCGGCTGATGCTCGCGGTCGGGCGCATCGCCGCGCAGAACCTGCTGGGCACCGATACGCCGATCGGCAAGTTGCGCGGCACGGTGCATCGCTTCGGCACGCAGGGCACGCCGCTGATAGTCACCTATCACCCGGCCTACCTGCTGCGCAGTCCGGGCGAGAAGCGCAAGTCGTGGCTGGATCTGCGTTTCGTGCGGCGCGAACTGGCGCGGCTGCGTGCGCAGGCGCGCGCCGCCGGCGCCTGATGCCGTGGCGGCGCAGAGCGAAGCGCTGGGCCTGCCGCAGGTGCGGCTGCGGCCGATGCGCGCGGATGACGTGCCGGTGGTCGCGCAGATCGAGCGCGGGGTCTATCCGTTTCCCTGGAGCGAGGACATCTTCAGCGACTGCCTGAGAGTAGGCTATCAGTGCGCGGTGCTGGAGCTCGACGTCGTCACAATTGGCTACGGCATCATCGCCAGCGGCGCGGGCGAGGCGCATCTGCTGAACGTGTGCGTGCGCGAGGAGTTCCGCAACCGCGGCTTTGGCCGGGCGTTGCTGACGCATCTGCTCGCCCTGGCCACCGCTGCCGGGGCGGCGGTCGTGTTCCTCGAAGTGCGCCCGGCCAATACCGGCGCGATCCGCCTGTACGAGGCGCTCGGTTTCCAGCAGATTGGCGTCCGCCGCGGTTACTACCAGGCGGTCGCGGGCCGCGAGGATGCGCTGGTCATGCGGCGCGCCAGCGACGCCGGCCAGGGCCTGCAATGAGCGGCTTCGATGGTGAAATTCTGCGGCGGCGCACGTTTGCGATCATTTCGCACCCCGATGCCGGCAAGACCACGCTGACCGAGAAGCTGCTGCTGTTCGGTGGCGCGATCCAGATGGCGGGCACGGTGAAGGGCCGCAAGGCGGCGCGCCACGCCACCTCCGACTGGATGCGGCTCGAGCAGCAGCGCGGCATCTC
>JAGWPD010000024.1 GCA_028870705.1 Gammaproteobacteria bacterium
AATGAGGCGGGCATCGGGCCATTGGAATTGGCGATGTTCTGCCTGGTGATCACGGACTGCAGGGCGCCGCCGTTGACGCTGTAGGCGAGGCTCAGCAGCCCGTCGGCGGTGATTTTCAGCTGGTAAAGTATCGGCGTCGCCTGCGAGCGCTTGATCGCGGATTCGTTGGCGATCTGCAGTCCCGCCAGCACTTTGTATGCGCCGGGGATCGCGGCATAGTCGGGCACGGTAAGCGGTTTCCTCAGTGCGTTCAGCACGGGCCGCGGCGCCGCCGGAACCGAGTAGTTCCACAGGTTCCCGGTTCTGCAGGTGCTTTGCACGGCCGCCTGCTGCTGGGCGCTGGTCAGGCTGCTGGGGTAGTACGAGGGGTAATTGGCGTTCAACCAGGGCCACGCCACGTTCCCGTAGCCGCGCAGGCCGATGCGATTCCACTGATAGCCAAAACCCGAGGCGGTATTGTCGCCCTGATTGAGAAAATTTCCGTATTCGTCGATGCCCAGCCCGAGGTAGGCGCCCACGAGTCCGCCGTAGGGCGGATTCGCGTTGGAGCAGGAATAGCCAAGGCTCCCGCCCCACGCCCCGATGCCTGGAGGCAGCGAGCCGTCCATCAGGTAGAAGCTCATGCCATCGGCGCCGTCGCGGCCGCCGCCGCCTGAGTCGCCCCGGTAGGTCACGGTCTTGAACGTGACCTGCACGCCCTGCGTGGAAGGAAACGGGACAGCCGAGACGATCGCCCCGTTCTGCGAGTAGCCATAGGGATTGCCGTTCGTGAAGCGAAGCGCTCCATTGCCGCCCGGGTCCGGCAGGGTCTGGGCGCTGCCGCTGGTGCCGTTGAACCCGCCGACCAGATTCTGATTGTAGTAACTCGCGCCGATGCCGGTGCATCCGGGTGGCTGGCCGGGATTTGCTCCCGGCGAACGCGTCCCCGCCGTGAGGCAGGCGCCGTTGAAGAAATACCAGGCGTTGGTGGTCGAGGTGCCGGTGAAGTCCTCGCTATAGACGGTCTGGGCCCGCACCACCGGCGCGGCGATCAGCGGCAGTACCACGGCCGCCCGCAGCAGGAATCGCGCAAATGTCGATACTGGCATGGCTATAAACCTCCACGATCCACGACTCCGGACGAAACTTCGTAGGTACTTTCAACGACCGCGACGGCGCTGTCCGTGCCACCGAATCCGGCCGCGTCTATACGAAAAACGGTGCCGTTGCCGCTTGCAGAGGGCCCGGCTGCCTGGATGAAAAACTGGGGGGCGCGTGCGTAGGTGCCAATGGCTGCGCTTGCGGCCACGACCATGCCCGGCGGCGCGTACGAGGTGCCCAACGGCCCCGTGGCCCCCGTCCATGGGACTGAAACGGCCCCGCCGGCCGCGGTGGCCAGCGAGTTCGAGCAGATTTGCCCCTGCCCGAGGTTGGCATTGAGGGTGGCGACGCATACGACCGGGGAGCTCGCGGCATTGTTGCCCGTGATCAGCCAGCGCTCGGCAAACATCTGCGCGGTTTCCGCGGCCTGCGTGGCCCGATGCTTCTCGCGCATGGTGCCGGCGATGCGTTCGCGCATGCCAAAGCCGCGAAACATGGCCATGGCGATCAACGTGGTGATCAGCATCAGCAGCAGGCTGGTCACGAGCACCATCCCAGCGTGGCGCGGCGGGGGGGTGCGGCTCATAGTCCGATACCCGTCATGTTCATGAGCGCGATGACCCGCCGGAAAGGCAGGAACTGCGGCTGCGGCTGACCGGGGGCATACAGCGGGTTGGCAAAGCTCATCGTCACGGCCACGGACACCACGTTGTTCCAATCTGTGGCGCTCATCTGCGCCGCGGATTTGTAGGTGTCCGCGTTGCCGGCGGTGATGGCGGGGTTGGTCCGCACGCCGTATTGAACCGACAGGCTCTGCACGTTATTCGCCAGCACGAAATTGGCCCCGTTCATCGCGCACTGGAGCTGATTGCCGGCGACGAAGAACGAATTGACGTAGATCTGGTTCGCGCCCGAGTTGTTGGCTGCGCCGCTGCAGTTGAGTACGCCGTCGCCGCTCGCGGTCGCGAAGCGGACCGTGAGCGTATCGCCCGGGGGATTGGGGCCCGAAACGCCGTTAACGGCCTGGCCGGCGATCGGGAAGCCGGGCGTGACCGGCAAGGCGCCGGCGGCGGTGGTCAACGTGGGGTCGGGAAAATACCCGCTCGCCTGCACCACGTCGGCCACCAGTGTCATGGCGAGCCGTTCGTTGTCCTGCAGCCCCGCCAGATCGTTCTGACCGGCAAAGGCACGGGAGTCCTGTTGCAGCACGAGCAGCATGCCGCCAACCAGGAACAGCCCCACTGACAGGGCCACGAGCAGCTCGACCAGCGTGAAGCCGCGCCCGGACGTGCGACCGCTCTTTTGCTCAGGGCTGCACATACACGACGAACGTCGGCGCCGCCATGCCGGCGCCGCTCGCTCCCTGCGCGTTGATGGCCACGAGGTGTTCAGTCCAGCCGATCTGGATGGTGCAGCTGATCGGGTTGTTGATCACCGGGCAACTGACGATGGCCGTGTCATTCGGGAGCAGCGCGCGCAGGTCGTTGGCCCACGCCTGCAGGTCAAAAGCGGCCAGATCGTGTGGCGTGCACGGTGCGTTTGCTCCCCCCTGGGCGCAATCGACTGGCGCCGCCAGCGCAGCGTCGGCGGACACGATTGCGTTGCCCTGTACCGTGATCGGGTCGGGCGCCAGGCCCGAAGCCCAATACAACCGGTTGGCCCGCATGGCCGACGCCATGCCCGATGCTTCGATGGCAGCGAGCGAACGCAATCCGGCCGTGCCCGTACTGGCATAGGCGAGCGCCTGGATTTTCGCGATCCCCAGCAACCCGAACGCAATGATGACCAGCGCGACCAGCACTTCGACCATGCTGAAACCGGTCTCGTAATGCTTGCCTGTCACAGGCACGTTCCGCCTGCCCGCTGGATGGCCAGCAGACCCACCATGCTGATGGTCAGGCAGCGGGTCAGCGCAGGATTGGCGGTCCGATCGTGCAGCGTGAGCTGGGTGCCCGCCGGCAGGCCGATGGCATAACCGTTGCGATTGAACGTGATCGACTTGACCAGGTTGTTCAACACGAATGAGTTGCCGCCCGGCACTGGCGCCTGCAGGTGCAGCACGACTTCCCCCGGATCCACGACCCCGTTTGCATTCGGGTCGGTGAAGACGATCCAGCCGGAATTCCACTCAAAGCCACCCGAGCAGCTGAGTGAATCGGTGGACGGACAGGCCGTCACCGGCAGCCCGCGCTTGACGGCCTCAGCGCGGGCGTACTCGAGGTCGCCGAGCAGATTGTTGGCTTCGGTCCGTACGCGCGTGCCTGAGATCGTCGATTGGAAGGCTGCGTCGGCCACGAAGGCCAGGATCGCCGCAATGGCGATCACCACGAGCAGCTCGATGAGCGAGAGACCGCGCGAATGGAAATTGAGCGGGTAAATGTCCACGAATGCAGCTGGCATGGTTCCCTGGCATGGCGACGCCGCCGATCATAGGAACAGCGCAAGCGGCTGGGCTATGTGATTGCCTCGCAATTTCCGCTCGGGTATACGAAGGTATAACGTGCGTATACCTCCGGCATGCCGCCCGCGACAGCCAGCTCAGGAAGCGGAATCCAGCTGGGCGAGCAACCGCACGAGGTCGGCGAGCGAGTGCGCCTGGAGCTTGCGCATCGCATGGCCACGCCGGACCTTGACCGCCACCTCGCTCAAGCCGAGCCTGGTCGCAATCTGCTTGTTGAGCAGCCCGTCCACCACCAGCCGGGCGACGCTCTGCTCCCCGGGCGCCAGTGATTGCCAACGGGTGCGCAGCGCCTGCAGCGCGGCCTGATCCTGCAGCCGCCGTCGGTCCAGTTCCAGCCCGCGCTGAATGGCGCTCAGCAGGTCGTGGTCCCGGAAGGGCTTGGCCAGGAACTCGATGGCGCCGTTCTTCATCGCCTCGACGCTCATCGCAATGTCGCCGTGACCGGTGATGAATATGACCGGCATCAGCATGGCGCGCCGCCGCATGAGCAGGTGCAACTCCAGACCGTTCATGCCTGGAACGCGCACGTCCAGAACCAGACAGGACGGCACCGGCGGGAAGCTGCCGGCAAGGAACTCTGCCGGTGCCGCGTAACATCGTCCCTCGAGATTCACGGACGCAAGCAGGTCGGCAAGCGCGGCCCGCACCGATGGGTCATCGTCGATGACGTAAACGATCTGCGCGCAGCCGCGCAAGTCAACTGGTACCTCGTTCGCCATCGCGATCCTCTGCCAACGGCACCCTGAAATGGAAAACCGCGCCGCCCGCTTCGCCTTCCTCGAACCAGAGCGCGCCGCCGCAGGCCTCCATAATGGCACGGCTCAGGCTCAGTCCCACGCCGATCCCCTCGGCCTTGCTGGTCCAGAACGGCTCGAACAGATGCGGCCGGATCTCCGCGACTATACCTGGCCCCGAATCGGCGACCGTGCAGCAGATCCCAGCTTCACACGGCTCGGTCACGACGCGGATGCGCCGCTGCGGGCCCGGCACGGCGGCGAGCGCTTCGGCCGCATTGAGCAGCAGGTTGCTGAGCACCTGCTGGATCTGCACGCGGTCCGCACGCACCAGCGGTATCGAGGCGCGCAATTCGAGCAGCATGGCGATGCCACGCTGCTCGAACTCGCCGCCCAGGGTCATTACCAGCTCCGCGACCGCAGCGTTGAGGTCGAACGAACTGAGCTGGGGTAGATCGCCGCGGATGAGGCTGCGCACGCGGCCAATGATCTCGCCCGCCCGGGCCGCATCGGCCATGATGCGATCCGCCGCCAGTCCGGCGCGCGCCAGCTGCGGCGGTGATTGTTGCAACCAGCGTGTGCAGGCCGCCGCGTTGGTCAGGATCGCGGCCAGCGGTTGGCTGACCTCATGCGCGACCGCCGTGGTCAGTCCCTGCATACCCCGGATCCTGGAGAATTGCGCCAGCTTCTCCCTGGAGCGATTGACAGCAGTCCGCGCCGCGTCGATCGCGAGCAGGAGGTACAGGGTCAGGAAGATCGTAATCAGACTGATGCCGGCATTCACGACTCCGTACACGTCGTCACCGCCCGATCCAAGCAGTGAGCTGAGCAGCAGGCTGAGCAGGGTGAGCGACGCACAGACCATGGCCAGCCCGATGAGGCTACGGCGCGGCAGCCAGTAAGACATGGCCAGGATCAGGACGGCATATAGCGCGCCAATCGCGATCTCGTAATGAGCCACTGCATCCGCGATCGAGATGGCGCCCAGCACCATTGCACAGCCGGCTTTGGCAAGCGCGCCGCCGCGACCGGCCGACGGCGTGGCCGGGCCCGCGGCGAACCGCGAATCAGCACCCGCCATTCGAGTTGTGGATTCCCGGGTCAAGTCCATTCATCTCCCCACATTGCAATCCATGCGCTCGAGGCCGCGCGCGCCATCATCCTCATCGGTTCAGACGACGTGATCGGGCTCGAGAGCGCAGTCCACGTGCTCGTCCACTTCCACCTGGATGGTCACGTGCCCGATCCCGAAACGCGCATTGAGCTCCTGCGCCCACTCCGCCAGCACCCGGTCGCCCGGATGTCCGGCCGGGACCACACAATGGCAGGTGAGTGCCGTTTCGGTCGTACTCATCGGCCACACGTGCAGGTCGTGCACGGCCTGCACTCCCGTTCGCTCCTCGAGAAAGCCCCGCACCGCATCCATCGGCACGCCTCGTGGAACGGCATCCAGAGACAGCCCCAATGAGTCTCGCAGCAAGGACCATGTGCCGATCACGATGACGGCTGCAATCGCGAGGCTCACGATCGCGTCCAATCGGACCCAGCCGGTGAGCAGGATGACGCCGGCCGCAACGACGACGCCGGCCGATATGAGCGCATCGTAGGCCATGTGCAGGAAAGCGGCCCGCAGATTGACGTCGCGGTTACGGCCGGAAGCAAAGAGCCAGGCGGTCAGGCCATTGAGGACGATGCCAATACCGGCGACGGCCATGACGGTGTGCCCCGCGACGGGCACGGGATCGATGAGACGGTGCACGCCCTCGACAACGATGGCGCCGACGGAAACCAGGAGGACGACGGCGTTACCCAGGGCAGCGACAATCGTGCCGCGCCGAAGTCCATAGGTGTACTTCGGGCTGGGCGGCCGTCGCGCCAGGACCGCCGCGACCCAAGCCATCACCAACCCGAAGACATCCCCCAGGTTATGTCCCGCGTCGGCCAGCAAGGCCATCGAGTGTGACAGGAAACCATAGATCGCCTCGATTCCCACGAACCCGAGATTGAGCGTGATGCCGATTGCGAAGGCGGCGCCAAAATCCTTCGGGACATCGCAGTGCGCGGCTGCGTGTCCACCGGCGCCATGGCCGTTGCGATGGCCATGGCCATTGTCGTGGTCGTGGTCGTGCGCGTGATGGCTCATTGGAAACGGCCCTGCGGCGAATTGCGCCGCTATTTCTTCAGGTACTGGTGGACGATATCCACCAGCTCTTCCGCGGCTTCAGTCCGCGGATCTTCGCGGCGCGCCTCAGGGTCGATCATGTGCTCCCGGATGTGATCCTCGATCACCTCGGCGATGAACCCGTCGAGGGCCCCGCGGCAGGACGTGGCCTGCTGCAGTACGCCGGCGCACTCCTCGTCTGCGGTCACCGCCCGCTCGATGGCTTCGATCTGGCCCCGGATCCGGCGCAGCCGCACCAGGAGTTTGGTCTTCTCTTTGGAAACATGGCCCATGGATGCGACCCTGCGATTGTCTTGATAGTAAGGGGGGGTATATATTAGCGCCGTTCGAGGGGGCGTGTCGCACAATCGACTCTACCGGAGGATAGGCGCCCCCGCGCCCTCCACGGACAGGTGACCTACGTGGAGCAGAAGACAAATGCGTTTACGGCTCCCTACCGGGGACCGAACAGCCTGTCACCGGACAGCGGTCGAGAGACCGCTGATGTCACGCTCTACCTGGGCGCTCGCCTGTGGCAGGGCGCCGAGCTGTGGCTCAACCCCGAGATCGACCAGGGTTTCGGCCTCGACAACACCCTGGGGCTCGCAGGCTTTCCCAGTGGCGAGGCTTACAAGGTCGGCAAGACGCAGCCGTATTTAAAGTTGCCGCGTGCCTTCTTCCGGCAGACGGTGAATGTCGGCGAGGCCTCTGACGCCGCCGACGCCTCTGCCAATCAATTTGCCGGCACGCGCAGCCCGGATCGGTGGGTGTTCACGGTCGGCAAGTTCGGCGTTCCCGACGTGTTCGACGTCAACCAGTACGCGCATGATCCGCGCTCGGATTTCCTGAACTGGACGGCCGTCGACGCGGGCTCTTTCGACTATGCGGCCGACGCCTGGGGATTCACCGTCGGCGCGAGCGTCGAGTGGTACCACGATGCGTGGACGCTGCGTGGCGGATTCTTCGACCTGTCGGATGTGCCGAACAGCGAGCATCTGGAGCCTGGCTTCCATGAGTTCCAGCTGATCGGCGAGATCGAGCGGCGCCACGAGTTGCTGGGCCTTCCGGGCAGACTACTCGTCACCTATTTCGAGAGCCATGGCCGGATGGGGCTCCTCGACGAAGCCGTTCGTCTCGCCGCAGCGACCAATATGCCGGTCGACATCGGTGCGGTGCGGCAGTACCGCAAGCGCGTCGGCGTCAGCCTGAACCTCGAGCAGCAGCTGGCGTCGGATCTCGGGCTTTTCGCGCGCATCGGCAAGGCCGGCGGGAACGTCGAAGCCTATGAGT
>JAGWPD010000224.1 GCA_028870705.1 Gammaproteobacteria bacterium
CTGCGCCGCCGCGGTGCAGATTCCCTGGACGCTGCAGGAGATCGGGCGCCTGCGCGAACGCACATTCCGCGCGGTGGGCGAGGGCACCGGACGCCCCGCGGACCTGGACCTGTTCGACGATTACTACGAACACCTGTTCATCTGGCAGGCAGAGAAGCGTGAGATCGTCGGCGCCTATCGGCTCGGCCGGAGCGACACGATCCGCAGGCGCTTCGGCGCCCGTGGCCTGTACCTGACCTCGCTGTTCGACTTCCACGAGCCCTTCTTCAAGCTGCTCGGACCGGCGCTCGAACTCGGCCGCTCGTTCGTACGCACGGAATACCAGCGCTCGTACGCGCCGCTGCTGCTGCTGTGGAAGGGGATCAGCGAATACATCGGCCGGCACCCCGGGTATCCGCGCCTGATCGGCGCGGCCAGCGTCAGCAACAGCTACGACCCGCTCTCGCGCGCGCTGCTGGTCGAGGCGCTGCGCGCCTGGCGCAGCGAGCCGCTGCTCGGCGCGCTGGTGAGTCCGCGCCGGCCGTTCAAGCCGCGCTATTCGCTCCGTTCGCTGTTCGGCGAGGCTGGCCTCGAAGCCGACCTGGACGCGCTCGGTTCGTTGATCGAGGATCGCGAAGCCGACGGCAAGGGCGTGCCGGTGTTGCTGCGTCACTACCTGAAGCTGGGCGCGCGCACCATCGGGTTCAACATCGACACCGAATTCGGCAATGCGCTCGATTGCCTGATCGTGCTCGACCTGCGGCGCGTGCCGCTCGCCACGCTGCAGAAGTACATGACGGATGCATCGCTGCAGAGCTTCCGCCATTACTGGCGGCTGCGCGACCAGGAGACCGGCGCCGCGTCCGCGCGCGCCTGAGCGATCCGGGCCGGTCCTCAGGCGGGCTGCGCCGGGCTCAGCACCGCCATCAGCCGTTGCCGCAGGCGCTCCGCCGCCGGTTCGTCGAGCGGGCGGCGCTCGCGGTCGGTGACGTAGAACACGTCTTCGGCCCGCTCGCCCATGGTGCCGATCTTGGCTGCGTGCAGGTCAACGCTTGCTTCCCACAGCACCTTGCCGACATCGCACAGCAGACCCGGGCGGTCGCCGGCCACCAGTTCGAGCACCGAGCGGCCGTTGCGCACGTCGGTCGTGATCGCGATCTGCGTCGGCGTGCGGAACACGCGCAGCTGGCGCGGCGCGCGGCGCGAGACCGACAGCGGCGCCTCGCGCGACCCGCGCAGCGAGGCCCACAGCGACAGCTCGATCTCCGCCAGCCGCTCGGCGTCCTCGATCATCGCGCCGTCCTCCTCGAGCACGTGGTAGGTGTCGAGCGAGTAGTCGTTGCCGACCGGCGTGATGCGCGCATCGACGATGTTGAGCCCGAGCTGGTCGAGCACCGCGGTGGCGCGGGCGAAGCTGTGGCGGCGGTGCGGGGCGTAGATCAGCACCGCGGTGGTGCCGCTGCCTGCGTGTGTCTCGACCGCGACGCGCTCGGCTTCGCCGCCGGCATCCGGGTTGGCCAGCACCTGCGTGTGGCGCGCGATTTCCTCCGGGCTGTAGCGCAGGAAGTAGGTTTCCGGGAGCCGCTGCCAGACCGCGTCGACCGCGGCGGGCGCGAGCGCCGCGGCTTGCAGCAGCGCCCGCGCGCCCGCCTGGTTCTCGCGCACCAGCTCGTCCTTGTCGACCGGGGTCTCGAGGCCGCGGCGCAGCGCGCGGCGCGTCTTCTCGTACAGGTCGTGGAACAGCGCCGCCTTCCATGAATTCCACAGCTTCGGATTCGTGCCGCGCACGTCCGCGCAGGTGAGCACGTACAGGTAATCGAGGTGCGCTTCGTCGCCGACCTTGCGGGCGAATTCATTGATCACCTGCGGGTCGCCGATGTCGAGCTTCTGCGCGGTGGTCGACAGCAGCAGGTGCGACCGGACCAGCCAGGCCACGAGTCGCGCGTCGTAGCGTGACAGCCCCTGCTCGAGGCAGAAGGCCTCGGCATCGACCGCGCCGAGCTCGGAGTGGTCGCCGCCGCGCCCCTTGGCGATGTCGTGGAACAGCGCGCCGAGGTAGACCAGCTCCTGCTTCGGGAGCGATTGCATGATCGGCGAGACCAGTGGCAGTTCGTGGTTGAACTCCGGAATCGCCAGCCGCCGCGTATTGCTGACCACGAACAGCGTGTGCGCATCGACGGTATAGGCGTGGAACAGGTCGTACTGCATGCGGCCGACGATGCGGCCGAAGGCGGGAATGTAGCGGCCGAGCACGCCATAGTTGTTCATGCGGCGCAGCTCGTGCGTCACGCCGCGCGGCGCGCGCAGGATCTCGAGGAACAGCCGGTGGTTGCGCGGGTTCTGGCGGAATTCCTCGTCGATCAGCCACAGGCTCCGGCCGACCGCGCGGATCGTGCCGGCGCGCACGCCGCGCAGTGCCGGATGCTGCTGCAGCAGCACGAATAGCTCGAGCAGCGCCGAGGGCGCCCGCGCGAACAGGTCTGCGCTGACGGCCTCGAGCGAACCGTCGCGCACCTGGAACTGCGGCGTCAGCGGTTTCGGCGGCGTGTCATCGGTGAGGATCGCCTCGCGGAACAGCTGCAGCAGCAGTTCATTGAGCAGTTGCACGTCCATCGCGGTGCGGTAGTAGCGCTGCATCAGCTGCTCGACCGCCAGCGTGTAGGTGCCGTCCTCGTAGCCGAAGCCATGGGCGAGCTTGATCTGGTGGTCGAACAGCAGCCGGTCCTCGTGGCGTCCGGTCAGCACATGCAGGCCAAAGCGTACCTTCCACAGGAAGGCCTGTGCCTGCTGCAGGCGCCGCAGTTCGGATGCAGTCAGGAATCCGTGCGTCGCGAGCTCATCGAGCGACTCGGCGCCGAAGTGGCGCTTCGCGACCCAGGCAATCGTCTGGATGTCCCGCAGCCCGCCCGGGCCGGTCTTCACATTGGGCTCGAGGTTATAGGCGGTGTCATTGGCCTTGTGATGCCGTTCCTGCTGCTCGCGCACCTTGGCGGCGAAATAGTCGCGCACCGGCCAGACCTTGTCGGGCGCCAGCGCCGCACGCATCTGCGGCAGGAGCGCATCGGACCCGGCGAGCCAGCGCGCCTCGAGGAGCGTGGTCATCACGCCGACATCGGCGAGACTTTCTTCGGCGCACTCGCCGGTCGTGCGCACGCTGTGCCCCACCTCGAGACCGATGTCCCACAGGAACGCGACGAACTTCTCGATCGGCTCGCGGTCCCCGACCGCCAGCGGCGCGGGCGTGAGCACCAGCAGGTCGACATCCGAGCAGGGGTGCAACTCGCCGCGGCCGTAGCCGCCTACTGCTGCGAGCGTCGCCCTGGCACACAGACCTGGACCCAGGCGCAAAGGCCAGAGCGTTACCAGCAGGCGATCGATGAAAGCGGCACGTGCGCGCACCAGCGCCTCGACCGGTTCGTCGTCGCGGAAGCGCCGCTGCAGTTCCTGCTGGCTCTGCGCCAGCAACGAGCGGCAGGTTTCGCTGGAGCATTGGCCGGCCTCGAGCAGCGCGGGCAGGCGGCCGAGCAACGGCCAGTCGAGGGTCGCGGTGGGCGCGGGCAGCGGGTCGTCGATCGCTGCGGGGTCGGCGATCATGCGGCGCCGCGTTCGGCGGCGCCGAGCGTCAGCACTTCGTGGCCGCCCGGCGTGACCAGCACCATGTGCTCCCACTGCGCCGAGAGCGAATGATCCTTGGTGACGACCGTCCAGCCATCGGGCAACACCCTGGTGTGGCGCTTGCCGGCGTTGATCATCGGCTCGATGGTGAACACCATGCCGGGGACCAGTTCCAGCCCGGTGCCGGCCTCGCCGTAATGCAGCACCTGCGGGTCTTCGTGATAGACCCGGCCTATCCCGTGGCCACAATACTCACGGACCACTGAATATCCGGCCGCCTCGGTGTGCTGCTGGATCGCATGGCCGATATCGCCCAGGTGGGCTCCCGGGCGCACCCGGTCGATGGCCTTCCACATGGCCGCGCGGCAGGTCTCGGTCAGCCGCTGCGCCTGGACCGGCGGCTTGCCGACGTAATACATCCGGCTGGTGTCGCCGTGGTAGCCGTCCTTGATGATCGCCACATCTATATTGAGTATGTCCCCGGCCTTGAGCACCCGCTCGTTCGGGATCCCATGACAGACCACGTGATTGGGCGAGGTGCAGACCGTCTTGGGGAAGCCGCGGTAGCCCACGTTGGCCGGTACCGTCTGCTGCTGCCGGACGATGAATTCGTTGCAGATCCGGTCCAGCTCGTCGGTGCTGACCCCGGGAATCACGTGCTCGGCGATCATGTCCAGCACGTCCGCCGCCAGCCGCCCGGAAATACGCAGTTTGGCCTGTTCCTCGGCCGTCTTGATCGATACCTGGGTGGAGCGGAGCATGGGGGTGTTGCAGGGCAGCCTGAATCGTTGTTCCGGCGGAAAGATCATGGTATAAAGCGCGGCCTTTTTTGGCAACGCAATCCACACGCGTATCAGTAACTTGCGGCTGGGTGTCCCCACTTCAATGGTGGGAATCGCCGCCAAGGATGCGCGGAGGCCCTAACCCGACAACGAGGTAGTCTATGTCCAGCGTGTCCATGCGACAGATGCTGGAAGCGGGCGTCCATTTTGGACACCAGACCCGCTTCTGGAACCCGAAGATGGCCCCCTATATCTTCGGTGAGCGAAACCGGATCCACATCATCAATCTCGAACAGACCCAGCCGCTGTTCGTCGAGGCGATGGCGTTCATCAAGCGCGTCGTCGGCGACGGGGGCCGTGTGCTGTTCGTGGGCACCAAGCGCTCGGCGCGCGACTCGATCGCGGCTGACGCGGTGCGCTGCGGCATGCCCTACGTGAACCAGCGCTGGCTGGGCGGCATGCTCACCAATTTCAAGACCCTGCGCCAGTCGATCAAGCGGCTGGCCGACCTCGAGGAGCTGACTGCTTCCGGCGCGATCGAAAAGCGCGGCAAGAAGGAAGCGACGATGCTGCGCCGCGAGATGGTCAAACTGGAAAAGAGCCTGGGCGGCATCAAGGCGATGGAAGCGCTGCCGGACGTGCTGTTCGTCGTCGACGTGGGCCACGAGCACATCGCGATCCACGAGGCGCGCAAGCTCGGCATCCCGGTGGTTGCGGTCGTCGACACGAACTGCGCGCCCGATGGCATCGATCACGTCATTCCCGGCAACGACGACGCGATGCGCGCGATCCAGCTCTATACCAGTGCGGTCGCCGAGGCGGTGCTCGAGGGCAAGAGCTCGGTGCCGCAGATGGCAGTGACCGAAGACGAGTTCGTCGAACTGGACGAGCAGGGCAATCCGCGCCGCAAGCCCGGCCGCGGCGCCCGTCCCGTCCGTCAGGCGCCCGTACGTCATCGCAAGCCCGCTCCGGCGCGCCGCGGTC
>JAGWPD010000225.1 GCA_028870705.1 Gammaproteobacteria bacterium
CGCACCGCCGCGTGGCTCGGGCGCGGCGTGCGCACGCCGGTGCGCAAAGCGCTGCTGGCCGCCGCGGTGACGCGCGCGACCTACGGCCGCGCGTTCGGCTTCGAGCGCATGATGGACACCTGCGGCGCGATCATCGGCCCGCTCAGCGCGGTGCTGCTGTTGCAGGCGCTCCGGCACGACTACGCGCGGATCTTCGCGCTGACGCTCATCCCGGGGCTGGTGGCCGCGCTGCTGATGGCCTTTGCCGTGCAGGAGCGCCGGCGCGCCGCGGTCTCGCACCTCGGCTTTGCGCTCAGCGTGCGGGCGCTGCCAGCGCGTTTCCGCGCGCTGCTGCTGGCCGTGGGCCTGTTCGGCTGCGGTGACTTCGCGCACACCATGCTGATCCTGCTGGCGGTGCAGAAGCTGGTGCCCGAGCTCGGCGCGGCGCGTGCCGCCACGCTCGCGACCGCGCTGTACGTGCTGCACAACGTGCTGTACGCCGCCTTTGCAATGCTCGGCGGCATGCTCGCGGACCGTGCGAACAAGGCCACGCTGCTGGCCATCGCCTACTTTCTCGCCGCTGCGATGGCGCTGGCCATCGTGTTCCTGCCGTTGAACTTGTGGACCCTGGCAGCGGTCTTCATCACTGGCGGCATCTACGTCGCGCTGGAGGAGACCCTGGAGGATTCGCTCTGCGCCGAGCTGGTGGGCGACGGGCAGCACGGCGTGGCCTTCGGCACGCTGGCCACGGTCAACGGCATCGGCGACCTTGTCTCGAGCGTGGTGGTGGGCGCAGTGTGGACGATCTACGGCACCAGCATGGCTTTCGGCTACAGCGCGGTCCTGTTCGTCGCGGGCGGTCTGCTGGTCCTCCGGCTGCGGCGGTTGCAATCCGATGGTGTACTCGCGCGCGCGCGGTGACACAATGGGCATCGTGAAACACAGATCAGCCATGCTGCTCGTGGCGGCTGCCGCGGCCGTGACGCTGGCCCCGGCCGCGGCGGCTGAAGTGACCACTGCGCCAGCGATCGCGCCGCCGCCTGTGCCTGCGGCCACGGCTGCGGCGCCCGGGGCTTCCGTGCCATCCCCGACGCTCAACGAGAACGGCGAGCTCACCGAGATCGTGATCCGCGCACCCGAGCCGCGTTACGTCGCGCCGACGCGCCGCGACCAGATCGGGCGCATCTGGGCGCCCGTGTACATCAACGGCAAGGGTCCGTTCCGGATGGTGCTCGATTCAGGCGCGAGCCGTTCCGGCGTGACCGCCAGAGTGGCCTCGGCGCTCGGCATCCCGCCGGACGAATCCAATCCCGTGAAGCTGCGCGCGGTGACCGGCAGTGCGACGGTGCCGACGATCCACGTGAATACGCTCCAGGTCGGCGATGTGCTGGTCACCGATTCGCGGTTGCCGATCCTGGCCGATGCGCTCGGCGGCGCCGACGGGGTGCTGGGCAATGAGGGCCTCGCGGACCAGCGGGTGTACATCGACTTCCGCCACGACCTGATCATCATTTCCCGCTCGCATGGCCGGCCGGCTGCGCCGGGATTCAAGACGGTTCCGTTCACGCTCGAGCGTGGGCGGCTGCTGGTGGCCGACGTGTCCCTGGGCCTGGTGCATGCCAAGGCGATCATCGACACGGGCGGGCAGATCACGGTCGCAAACATGGCGCTGCGCGACGCGCTCATCCGGCATAGGCGCCGGGAGAAGGTCTCGATCGATCAGATCGAGGGCGTGACCAACGATATCCAGGATGGCGAGGGCCGCCGCGCACCGCCGATCCAGTTCGGCCCGATCGAGATCCAGTCCAAGCGCATGACCTTCGCCGACATCCGGATCTTCGAGTACTGGAAGATGACCAAGGAGCCTTCAGTGCTGATCGGAATGGATGCTCTCGGCCTGCTCGATACGCTGATCATCGATTACCGCCGGCGCGAACTCATGCTGCGGATGCGCGGCGACTCCTGAAGCCGCGCGCCGGCTCCCGACGGATGCGCCTCAGCGGGCAATCACTTGGCGACGACGACTCCATCGACGACCTGCACCGCGGCTCCAACCGCCAGCGTCGGCTCGTTCTCCTGGCGCACGGTGGTTTCCGTGCCGTTGTCGAGGCGCACCTTGATCTCGTAGTGCGTCGTGGCGCGGACCTTCTTCTCGATCTTGTTGCCCAGCAATGCTCCGCCCGCGGCTCCGGCGATCTTCGCGATCGTCTTGCCGTTGCCGTCGCCGATCTGGTTGCCAACCGCAAGCCCGGCAAGGCCGCCGGCAACGACGCCGATCGCGGTGCCCTTGCCCTCCTCCTTGACGGGCGTGATCGACTCGATCACGCCGCAATTGCTGCACACCGTCATCGGCGTACGCGGAGGCGCCGGCATCGCGTGGGCATTCGTGCCGGCAGTGGCACCGCCGGATGAAGCGGGACGGGTCCGGTGCACGGACTTCTTCGGCGCGGGCGCCGGGGCAGGCGCGGCCTCGGGGGCA
>JAGWPD010000226.1 GCA_028870705.1 Gammaproteobacteria bacterium
AGAAGCACGCCCCGTGCATCATCTTCATCGATGAGATCGATGCGGTCGGACGTCACCGTGGGGCGGGCCTGGGCGGCGGTCACGACGAGCGGGAGCAGACGCTCAACCAATTGCTGGTGGAGATGGATGGCTTCGAGGGGAACGAGGGCATCATCGTCATTGCGGCCACCAACCGGCCCGACGTGCTCGATCCGGCCCTGCTGCGTCCGGGCCGCTTCGATCGCCAGGTGGTGGTGCCGCTTCCGGACGTGCGCGGGCGCGAGCAGATCCTGCGCGTGCACATGCGGCGCGTGCCGCTGGCCGATGACGTGCGCCCGGCGCTGATCGCCCGCGGGACGCCGGGTTTCTCCGGGGCTGACCTGTCGAACCTGGTGAACGAGGCGGCGCTGTTCTCCGCGCGGGCGAACCTCAAGCTGGTCACGATGCAGCAGTTCGAGCGCGCCAAGGACAAGATCATGATGGGCGCCGAGCGGCGTTCGTTGGTGATGACGGATGCCGAGAAGCGCATGACCGCCTACCACGAGGCCGGGCACGCGATCGTCGGCGTGTCGGTGCCCGAGCACGATCCGGTCTACAAGGTCACCATCATCCCGCGTGGCCGCGCACTCGGCGTCACGCAGTTCCTGCCGGAGCAGGACCGCTACTCGATGAGCAAGCGCCGCCTCGAGAGCGCGATCGCGACGCTGTTCGGCGGGCGCGTGGCCGAAGAAATCGTGTTCGGCGCCGACAGCGTCACGACTGGCGCCTCGAACGACATCGAGCGCGCCACCGACCTGGCGCGCAACATGGTCACGAAGTGGGGCCTGTCCGACCGGCTCGGGCCGCTGTCGTATGCGGAAGAGGAAGGCGAGGTATTCCTCGGCCGCAGCGTCACGCAGCACAAGCAGGTCTCCGATGAAACAGCGCACGTCATCGACGTCGAGGTGCGCCGGCTGATCGATGCGTCCTATGCGCGCGCAAAGGAAGTGCTGACGACGCAGCGCGAGCGGCTCGACGCCATGGCCGAGGCGCTCATCAAATACGAGACCATCGACGACGAGCAGATCAGGGACATCATGGCCGGCCGTGAGCCGAAGCCGCCCGAAGGCTGGGACGATTCCGGCGGCGGCCCTGGCGGGAAGCCCGCCATGGGTGACACGCCGGAAGTGCCCAAGACCCCGCCGATCGGCACGCCTGCAGGTCAGCACTGAACAGCGGTACCACTCCGCGGCGCCTGGCGCTGCGGCACGCGCGCGGCACGCTGCTGCTCACGGAGCCGGTCGTGATGGGCGTGCTCAACGTCACCCCGGATTCCTTCAGCGACGGCGGGTTGTACCTCGATCCGCAGCGGGCGCTCGAGCGCGCGCAGGCGATGGTCGGCGAAGGCGCGGCGATCATCGATGTCGGGGGTGAATCCACGCGCCCGGGCGCCGCGCCGGTGGCGGTGGAGGAAGAACTGCGGCGCGTATTGCCGGTGGTGCGCGCGCTCGCGCGCGCCAGCCCGATCGTCGTGTCGGTGGATACCAGCCGACCCGAGGTCATCGAGCGGGCCGTCGGCGAAGGCGCGGCGATGATCAATGACGTGCGCGCGCTGCAGGGCCGCGGCGCGCTTGCCGCGGTGGCGCGCACCGGGGCCGCGGCCTGCCTGATGCACATGCGCGGCCAACCGGAGAACATGCAGCTGGCGGTCCGTTACGAAGAGGTCGTGAGCGAGGTGCGCGGGTTCCTGGCGGCGCGGCTGGCGGCCTGCCAGGAGGCGGGGATCGAGGCGATGCGGCTGTGCGTGGACCCCGGCTTCGGCTTCGGCAAGCTCGCGCAGCACAATCTGGAGCTGTTGCGCAACCTGGGCGAGTTATTGGAGCTCGATCGCCCGGTGCTGGTGGGGCTGTCGCGCAAGTCGCTGCTCAAGACGCTGACCGGGCGCGACAGCGGCGAGCGCCTCGCGGGTAGTATTGCGCTGGCGACCGCGGCGGCGCTCAATGGCGCCACGATCATCCGCGCGCACGACGTGGCTGCCACGGTCGATGCGCTGCGCGTGGCCGCGGCATTGAAGAGGTAGCGCAATGGCCAGAGTCTACTTTGGCACCGATGGCATCCGCGGTCGCGTCGGCGAGCATCCGATGACCGTGGATTTCGCGCTGCGCCTGGCCAGCGCCGCGGGCCGGGTGCTGGCGCCGGCGGGCGGCGCCGTGCTGATTGGCAAGGATACGCGCGTATCGGGCTACATGTTCGAGGCGGCGCTCGAGGCGGGCTTCGTCGCGGCGGGCGTCAACGTGATGATGATGGGCCCGCTGCCCACGCCGGGCATCGCCTACATGACGCGGCGCCTGAAATGCAATTTCGGCGTGGTGATCAGCGCCTCGCACAATCCATTCGAGGACAACGGCATCAAGTTCTTCGACCGCAGCGGCGGCAAGCTGTCCGATGAACTCGAGGAGCAGATCGAGACGCAGCTCGCGGCCGCACCGCTGACCCGCGCCTCGGGCGAACTGGGCCGCGCGCGGCGCGTCGACAACACACGCGTGCAGTACCAGGAATTCTGCCGCAGCACCTTGCCCGAGGGGACGGACCTGGCCGGTCTCAAGATCGTGGTCGATTGCGCCAATGGCGCCGCCTACAAGGTCGCGCCGCGCACGCTGGCCGACCTCGGAGCCGACATCGTCCCGATCGGTTCCTCGCCGAACGGACGCAATATCAATATCGGCTGCGGCTCGACTGCGCCGGAACTGCTCCAGCTGACGGTGCCGGGCGTGAACGCGCAGGTGGGCATCGCGCTCGACGGCGACGGCGATCGCGTGCTGATGGTCGATCACCTCGGCCGCGTGGTCGACGGCGACGGGCTGTTGTACGTCATCGCCAGCGCACGGCAGGCCGAAGGGAAGTTGCGCGGTCCGGTGGTCGGCACATTGATGAGCAACCTGGGCCTGGAACTCGCGCTGCGCGAGCGCGGCATCGCCTTCGAGCGCGCCGCGGTCGGCGACCGCTACGTGCTGGCGCGGATGCGCGAGACCGGCAGCGAACTGGGCGGGGAGAGCTCGGGACACATCCTGTGCCTCGATCGGACCACGACCGGCGACGGGTTGGTCAGCGCTCTGCAGGTGCTGGCCGTCATGCGGCAGAGCGGCAAGTCGCTGGCCGAACTGGCCGCCGGGATGAGCCGCTTGCCGCAAGTGATGCTGAATGTGCCGGTCGCGCGCCGCTTCGATCCGGCCGCCGTGCCCGCGATCGCTTCCTTGCTCGCGACGCTCGAGGGGCAATTGGGTGGGCGCGGCCGCATCGTGCTGCGCCCCTCCGGCACCGAACCCCTGATCCGCGTCATGGTCGAGGCCCACGAGGAATCCATGGCGCGCTCCTGCGCCGAGCGGCTGGCCGAGGCCGTGCGTTCTGCAAAGCCCTAGCGCCGGCCGATCCGGCCACCCAAGCTTCCTTCCGGGAGGTGGGACAGCCCGCATTGCGCGGACCGGGACGCATGGCTATGATCGCGCGCCCTTGCAGGCCCGAGGCAGCCGATTCCGCCCATGCGACGCAAGATAGTAGCCGGAAACTGGAAGATGCACGGCTCGCGTGCCGAGAACGCGATCCTGATCGAAGCCGTGGTGGCGGGCGCTACTGCCGAGCAGGTGACCTGCCTGATCTGCCCCCCGTTCGTCTACCTGCATGACGCCTGGCGGATGCTGCGCGGCGGGGAGGTGGTCCTCGGCGCCCAGGACGTCTGCGCCGAGGCGGTCGGGGCCTACACCGGCGAAGTATCCGCGGCGATGCTCGTGGATGTCGGCTGCCAGTACGCGCTCGTCGGTCATTCCGAGCGGCGCGCGCTCTATGGCGACAGCAATGCGCTGGTGGCGCGCAAGTTCGCCGCGGCACGGAGCGGCGGCCTGACCCCGATCCTGTGCGTCGGCGAGCAACTGGCCGAGCGCGAGGCCGGACGCACCAGCGAAGTGGTCGGCGCGCAGCTCGATGCGGTGCTGCAGCTTTCCGGCGTGGCCTCGCTCGGCGGGGCGGTCATCGCGTACGAGCCGGTCTGGGCGATCGGCACCGGCCGCACCGCGACCCCCGAGCAGGCCCAGGAAGTGCACTCTTTCATACGCCAGCGCGTGGCCGGTGAGGATGCTAAAATTGGCGCAGGGCTACGCATCCTATATGGCGGCAGCGTCAAGGCGGGCAACGCCCGGGACATCTTCGCGATGCCCGATGTCGACGGTGGCCTGATCGGCGGCGCGTCGCTCAAGGCGGACGAATTCCTGGCCATTTTTGCTGCGGCCGTGAGCCTCAGCCAGGGTTGATACAGGCGATGTTGCATACGACATTGATGATCGTTCATTTCTTCTCGGCCTTCGGGATCATTGCGCTGGTGCTGCTGCAGCGGGGCAAGGGTGCCGAGGCGGGCGCCGGCTTCGGCGCGGGCGCTTCGGGCACGGTGTTCGGCGCCCGCGGCGCCGGTACCGCGCTGTCGCGGGCCACGGCGATCCTGGCGGGCATCTTCATGATCACGAGCCTGTCGCTGACCTACGTCGGGACGCGCACGGTGGCCGCTCCGACCAGCGTGCTCGACCGGATGACACAGCAGGCGCCGGCACAGCCCGCACCCGCGGCGCCCGCGCCCGCGAGTCCGGCACCGGCCAGTCCGGCGCCGGCCAGTCCGGCGCGCTAACAATCTGGCCGACGTGGTGGAACTGGTAGACACACTAGCTTGAGGGGCTAGCGCCGCAAGGTGTGGGAGTTCGAATCTCCCCGTCGGCACCAATTCTCTCGTAGAATTGCTGCGGCTTACCGGGGGCGGATGGGAAACTGTCCGCCCTTTTTGACACCAGGTGGATCGGGATGCTCGAAATATATCTTCCGGTGCTGATATTCCTGGCGCTGGCCACGCTGCTGGCCGCGGTCCTGCTCGGATTGGGAGCCCTGCTCGGGCGCCTCGGCACGCGCAAGCATGGCGACGCCGACAAGCTCACGGCCTATGAATGCGGCTTCGACGCCTTCGAGGACACGCGCGCCCGCTTCGATGTGCGTTATTACCTGGTGGCGATCCTGTTCATCGTGTTCGACCTGGAGATCGCGTTCCTGTTTCCGTGGGCCGTCTCGCTCGGGTCCACGGGCCGCTTCGGCCTCGGCGTCATGGGCGTGTTCCTGGCGGTGCTGGTGGTCGGGTTCGTCTACGAATGGAAGAAAGGGGCGCTGGAATGGGACTGAGCGTGGCAGCCGGTCCGGCCCAGGCCGCGGCCGCCGGCGCGGAGGGATTCGCCCAGCGCGGCTTCATGACCACGCAGCTCGACAGCCTGGTGAGCTGGGCCCGCACCGGGTCGCTGTGGCCGATGACTTTCGGGCTGGCCTGCTGCGCGGTGGAGATGATGCACGCCGGTGCCTCGCGCTACGACCTCGACCGCTTCGGTGTCGTCTTCCGGCCGAGCCCGCGCCAGTCCGACGTCATGATCGTGGCCGGCACGCTGGTCAACAAGATGGCGCCGGCGCTGCGCCGCGTCTACGACCAGATGCCCGAGCCGCGCTGGGTGATCTCGATGGGTTCCTGCGCCAACGGCGGCGGGTACTACCACTATTCGTATGCGGTGGTGCGCGGTTGCGATCGCATCGTGCCGGTCGACGTCTACGTGCCCGGTTGCCCGCCGACGGCGGAGGCGCTGCTGTACGGCATCATCCAGCTGCAGCGCAAGATCGAGCGCTACGGCGGCGCGGCCACGGCGGCCTGACGTGAGTGCCGCAACCGACAGCCTGGCGAACGACCTGCGTACTGCCTGCGGCGCACGCCTCGCGCTGCACGTGTCGGGGGCCGAAGAGATCACCGCCGAGGTCGCGAGCGCCGACCTGCTGGCGGTCGCGCAGCTGCTGCGTGATGCGCCGGCCCTGCAGTTCGCGATGCTGATCGACGTGGCTGGCGTCGACTACCTCGATTACGGCCGCACCGAATGGCAGACCGAGCAGGCCACGGGCACCGGCTTCAGCCGCGGCGTCAACCGCTCGGCGGCGCATACGCTGCGCGGCGACCGCCGCTATGCCGTCGCCTATCAGCTGCTGTCGCTGACCCGCAATCGACGGCTGCGGCTGCGCACCTGGTGCGAAGCGGGCGAAGATCCGGCCATCGACTCGGTCACCGGCATCTGGGCCAGCGCCGCATGGTTCGAGCGCGAGGCGTTCGACCTCTTCGGGATACTCTTCAGGGGCCACCCAGATCTGCGGCGTCTGCTCACCGACTATGGCTTCATCGGCCATCCGTTCCGCAAGGATTTCCCGCTGATCGGCAACGTCGAGGTGCGCTACGACCCGGACCTGAAGCGCGTGGTCTACGAACCGGTGACGATCGAGCCGCGCACGCTCGTGCCACGCGTGATTCGCCACGACAACCGCTACGATGCGGCGCTGCTCGGCCACCCCGGCGGCGCGGCCGGAGGCGCCGGTGGCTGAGATCCGCAACCTGACGATGAACTTCGGGCCGCAGCACCCGGCGGCGCACGGCGTGCTGCGCCTGGTGCTCGAGATGGATGGCGAGGTGATCCAGAAGGCCGACCCGCACATCGGCCTGCTGCACCGGGGCACCGAGAAGCTCGCGGAATCGAAACCCTTCAGCCAGTCGATCGGCTACATGGACCGGCTCGACTACGTCTCGATGATGTGCAACGAGCACGCCTACGTGCTCGCGATCGAGAACCTGCTGGGCATAGCGCCGCCGCCGCG
>JAGWPD010000227.1 GCA_028870705.1 Gammaproteobacteria bacterium
ACTCCTCGTAGCTGAAGGCCTCGAGCCGGTGCCCGTTGAGCGCCATGCGCTCGCGCGCACCCTTCACCCACGGCCGCTCCGCACTCTCCTCCTTCCAGATGTGCACTTGCGAATCGACGATGAACATGCGATGGGTCCCTGCGATTCAGGCGTTGAGTTGTCATCATCTAAACATAGAACCCGAGCCGGGTTGCCTCCGGCCCGTGCAACGCACAGATGCACACGAGTAGACAGTCGCGCGGGCGTGTCGACTAATCTGCATTTGTATGTTGCGCGCTTGAGCGCGCGCAGCACTGGAGCACCCGTGGCGTGCCGCATATACTCCGGCTGCTCGTGGGGTCGGCATCGACAATCATGAACACCAGAGGTACGCCCCGTGCTTGACCAACGAACCGGCCCTTACGGGGCGTTCATCCTCCGCTGCGTGCTCGGCGCGCTGCTGATCGTGCATTTTCTCAACAAGCTGCTGATCTTCACGCCGGCCGGAACGGCCCACATGTTCGAAGGGCTCGGCTTGCCGGGCGGGCTTGCATACATCGTCATGTGCACGGAGGTCGTCACCGGCACGTGCCTGATCCTGGGCGTCTGGCCGCGCGCTGCGGCATTGCTGGCGTTGCCGGTGCTGGTTGGCGCCATCGTGTTCTTCCACGTGCACAACGGCTTCGCCTACAACGCACCCAGGGGCGGAGGCTGGGAATACCCGGGCTTCTGGGCCGTGGCGCTGCTGGTGCAGGCGCTGCTGGGCGACGGCGCCTACGCCCTGGTGAACACGCCTTTGCCCGCCGCGCTGGCGCAGGTTGACCGTGGCCATAGCGCTTGATTTTGAGCTGGCCAACCGGCTGGTGCTGGCCGCGCACGGTCTCGCCGTCGGGATCAACAAGCCCATCACGGTCGCGGTTGTGGACGTTGGCGGCTTCGTGCTGGCGATCGGGCGCATGGATGGCGCCCACGGACTGACGCCCAACGTGGCCACTGCCAAGGCCTATACCGCCGCGGTCATGCGCCGGCCGACCACGATGCTCAAGGCCTGGGCCGAGAGCCAGCCGATGTTGTTCAGCCAAGTCGCGCGCGTCGGCGCTCATCCGTTGATCGCGGGGGGCGGCGGCATTCCGCTCAAGACCAACGGCACGATAGTCGGCGGAATCGGTGTCTCGGGCGCAAACGGCGAAGAGGACCAGCGCGTCGCCGAAGGCGTACTACGCGGCGCCGGCCTGGAACTCGACTTCAGCGAGTGGCATCTGCTGCGCAAGTAGCACCTCTGATGCGACTGCTGCTCGCCTCCACGGCCACCGCGCTGTTGTACACGCAGGGCGCACTTGCGCAGGCGCTCATCTTCAACACCTACCTGCCACCCTTCGATAGCGTTCGCAAGGTACTGGTGGAGGATTTCGCAGCGCGCATCGGCCGGCAATCCGCCGGCGCCATCCGCGTGTCGGTACCGGCGGTGTCGCTGGCACCCTCCACGCGGCAATGGGATCTCGTCACCAGCCGCGTGGCGGACATCGCCGTGATTCCGATCTACACGCAGCGTGCGCGCATCGTGCTGCCGCTGCTTGCGGACCTGCCTTTCAACAGCGTGTCCGCCCGATCCGCGTCAATGGCCCTCTGGCGCACGCAGGAAGTGTATTTCTCGAAGTTCGACGAGTTTCGAGGCGTCAAGCTGCTCGGCGTGTTCGTGCTGCCGCCCTCGCGGTTCGTGAGCAAGGTACGGCCGGTGAAAGCCATCGGCGATTTTCGCGGGCTCAGGACCTGGGTGCCCGCGAGCGAATTGAGCCGGTCAATCGCGGCGCTTGGTGGCGCGCCGGTCTACTCGACCCTGGGCCAGATGTTCGAATATGCATCCAAGGGCACAGTCGACGCGCTGATGACCAGTCCCAGCGCCGTGAAGCAGGCCCATATCGGCAGCTATGTGCACTACATGACCGAAGTGCCGGGCGGATTTGGCAGCGTGTCGTTCGCCGTGGTCATCAACAACGCCGCCTGGGCCGGGCTTGGCGCCAAGGGTCAGGCGGCTTTGTTGCGTGCGGCCGAAGGCCTGCCCGAGCGGGTGGGAGCGGCCCTTGATGCGCGAGACAAGGCAGGCCTTGCCGAAGTGCCGCTCGAGATAAACCGGACCCCTGGCGCCCTGACCACCCGGATCACATCGCTCCTGGCCTTCCAGGAATCGGAATGGCTGGCGGCAGCACGGAGCCGCGGCCTGGCGGATCCGGCCGCGGCACTCGCCTACTATCGCTCGCAGATGAACAAGGAAGCTGGCGGGGATCCACATTGATGCAGCCGGGAGATGCACCGGGCGCACAAAAGGTGCTGGCAGCGGCGGAGCGCCTGGTTGTCGCGCTGGCACAATGGGCTCTCGGCGCGATGCTGGCGGTCACGATTCTCGATGTCTTCGGACGCAATCTCGGCAGGCCGTTGCCCGGCGCCAGCGAATTGGTGTCGGCGCTGCTCGCGATCATCTTCTTCGCGGGCGCCGCACTGGCGGGACGCGACGGCGCGCATATCGGCATCGGCATCGCAGTCGAGCACTACCGTGCGCGCTGGCTGGCATACGAGACGCTGCTCACGCGCTGCCTTTCGACGCTCGGGTTCGTATTCATGGCCTGGATGGCGCTTCACCAGGGATGGGCGCTGCAGGCGCGCGGCGTCAGGACCGAATTCCTCGATATTCCCCTGGCGCCGATAGTCTATGGGCTGGCGTTCCTGGCCGCGATCGCCGCGGCCTTCGCCGCAACGGCAGGCACATCATCGCGAGGCAAGCCTGGCGCGGACTCGCCCGGAGACGAAGCTTGATTCTTGCGGCAGTGGCCTGCGCCATGCTGCTGCTGATGCTGCTGACACGCGTGCCGCTTGGATTTACGCTGACGCTGTGCGGAATCGGCGGCATCGCCGCAGTGCATCCGCGCGGACTGCCGGCGGCGCTGGCCATTGCCGAACAGCAGTTCATCGACCTGGCGTTCAACTTCCAGTTCTCCGCGCTGGCGCTGTTCCTGACGATGGGCGTATTCGTGGTCGGCGCCGGCCTTGCCGATGACCTGTTCGACATGAGCCAACGCTGGGTCGGTCACTGGCGCGGCGGTCTGGCCGTGGCCGCCGTCGTGACCAGCGCGGGCTTCGCAGCCATTTGCGGGTCTTCCACTGCCGCTACATCGACAATGGCCAGCGTCGCCGTTCCGGCCATGCGCCGGTTCAACTACAGCCTGCGCTTCAGCGCGGGGACAGTTGCGGCCGGCGGCACGCTCGGCATACTTGTGCCGCCCAGCAGTGCGCTGATCATCTACGGGCTGCTCACGGGAACCAGCATCGACCGGCTGTTCATGGCGGCGCTCGTGCCGGCTGTGATCCAGGTCGCTGCCTACATCATCGCGATTGCGATCGTGGCGCGAATCTGGCCCGACTGGGCGCCGGCCGCAAGTCGCTCGAGCTGGTCAGAGCGCGGCCGTGCGCTCGGCCGCGTGTGGAGCGTGCTGGCCTTGTTCGTACTGATCATCGGCGGACTGTTTGCCGGACGCTTCACGACGACCGAAGCCGGTGGCGTCGGCGCAGGCGGTGCGATGCTCATCGCACTGCTGCGCGGCAGATTGAGCCGCCGCGTCCTGCTCGATGGCCTGGCCAGATCGGCCCGCACCATCGGCCTCATCTACGTGGTGGCCGCGGGCGCCATGGTGCTCGGCCAGTTCGTGAACCTGGACGGCGCCCCGGCGGCCGCGCTCGAATTCATCCAGCACCTGCAGCTGGCGCCGATGGCGGTCGTCGGCATGATCCTGCTCTTATACGTCGTGCTTGGCCTGTTCATCGACGGCTACGCCATGTTGTTCCTCACGGTGCCAATCGTGTGCCCGGTGATCTCCAGCATGGGCATGGACCTGACCTGGTGGGGCATCGTGGTGATCATCACGGTCGAGATGGCGATGATCTCGCATCCCTTCGGGCTGAACATCTGCATCATGAGAGCCTTCGTGCCCGAGGCCAGTCTGCTGACCATCTTCTTGGGCGTGGTGCCATACCTGCTCGCGGATTTGGCCAGGCTGGCGCTGGTGGTGCTGTTGCCAACCACTGTTGCGCTGGTGGCGCCGCTGTTTCAGGGCAACCTTTAGAGCCTGGCACCCCGCTGGCGCGATTGGCTCGATTTCTGCAACTGAGTGGCTTCAATCCGCGACTATCTGCAGTGCATATCCGCGGACTAGCATCGGCCGGCACGCCGCCGACTGCCGGAGCCCCTGCATGAAACCCTTCACAATTGGGGATATCACCGTCTCGAGCATCATCGAGCGCGAGGGGCCCATCAGGCCACCCTCGGTCATGTTCCCGACCTCCGACACCGCCACGGCCATGCGCCATCTGCAGGGCATGGCTGCGAATGTCTGGTCGCCCACCTCCGGAATCCTCTACAACACCTACCAGACGTTCGTCCTCAGGCGCCGCGGACAGGTCATCCTGATCGACACCTGCGTAGGTGAAAACAAAGCCCGACCGCCGCACTTCAACTATTCGAAGCAGCCATGGCTCGACGGCTTCGCCGCACAGCAGCTCTCCTTCGATGCCGTCGACGTGGTCATCAATACCCATTTGCACGTGGACCACTGCGGCTGGAATACCCGCCTGGTAAATGGCCGGTGGCTGCCAACGTTCCCCAAAGCCCAGTACTACATCGGCAGGCGCGAGTACGAATTCTGGGGCGAACAGACGAAGCGGGGCTGGGAGTTGCCGGGCCGGATCTGGACCGACAGCGCCGTCCCCGTGGTCGAATCAGGCCGCGCAAGACTCGTCGACATGGACGCCGAGCTCGAGGAGGGTGTCCGCCTGCTGCCGGCGCCCGGCCACACGCCCGGCCACTTCTGCGTCAGCGTCGTGTCCAGAGGCGAGCGCGCGGTCTTCATCGGCGATCTGATGCACCATCCCATCCAGTGCCTGGAGCCGCAGTGGAGCAGCTGCTTCTGCGTCGACCAGGCCATGGCCAGCGAGACTCGGCGCCGGTTCTTCGAGGAGTACGCCGACACGCCGACGATCATCGTGCCCGAGCACTTTCCCTACCCGACTGCCGGCCGAATCGTCAGGCAGGGTTCGGCATTCCGGTGGAAATTCCTCGATGAATGATCGCGATGCTGCCGGGCAGGCGCCGCGCTCCGTGCTGGCTGCGTTGCTCGCCGCCACCACCCTGCCGGTCATGGCGAATTTCTGCATCGCACCGGTCCTGGCCAAGATGCAGGCGCACTTCGCGGCGGTTGCCTATGCCGCCGTGTTGACGCCGATGGTCATGACGCTGCCGGCACTGGTCGGGACGGTGGCGGCGCCATTGTCCGGCGTGGTGGCCGACCGCGTGCCAAAGCGCACCTTGCTGCTGGTCGCCACGATCGCCTTTGGCGCCATCGGGATCCTGCCGTACTTCATGGCCTCCCTCCATGCCATCCTGGCGACCCGCCTGTTGCTGGGAATTGCCGAGGGAACCGTGATCACCTGCTGCACGGCCCTGATCGCAGAATACTGTCAGGGCAGGCTCCGCCAGCAACTCTATGGCCTGCAACACGCGACGATGAGCGTCGCGGGCATCCTCTTCCTGCTGGCGGGCGGCATTGTCGGCGAGGCCTCCTGGCAGAATCCGTTCCTGTTGTTCGCGCTGGGATTTGTGGTCGCGGGAGTCGTCTGGACACTCCCGAGACGGGCAGCGGCTGCGCCAGCGGGCCGGGTCCACGTGGCGTTTCCGTGGAAGCTTGCGGCGCCGGTGCTGGCAGCCGCCTTCTTTGGCTGGCTCTTCTATTACCTGATCCCGGCGGGAGTGCCGTTCCTGCTGCGCGAACGCGGCCTGTTCAGCACCCGTCTCGCAGGCAGCGCCTCGGCGGCCGCATTGATGGCCTCGATGGCGGGCAGCATCGGCTATATCACCCTCGTCAGGTTCCTCTCGGCCCGGCTGCTGCTTGCTGCCGCCTATGCCGCCATGGCCGCAGGATTCGCCGTGATTGCGGCCAGCAACGGCATTCCGGCGCTGGTGGCCGGTTGCATCGTGACCGGACTGGGCTTCGGATTGGTCATGCCGAATGTCTCGGTCATGCTGCTCGGCCGCGTGCCGCCCGAAACCCGTGGCCGCGCTGCTGGCGGAATTACGATGAGCGTCCTGACCTCGGTCTTCTGCACGCCGCTGCTGCGCCTCGGCGCCGCGCGCGCGCTGGGCGGCACCCCAGCCGTCTTTGGAGCCGGCGCGCTGATTCTGGCCGTGGCGGCCATCGCGCTGGCGATTGCCGGACAGCGGAAGGTCGCTTGATTGTCGTCGTCGCCACCGTGGAACTCAGGCCCGGCGCCCGCGAGCGCTTCCTCGCGGAACTCGCCGCACTGGCGCCCGTTGTGCTTCGGGAAACCGGGTGCATCGAATATTGGCCCACCGTGGATGTTGCGAGCGGGCTAGGCGCGCAGGTGCCGTTGCGGAGCGATGTGGTCACGATCGTCGAGAAGTGGGAGAGCCTGCCCGCGCTTGCCGCACATGCGGTGGCGCCTCACATGCAGGCGTACCGGCTGCGTGTCGTCGACTTGGTGGCGAAGACCGCGCTGCAGGTGCTGGCGCCGCAGTAAGCCTCGCGTGGCCTAGCGAGGCTTCGCCTGCGCAGCCTCGTTGGCGGAGCGCACCATGCCGGCCGATTCGCGCCGCCAGTCCGGGTTCTCCCAGTAGAATTCCAGCCGGTTGCCGTCGGGATCGAAGAAATACACGCTCTTGTGCCGTCCGCCCGCGTGTCCTTCCAGGTTGTCGATCTTCGCGCCCGAGCCGAGCAGTTTCTCGTGCAGCTTGTCGAGTATCTCGGGGCCGCCTTCATACTCCATGGCCAGGTGATTGAACCCATGCCACTGCCGGTCATGTTCCGGGGTGCCACCGACTTCGAACAGGCCGATATCGTGATGGCGTTCGCCAAAGGAGACGAACGCCATCTTGCGATCGTCGAATCGGGTGATCAGCTTCATGCCCACCACTTCGGTGTAGAACTTCACCGCCTCATCGAGGTTGTGCACATTGAATACGACATGATTGATGCGCTTTTTCGGTTCGTCCATGGCCGCTCCGGTAGATTCTGACGAGTAGAGTTGCGGGCTTGCGACGCTGACCGCCGGCGGTCAACGCGCGGCCTCGGCGGGCCGTGTGGCAGCCCCTGGCGAACCGGCATCTCCAAGGCGCCGGGCAAGCACCCACAGCAGCGCCAGGCACAGAATGCAGGCCACGACCACGTTGGTGGCCGGGCGCGTCCACTGACCGCTCGCCTGCGCCGCAAAGGCCGCTGGCGGCCCGAACAGCACACCCCAGAGCGTGATCTGCGTCACCAGGCCGCTGGTTGCGCCGATGCTGGTTGGCGCAGGCGCGGTGCGCGGCATCAGGGCCCACAGCCCGACCACGATGCCCGAGCCCAGGAAGAAAACGCTGCTGGCCGCTACGGCCAACGCGAAGGCCGGCCCTGGATAGTAAAGGGCGACGCCGCCGACCAGTGCCAGCAGGATGCCGAGTGTCGCGACCCTCAGTGGCGCGATGGACCGATTGAGCATTGGCCCGACCGCGAGGCAACCGAGTGTATTGACCACCATGCCGAGCGTGCCGATTGAAGAAGCCGCGCCCAACGAGACGCCGAAGCGCCCGCTCAGCATGTGCGGCAGCGTGGATACCACGCCCGTCTGCAGGAATGCGGCGCTCGCGAACGCCACGCCCAGCAGCCAGGGCTGCGGGCTGCGCAGCACCTGCGCGAGACCTTGCGTCCGCGAAGGCGCGGTCGCACGATCCGCCACCGGCAGCACCGCCAGCGCGAGCACAGTGAACACGGCCAGCGCCAGCGCATGGCCGCTGAACGCCCAGCGCCAGTGGTCTGTACCGGCCAGCTGGGCTGCGAGCACCAGCGGCACGGCAAAGCTCATCGGCACGAAGGAAGACCACAGGGTCAGCGCGCTGTTGCGGCGCGGGCCATGGGTGATGCGCGTCATCATGGTCACGGACGCCACCGCGATGCACACGTAGCCGACGCCTTCTACGACGCGCGCGGCAAGCAGCGACTGCAAGGTGCCAGCCAGGGTCACACCGACATCACCAACGATGACCACCGCGCTGCCAAGCAGCAGCAGGGCACGGTCCCCGAACCGGTCCACCAGCCATCCGGTCAGCAAAGCGCCGATCGCGACCAGCGCCGATGGCGCCGATATGACCCAGCCTCCCTGTTCGCGGGACGCATGAAACAGCCGGCCAATATCACCGATGACTGGCACTGCCTGGCTGATACACGTCGCGCCCAGCACGCCTATGACATAGATCAGCAGTATTTGTCCCCAACTTCCCTGTGCGGCAGCCCTGTCAGTCGCGTTCATGGACCCCCTCCTGCTGTTTGTAGGCGTCGTGGAGCATCAGCTGCGTTCCGGGTCGCCGGGAAACTTCAGCATCCACAGATGGTGCGGCGGAGTCTGTTCATAGACCCGTGGCTTGAAGCTCTTGTCCATGCGGTCCATATCCGCCGCGAATTCGATGCGGCCGCCGCACGGCGCATGGAACATCCGGAATACGTTCGAGCCGAGGTTGTGGCGACCCAGACGGCGCGACTCCTTCCAGCCACGATCGGTCATGTAGTTGCCGCCTTCGACCACTTCGTCGAAGTCACGGACTTCGAGAGCGATGTGATTCACCGCGACGCGATCGGGCCGATGGCAGAGCAGAAAGTTGTGATGTTCGATGTCGCCTTCGCACTGCATGAACGTGCCCATCGGCAGCGGCCGGTCAATGGCGCGGAAGCCGAGGCGTTCCGTGTAGAAGTCGTTGGCCCGCTCGTGGCCCTCGTTCTGGATATCCAGCGCGACGTGGATCAGGCGCAGCGGCCGTGGCCGCTGGTACGGCACGACGCCGGCGTTCAATCGTCCGACCCCACCCAGCAGATTGGTATGGCGTGGTGTGGCATTCACGACCACTGGTTGGGCGATCCTGAAGCCGATGCCGAAACCGCTCACATCGCGGCTGTGCAAGCCGCCCAACGCGTCCTCCCTGACGGTCCGATCGCGCGCGAGTTCGCGGCCGATGCCTGCAAGCCCGGCGTCGGAGTCGACGCCCCAGATGACTTCGCGGATGTTGGGTCCGGGCGCCGCCGCGGGCGGCAGGCCGGGATCGTCGCTGCGGCACAGGCGGACGAACTGGTTCACCGGCGTGCGGAGCACCACCGAGGCGTCGGTGCTGGAGACCAGCTCCAGCCCGGCGTCAGAAAAAAAGCGCTCGCACGAGGCAAGATCCTCGACGCCGTAGACGACTTCCTCGATCCGCAAGATGGCCATCAACCGTTCCGATCCAGCAGTGAACCCCTGCAATACTACCCCAGCGTGTCCGCGATGGGCCCGCAGCACAGGTCCAAAACCGGCACGAGTGGGTTTCGGATAAGTGACCAATCGCAGGAACCATTGGTCAGGAATCCGAAATACTGGTGTTCCAAAACCGGAGCCGCGTGACCCGGTCAGAGCGTTTAGAGTCACGCCAGCAGTCGGGTGAGGATCGAGCCATGGCCATCGCGCAGGCAGCATTGAATGATTCAGAACGGTACGACGGCGTCGCCAGGTTCCTGCACTGGGCCATGTTCATGCTGGTCGCGGCGCAGTTCACGGTGGCCTGGACCATGCCGCCGATCGAGTGGGGCACGGAGCCGGAAATCCTGATCAACCTGCACTTGTCGCTTGGCGTGCTGCTGATGATGCTCGTCATCGCCAGGCTGGCGTGGCGCCTTACACACGCGGTGCCACCACCCGTCGCAGGCACTCCCGCCTGGCAGCGCTGGGTCGCGGAGCTCACTCACTTCACCTTGTACGCACTGCTGCTGGTACTGCCGTTGACGGGATGGGCCGCCGCGTCGGCGCGTGGCTGGGCGGTGACGTTGTTCGGAATTTTCCGGTTGCCGGGACTGGTGCCCGAGGATGCAAGGAGCGGATTCAAGGCGGGCGACATGCACGCCGACCTGCTTTCCTGGGCCTTGCTGGCGCTGGTCGGACTGCATGTCGCAGCGGGCCTTTATCACCAATTCGTGAAGCGCGATGGCGTACTGCAGCGCATGCTTCCGCGACGGCGCTGAGCGTGTCGCCTTCAACAGGATGCACATGATCATCTTCTCAAGGCCACTTTGGAGAACCGATATGAATTGTCGTGGAACCCTCGCGCGCGCCGCCGTGTTGCTCTCGGTTGCCACCGCCACGCTTGCGGTGACTGCGCCGGCGCCTTGCGCCACCGCCGCTCCGCCAGCGTCCACCGCCGCCCCGGCAACCAGCGCGACGTGGAAGGCCATAGATGACAACCTGCAGCAACTCGACGCGCTGATCCATGCGGGCAGGCTCGGTGATCTGGGGCATGCGGCGTATGGCATTGCCAACCTGTTCAAGACCCTGCCGGCGCAGTCCGCCGCATTGCCCGCCGGCAAGCTCGCCCTGATCAGCAACAACGTGAAGGTCGTGGGCGCCCTGGTCTCCAGACTCGACAAGGCGGGCGAATCGGGCAACAAGGCCGCAGTCGATGCCGGCCTCAAATCCCTCAAGGACACGCTTGCACCATTGCGTGCGATCTATGCCTCGCCGGCAGCGAATTAGCGCCCGTCGGCCATGACCCGCGCAGTCGGACATATGCGCGATTGGTGGATCGCGCGGCCGAGCGACTCAAGCGCCGCTCACGGCAGGAGCCGGGCATCCGCTCAATTGGTCAGCCCAAGCACTTCGCGCAACGAGGACGGCACGCATGGCAGCACCTAACCTCCAGGAAGCCATTGAGAAAGCGGGTTCGCCGGTCAAGTTGCTGTGGAAACCCAACGCCAAGCGGTGGACGGTGCCGGTCATCAAGCCCGAGTACGTGGGCTGGCGCGAGGAACAGGCGGCCTGGCGCGATGGCGTGGCGTTGTCGGATCTTTCCCATCACATGTCTGACCTGTTCGTGGAGGGTCCGGACGCAACTCGCCTGCTCAGGACCGTAAGCGCCAATGACTATGAATCCTTCGAGATCGGGAGAGCCAAGCAATTCATTCCGGTGACGGCCGAAGGCCATTTGATCACCGATGGGATACTGTTCCGCGAAGCTCAGGACCGCTACGTGCTGAGCGGCGTGCCCGCGGCGCAGACCTGGGTGCAATATCACGCGCTAAAGGACGATTACGCCGTAACCTGCGCGCTGGATCCCGACTCCGGCAATCGCAAGGTCGGCAATCCGGTGCTGTTCCGCTACCAGATTCAGGGGCCGCGCGCGATCGAGATGCTGGCAAGCGCATTCGGCGGGCCATTGCCCACACCCAGATTCTTCCACAGCGCTCCGGTCACCCTGGCCGGGCGGACGTTCCGCTGTTTCCGCCACGGCATGGCCGGGCAGCCGGGCTATGAATTCATCGGCGACTGGCGGGATGCCGAGGCCGTCAAGGATCACCTGATGGAAGCGGGCAAGGCCTTCGGCATGGCGCATGTGGGCGGCTTGGCCTACTACACCAACGGCATTGAAAGCGGCTGGATCCCTACACCGACTCCGGGCATCTTCTCCGCACCCGAGCTGGCTGATTACCGACGCTTCATCAGCCTGTTCTCATACGAAGGGCAGAAGCCTCTACATGGCAGTTATTTTTCGGAGAACATCGAGGACTATTACGTCTCGCCGTGGGAAATGGGCTACAGCCGATCCATTTCCTTCAATCACGACTTCATCGGCCGGGCCGCGCTCGAGAAGGCCAGGGACCAGGTACGTCGTACGAAGGTGACGCTGGTCCTGAACGTCGATGACGTGCGCCGGGTATTCGGCGATGACCCCGGCTTCCTCCTGAGCTATGCCCGCTATCGCATCGAATCGGGCAACAAGCGGATAGGCATGACCTTCTACACCGGCTTCATCGATCCGGTCGGGACCGTGCTCGCACTTTCCCTGATCGACCGGCAGTACGCCCAGGCGGGCACCGAAGTCACGCTCGTATGGGGTGAGCATCCCGGATCCGGCACTGCGCCGGATGCCGACCTGGGCTTCGCCCGCCTGCGTGCGACCGTTCAACCGGCGCCCTACAACGAGTTCGCCCGCACCCGTTATCGCCAGGACGCCTGAGTCGTATGAGTACAACTGAGCACAGCCGAGTCACGCACAAGTCGCGCAGGGATCCAAGCACTGGCAATCAGCGCCCTGTAGCTGCGCCGCCAGAGGATCGTCCGAACACCCCATATAGGCCGATGCACATCCACACGACATTGATGAAAGCCGATGGATAGGCCCCATTCCATCCACTGTTGATGATGAAGCCGGCACCGGAGAGGGCGTTGAGCCAATGGTAGCGGCTGGAGCGCGCACTCAACTTCCCCGTCGTGAGAAGCACATAGGCCGACAGCATCGCAGCTGCGGCCAGCCATCCAACGATTTCGATCGAATACCGCAGCATGCGTTCTCCCCCTGATTGATTTCCTGATGCCAGATCTCAAGGTCGCCGCGCACCCGGGAACAGATAACGCGCCACCCAGAGTGCGGCGAATGCGCCGAGGAGCTGCGCGATGACAAACAGCGGAACATCGCGCGGCCTAATGCCAGCAAAGGTGTCCGACAACGAACGGGCGATCGTGATTGCTGGATTAGCGAAGGATGTCGAGGCCGTGAACCAATACGCGGCGCCGATCCAGGCAGGGACCATCCACGGTGCATCGCGCTCACGTGCGCCGAGCACGACCGTAAGCAGCCCGAATGTGGCGACGACTTCAGATAGTCCTTGCGAGGGGCCCGCTCGCACATGTAGCGATGACTGCAACAGCGGCAGCTCGAACATTGCGTGCGCCAGCAGTGTTCCGCAACAGCAGCCCAGCACCTGAACAAACGCGTAGGGCGCTGCTTCTCGCCACGGCAGTGTGCCGCGGACAGCCTGGATCATCGATACCGCCGGATTGAAGTGCGCACCGCTCACCGGTGACAAGAGGGCAATCAACGTGGCGAGGACCGCGACCGTCGCGGCCGTGTTGGCGAGCAGCGCCACGGCCGTGTTGCCGCCGGCCAGCCGTTGGGCCATGACCCCCGAGCCGATGACGGTCGCAGCGAGCAGTAGCGATCCCAGTGCCTCTGCCGCAAGTCGCTGACGAAAGCTCACGTTGGATACCTTGTATCCGGAGTCTTGCCGATGGCATCCAGCTGTTCCTTGAGCTTGACGCGATCGAGAGATGCGATGGGCAGACTGGTGAAGATCCTGATTCGATTGTCCAGCCGATTGAACGCTTCGCGGAAGGCCACCCACTTTTCCGTATCCGTGCCTTCCACGGCGGCGGGATCAGGTACGCCCCAATGCGCCGTCATCGGTTGTCCTGGCCAGTAGGGGCAGGCTTCGCCCGCGGCGTTGTCGCAAACGGTGAACACGAAATCGAGCGGGGCCGCGCCCGGAGCGGCGAATTCATCCCAGCTCTTGCTGCGCAAGCCGGCTGTTGGAAAGTTCATTCGCTCGAGCAGCTGCAGCGCAATGGGATGAACCTGGCTTTTGGGATGGCTGCCGGCACTGAAACCTTTGAACTTGCCGCGACCCCACTGATTGATCAGGGCCTCAGCGATAATGCTGCGCGCTGAATTGCCGGTGCAGAGAAACAGCACGTTGCAGGGCCGGTCAGTCACGGCGACTCCAGAGCATGCTCATTCAGAATCTTCATCATGCAGGTCGCTGACGCCGGGAACAGCGCCCGACATTCCTCGCTCCCTTGCAGCTCTTGAGGCGCATCACCCCGCTCAATGATGCGGTATCCCTGATGCGCGCAGAACTTGCGCGCGGACTGCGCAAGCAGGATCAATTGGCCAATCCGCTCCGCACGCGCAGCCTTTTCCAGCGCCTACCACCGAGCGGACCAAGCCGGCCGCGCCGAAGGGCTGCAATCCGCCCGCCGCAATGATGTTCCCGTCTTCCCGGATCACCATGAACCGTGGATTCGAGGCCGGCATATCGCTCGTCGGAAGACCGGCCTGCACAAGCAGTCCAACAATGGCTGCCTGATCTGCCTCCGCGGCTTTCCGAATCTCAACCATGCCAGCGCTTTGGTCAGGCCATGACGGGTGCACAACAGGTTGGTGCGCAACAGCGCGCATCCAGTTGTTGCCTTTCCTGCACTGACCGAATCTCGTCCGTGCCATATTCCGTGCTCTCGTCCTCCTCGATTACCGGTCCCTCGGCCTGCCACAATCGCTCGCAGACTTCGGCGAGCTCGGCGCGCTCCTCGACCTGGCGTAGTCGTCCCCGTGCACCGCAGGGCCGGATGCACAAAGCTGGGGGTAGAAACGGATCGAGTTGTCGAGGTCTTCGACGGACACTTGAACGTGTACGCGTTTCATGCTCTTTTCCTCTGTTGAACGGGCACAACCATCGGTTGGCAGTCCGTACCGCACGGCGATTCGGCGAGGCTGCAGCAATTTGCGGTCAGGAAACTGACCAGGGTGTTCATGCGTGCAAAGTTGGGGCTGTAAAAGCGGTTGCGACTCTCGCGTCGGCTGACCACGAGTCCTGCCTGAGTCAGACCCCGCAGATGGAAGGAGAGCGTCGGGGCCGGAAGATCCAGTCGTTTGGCCAACTCGGACGGCGTGTACCCCTCGGGGCCCCGCTTGACGAGCATGCGGTAGACCGCAAGACGAGCCTCTGAGGCGAGCGCACTCAGGGTTACGATGGCGTCTACTGATTTCATAATTGCAATTATATGGAATCATATGAAGAGCGCAATCAGTATTGAAATGGCGCTGGCATTTATGGGCACAAGCTGTGCAACCCAGCACAGTGCGGTCTTAGTAGGGCGCCTTGGTCGCAATGCCAGGCCCTGATCTCGCGCGCAATGGGCCGCGAACTATTGGATTCACGGTTTGGGTGACTCCAACCACGGCGGCTCGGTAACCGATGCACACGGCTGCGGCTGCGCCCTGATGAATGGGCCTTTCTGAGCCATCGGCACTGGCGCGCGCCGACTCCTGCGCCAGAGGCAATGCAGGGTCAACACGCCGCTGAGCGCGGCGAGCGTCGCAAAATATGCCGCAGCCCCGTTGCTGGACATCAATCCCGTGACCAACACCGGGCCGATGATCGCCCCCGCACCATCGAGCAGCAGCAGCGCACCACTGGCCGAGACCATCTGCGCGGGTTCGAGCCGGTCATTGACGTGTGAGATCCCAAGCGAATAGATCGTCAAGGCCAGCCCGCTGAACATGGCCGACAGAGTCAGGAATATTGGCCGCGGCAATGCCGGAAACATGACAATGGCTAGAGCTGCCGCAGTCGCGAGCGCGCAGACACCAGCAATCACGGCACGACGATCGAAGCGATCAGCCAGCGCGCCGACGGGATATTGAGTCGCGACGCCGGCAAGAATATTGACGGCCATGAATGTCGCGATTGCCGTCGTATCCTGCCCCGCGAGCCGCGCATATACCGGGCCGATCGAGAAGATGATTGAGCTGATTATCCCGGCCACGATGACTGCCGCGACGCCGAGCGGCGAGAGTTGATACAGGTCGCGGATGGGCACCGCGCGGGGCACCACGACTTCCGGATCGAGTTGTGCTGATAGCAAAGTCGGCACCACGGCCACACAGATCAGGACGGATGCCAGCATGAATGGTGCGGAAGTTCCGGTATTCGACAGGATCAGCAGGAACTGCGCGGCGCCGAGCCCGACGTACAGCACGATCATGTAGGTGGCGAGCAGCCTGGATCGGTTCGTGCGCGTCGCGAGACCGTTCAACCAGCTTTCCGCTACGACGTAGATACCCGCGAAACATAGCCCGGTCACCAGGCGCATGGCAGACCACGCGACGGGACGAACGAATCCGGCCTGGACGAGGTTGGCCGCGGCGGCAATGGCTGCGAAGGCAGCAAACACGCGGACATGACCGACATTGCGGATCAGGCGCGGCGTGGCGATGGTGCCCAGGAGATAGCCGACGTAGTAACACGCCATGACGATGCCGGTGACGATCGTCGGAAACGCCTCGGCTGTGGCACGGATACCCAGCAACGTGCCCTGCAGGCCAGCGCCCAGCATCAGTACGCCCATGCCGAGCAGCAACGGCCAGGCGCGAGTCATCATGGTCAGCGGCATGACATTTGATTTCGGTCTGGGCGCGTCGTCGGCAAGCGACCATTAGGCATGATTCGTTCAGCCCCATACCGGCGCGTCAGCCACGGCTTCAGCTAAGCATACGCGATCCCGCTTGCAGCAAGGCTACTACCGATCCACGGCATGACCTGCATAGGGCGACCAGCCATGCATGTGTCACATGCCGTACCGGTGGCGCACGCGCTATACATCGTGCGCGACCTGCCCGGCCACACCTCGGTAGCGATGTCGCTGCGCTGTGCCCGCTTCGCACCGGACCAACGCTGCGGAGCGGTCGCCCGGCTCGGTCAGCGCCCGATGTGCTCGCTCGGCGTTCGAATACCGTATACCTGCGCGTTGAGGAAGTCGGCCAGCGAGCTACGGCGGCGCGCGACAAACGCCTATTGGCGGACCGGATCAGTGGTGCAAGTCAGCCACAAGTGATTGCAACCGGCTCTCAATCGCCGCCAGGCTGCCCTCGCCCTGATAGCGGGCAACAACCCGGCCCTGTCCATCGAGCAAGTAGCTCAATGGCAATCCAAGCACGCCGCCAAAGCGCTCGCCGAGCCGCGCATCACCCATGATAACCGGGTAGGAAACCGGATTCTGTGCCAGTAAGCGCCTCACGGCACCGAGGCCGTCGTCCATCGAGACGCCGACGATACTCAGTCCCCGAGCGCCATAGGTCTGCTGCCAAGTGGAGAATACCGGCATCTCTTCCCGGCACGGCGCGCACCAGGTCGCCCAGAAGTTCAGCAACACGACTCTGCCGCGCAGCCCAGACAGCGCGAACGGTTTGCCGGCCACATCCGTGCCGGTGAAATCCGGCGCCGCGTCACCGACGCTCAGGGCTTGCGCGCCGCTGCCCAGCCCGAGAGCCAGGAGCGCGGCGACGGCCAGCAGGGACTTCAAGTTCAAGGTCCTGTCTCGGTGGGATATCCCTTCTCGACCCAGTCGGCACCGAAGTTTTCCGCCACGTACATGACTTTCAGGTTGCCGAAGCCGAGTTCGTGCAGGGCGTTGTAGGCGGCAGCGATATTCGGGCAGCGGCTCCACGGGCAGCAACCACAATAGATGATGATCGCGGCGTTGCGAGGCAACTGGTTGACACGACCGCGCAGCGCCTGCAAGCCGGCGGCCGTGTTCGCCGGGCCTGCATATTCAGCACCGGGCACATGGGCCTGTTCGTAGAGTGTGCGGAAGCCGACCTGCAGGATCAGCGGCCTGGGCAAAGACACATCTTTGAGCATGGATGCGAGCTGCGCAGGCTGCACCAGGCTGGCCGCCGGAATGGTCGCTGCCGGTGATGCTGCCAGCCCGCTGACAGAATAGATCACTCCTGCCAGCAGGCACGCGAGCACGCGCGTAAACAGGCCGTGGGCCGCGCGACGCATCGGCGTTGGGTTCATCATGGGCAGTCCTTGTTACCGCAAGTCAAGCACTAATCCTATAACGGTCCGCAGCTGGCCTGGACCATTTGCGGAGCAATGCCTTACCGGCGTGATCGGTACGGACATTGATTTGATTGGTGGCTAGGGTGACCACCACCTACTACAGCTACCTCGATGATAGTGGATGTTCTAGTCGCCAAACGCCAGCAGCCTTGCTTCTAATCACTGAGTCCTCGGCTTCAGATCCAGGCCGAACTTTAGCGGGAGTAAGCGTAAGGTTCCGCAATGGGCGCTCCGCAACCCAAATCGTCTGGTGCGTTGATCGTATTCCAAGGGACAATCAACCGAAACTCATTGTTCTACCCGCCCCTTCCGGCGCAATTGTGGCTTCCCGCACAGCCCCGGGAGATACTCTACCAAGCGAGCATGCAATCCCGCTTAGGCCAACGGATCGAGGAGCTGGTCGGCGCCTTAAATCGCCCTGGAGCGCGCTTTGCGCTGATCGGCGGCCTCGCGCTCGCGCCGCACGGAGTAATCAGGGCAACACAGGATATTGACCTTCTCACGGACCTGGCCGACGCCGACGCAATCGACGAAGAATTGCAACGTCTCGGATATCGATGTCGCGATCGCAGTGAAGATGGCGCCAACTACCTGCGCGGCGATGCGCGGGTGGATTTCTAATATGCGCATCGTCGCGACGCCCTGCATTTTCTGGAGCCGCAGTCGAGCCAAATACCGCCGTTGGGGTTTTGCGTGTTGTGAACCCCGAAGCCCCCATCGCACTGAAGGTGCAGGCCTTGGTCAACAATCCACGCTGTACTCAGGACATTACAGACATCCGGGCGTTAATCCTCAGGAACCGCGATACGCTCAACATGAGCGCAGTGCGTGAGTAATTCCGACTTTTTAACAATGGAGGAGGCACTGGGTACTCCACCTGAGGTGAGTTTGGCGGCGCCGCCCGGGCCTGAAGCGCAAGGACATTACGCAGATCCCTCGGCATGCCGAGGGAGGCTGACGCACACGGGCCGGAGCACCAGTCCGCAGCCGGACGTGTGCATAGCCACGACGACCGGGCCAAGGCAGCAGCATCGCTCAATCACGAGGTCGTACCGGCGCGGGCGCAGCCAGGGTCTTCGCCGGGTGCGCCGCCAGCCAGTCCATGCGCCGGGTATCCAAATCCTCGGCATGGGTGGTGTCGTCAAAAACCAGTTTCCGCTCGCGCGTCGGCGACCAGGCAGGCCACGTGACCGCGGGCGTGTTGGGGTTTCCGGTGCTGGCGAACGCTACGAGCGCGGTCATCATATCCGCGGACAGCTCGCGGTCCCAGTCGTTCCAGGCGCGATTCGGGTGGAACATGTTGAATACGTCCTGGGTGCCCAGCCAGAACGGCACGTCGGCAGTATGATAGGCCCCAGCCGTGGTCGGGTTGAGGTCCGCCATGTTCGCGCCCGGCGCAAACGAGGGATTCAGAGCGAACATGTAGATGTAGGCCGACGAACGGCCGTACTGAGCCTGCAGCGAGGCGCAGTTGCGCGCACCGGCCTCGAGATCCGCTTCGCGCGCAGCCAGCAGCCCGACTGAGTGGATCTCGGAATCTTTGGTTACGGGGAACAACCGCAGAAACTCCGCCGCATCAGTCCCGTACAAACGTGCGGCAACGGCCTGGTAGTCGGCCACAGTCTTGGCCGTAACCAGGGGGTTGAAGGCATCGAGGTCCTCGCGATTGAATCCCACCATGATGGGCACGTCATTGAATTCGTGGGTCTGCAAGGCAGACAGGCGACTCTTCGGCATGAAGTAGCCATCGATGATCGGGCCGACGCGAATACCGGCGGTGCTGTTGCCAAGCTGGAATTCGGCCTGCAGAGCGAGAAGCTTGTCCGCGGGCACCTGGCGCATGTCGCTCAGGTTGGTGGCATTCAGGCGCTGCTGGACTTCGAGTCCGGTCTTTTCCGCCTCTTCGAGTGTCGGAATGCGGGAGCCCAATAGACCGCCGCTGGTCCAGCTGCAGCCGCTTGACATCATCGCCGCGCGAAACAACCCCCGGGACAATGGGCTGAACATCTGCTGAGTGACCGACAGTGCCCCTGCCGACTGTCCCATGATGAGGACCTTCGTCGGGTCGCCACCGAATTTGCCGATGTTGTCGTGCACCCAGCGGATGGCGGCGTTCTGGTCGAGGTAGGCGTAGTTGCCGGAATGACCGTGCTGTTCTTTGGTCAGCTCGGGGTGCGCCAGGAAGCCCAGCAGGCCGAGCCGATAGTTGAGATTGACGAACACTGCCCGGCCGGTCCTTGCCATCGGCTCGCCGCTATACAATGCAAGGCCGCTGGAACCGATGGTGTTACCGCCGCCGTAAATGAAGACGACGACCGGCAGATTGGATCCCTCATGCGAATCTCCCGGCGCCCAGATGTTGAGGTAGAGACAGTCTTCGCCCGTGGCTTCTTCACCGAAATAGTGGTTGATATTGTGAGGACGCAGCACCTGGATGCACTCGGGCATCTTGCGATCGGCATTCCACACGCCTTGCCACGCGACCGATTGCGGCGGCCGCCAGCGCAGCTCCTGCACCGGCGGCTTGGCGAACGGAACGCCCAACCAGACTTTGACGCCCGAAGGCAGAACCTTGCCCGCCAGCAAGCCGCCCGACGTCCGGATCGGCGCAATCGGGTGCTCGACAGTCTGGGCTTGCAGCGGAGCGATCGCAATCAGCGCACACACGACGGCCGTTGTGCTGATGCATGCCAGCGTACGGTTACGCCCGGGCATGGTTTGCCTAGTGCTGCTTCGGCCGGTCGCCGATCGTGGCGTCGATAAAATCAATGGCCTGCGCGAGCGAGTTCCGGCTAGCAGACTGCGTGGCCACTGCGGTCTTGCCTATCCAGCTGTGGCCCACTGCCGGCACTACAATCAGCCGGCTAGGTACGCCCGCGGCAAGTAGCGCCGCATGAAACTGCTGGGACTGCGCCAACGGCACCAGGGCATCTTCCGCCCCATGCATAATGAGCATGGGCGGGTCCTTGGTGTCGACGTAGTGAATCGGTGAAGCGGCGAGTAACTTTTCGGGCGGGCACACCGCGTCGCCACAGCCCAGCAGAGTCTTTACGGTCGCGTCGGCCTGGGGCATCTTACTGAAGTCATAGACGCCAAACCAGGCGACCGCGCCCTGCACGCAGTCGGACTGTTGGTCCGCGCCGGCTGCGGTGGACGCCTGAAGCTCCACCGTCGCTGTCTTGGGGACCACGCGAGCGGGAGGAGAGAACGCGGCGACTCCGCACGACACTGCGACTAGCGCTGCTAGGTGCCCCCCGGCGGATTGCCCCCATGTCATACCGCGGTTGACGTCGAGGTGGTAGGTTGCCGCATTCGCCTTCAACCAACGGATCGCCGCCTTCACATCCTGTATTTGCGCCGGAAACGGCGCTTCGCGAGAAAAGCGGTAGCTGGCCGACGCTACGACATAGCCACGCGCCGCGAGCGACGCCAGGACGCGCGGCCAGTCGAGGTAGGCAGCGCTGCGGCGCGGACCGCCACCCATCCAACCGCCGCCATGGATGTACATGACCCACGGACGCGGTGCGGCGCTGTCGAATCGCGCTGGCGGCAGGTACAGATCCAGCTTCATTGGACGGTAGCCGTTCAATGTCTGGTAAGTAATGTCGGGAAGGCCGCGCACACCGTCGGGAAACGATATCGAGATATTGGCGAAGGAGTCGGCGCCTACTGCCGTCACGTTCTCGCCTACAGCCGCCGCCGCGGCGATCCGCTCGCCCGTGGTGCCTGCCCCCGATGATGAGGCGAGGGTAACGGTGCCGGCGAGCATGGCCGTAATCGCCGTCGCCGCGCGGAACGAGAGTCGCTGCATGGTCATGCCCTCCGCAGAGTCGACCTGGCGCCGCCAGCGCAGCGCTACTGGTTTCAGAAGGACGCCTTCAGGCCCAGATAATATGCACGGCCGATAGCGTCATAGAGCGCCTGATCAGTTCCGTTCTGCGAGCTGGCCACGACGGGTAGTCCCTTGTCGAACAGATTGTTGATGCCGGCTCGTAACTGGACTGATGCACCCACATTGACGGTGCCAAACAGGTCCCAAAGCTGGTAGGCGGGAACTCCAATCTGGGCGTTGTTGGGAGTCAGGATGGAGCTCACATCCTTGAGAGAGCTCTGATAGCGCCACCGCAGTCCCGCCGTGTAGGCGCCAGTTCGGAACCCGAAGGACGTCAGCGCCTTCAGTTTCGGAGCCGCACGCGGCGGTACCGACCCCGGACCGGTGCCGCCGACGCTGATGCCGGTGTAATTGAACTCGGGCGCGCCAGGCAGCAGCTGGACCTTGTAGCTGTTCAGATAGCTGATGGCCGGATCAACGTAGAACTTGCCCGCCCTGTTTCCAAAGGGCGCGTGCCTTGCCCAGTGCAGCTGCAACTCCAATCCGTCGGTCTTGAGACCGCCAAGATTCGCGTAGGGAGTCGCCACCGTCAACAGAGTACCGGTGTTGGGGTCACGATAGATGGCCTGGCAGTACAGATTCGAATTCGAATAGGTAGGGTTGGATCCATCAAGATTGAAGCACTTCGATAATACGGTGAGCCCAGGGGTAGTCGAGATCACGTTCTTGATCGAGATGTTGTAGTAGTCCAGCGAGAGTGTGAAGTCGGGGTTCAAGCCGAATACCAAGCCAAGATTGAAGGTATTGGCCTTCTCCGGCGTAAGTGTCGGGTTGCCGGCATTGGTTTGTCCGGTCGCAGTAGTCGGGAATTCATAGTTGGCTATCACACCCGACGGGACTCCCTGCGCCACGCACAGGGCCTGAACCTGTGCCGAATTGGCGCCGGTCCGGGCGGTGGAGCGGTCGTCGCAGGGATCGCCGATCGCACCAGGCGGGGTGCCAATGACAAGCTGCGAGTTCGCCCCGAGCGGCGAGTACAGCTCGCCGATATTGGGCGCGCGCACGGCACGCTGGTAGGAACCGCGGAACAGCAATTGGTCGACCGGACGCCAGCGACCATCGAACTCGAAGCTCTGCACCGTGCCCGACCCAGAATAATCGGACACACGAGCCGCAGCGCCGACGGCGAGTTCGCGGACATGAATTCGGTTGGCCATCAGCGGCACGTCGAGCTGCGCCGCCAGCTCCTTGACCTTGATCGATCTCTCCGGAACAGCAGATTGAACCGTGAATGCCTCGATATTGCCGCCCGGGCCCCAACCACTATTGGCGGTAGTGTCGGCATCCGGCGCGAACGAGTAGGTGTTCCGGCGATAGTCGGCGACGAATGCCACCTGTGCCGGTCCGGCTCCAAGGTCGAAAAGTTTGCCATTGATCTGGGCCTGCACCTGATCCTGGCTCAGATTTTCCTGGCTGTTCGCGTCCTTGGTCATATAGGCAATGCACGCCGCCGAAAGCGACCTGGCATTGGCATCGCCGAACGGGTTGTACCCGCCCGCGCAGATTGAGGCACCGCCGTTAGGCGCGTTGAGCAAGGTCTGCACTCGGCTTTTGAGCACCGCATCGTGCATGATCGAATTGTGCACGGAACTGTCATAGGACGCGTACACGTCGAATCCCCAACCCGGGGCGATGTCGCCCTTAATGCCGCCGAGATACTGCTGTACGACATAGTTCTCGTCCCAGTTCTTCCAGGGAATGCCGACATAGCGCGCTCTCCAGGCGAACGGGGCGCCAGCATTAGGGCGCGAAGCCAGTACGGTCCGCAGATCAGCCGGGATGAATGGATTGCTAGTCGGAATCGTGGTCAGCGCCGGAAACTGCGTGAGGCTGCCACCGCTATTGCTGTTGACCGACAGGTTGACGTACATGAACTGCCCGTACACCGAGACCGTGGGCGCCAGGTCGTAGTCAGCCTTCCAGAATGCGGTCTTACGGTTGATGGCGTTGAGGATATTGCCTTGCTGTCCGACCGGCATGCGCACGTTGCCGCCAATAACTGCGTACCCGTTCGATCCATTTGCCCCTTTGTAATTTGCAGCGCCGTTCTGCGTAAACAGCGTGCCATCGTTGTTGAACCCGAGTCCTCCGCCCGTGTTGAGGGGGGCGGTGATGCCGTAGGAATTGAATAGTGAAGTGAGCACCGCTGCATTGGGCGCGTTCGCTGAATCAAGCAAGTAGGTGCCATAGCCGATATACGAGGAGGGTACCTTGTCCGCGAAAAACCTGCGCGCGCTGCTCAACAGCGGATCCTGCTTTGAGTAGCTGAATGCGGTGACCATATGACCGCGGTTCTCCATGAACGCGCTGCCAAAGGCGATCGACGCGTCGACCTTGCCCGCATCGCCCTTGGCACTTCGCGAGTCCTGCACATCGACCTTGACGCCATTGAAACCCCTTATTGTCTTGAAATTAACGACGCCCGACATCGCGTCGGATCCGTAAACGGCTGAGGCGCCGCCGGTAATGGCATCGACCCCGGAAATGATCGCCTCAGGCAGGATGTTGACATCGACATTGCCGAATATGTCCGATACCGGCAGGCGCTTGCCGTCGAGCAGCACCAGATTGCGGTTGGTCCCGAGCCCGTGCAGATTGATGGACGCCCGACCGCCCGTGCCCTGACCGCCGGTGGTCGCATTTCCGCCAACGGTGAAGGCCGGGAGTTGATTGAGTGCATCCTGCAAATTGGATGCGCCGGTTTCCTTGATGCTCTCGGCACTGACCGTGGTGATGGGGCTGACGGAAGTATTGTTCGGGCGCTGAATCAGCGAGCCGGTGACGACCACTACTTCGAGCTCTTCTGGCTTGCTCGCCGCGGTGCCGGCCGAATCCTCGCCCGAAGCGGGCGACCCGAGAATGACGGCAAATGTAGCCAACGACGCGAACACGGTGATTCGCCTTGGATCGATACGCATGATTCCCCCTAGCTATTGATCGGCGTCCTCGGCCAGCAAGCGTGAACAATTACCTGGCCGACCAGTGCCCGCTAATTGGCCTGGCAGGCTTGAACCAGGCGCGCCGCCGCCTGATCTCCGCCCGGAAAGTGTCTCGGGTGCGTCGTGTCAGCGAGCTCGAATCAATGTATACGAACTAGATAGTGCATGTCAATAGTTGCGCGCGAGCCACGGTCGTCTGTTGCATTTCAGCGCCGCACACTGAACAGCTGCAGATCGATGCCGGTCGCCGCGTCGCGCGAGCAGGCTCATCATCTCGTCCGGCAGTGACGGTCTGGCAGCGGCCTACGGCGCGCGCTGCCGCCGGGCTAACATCTTCTGTCAGAGTGACGGTATCCGGATGACAGCTGCGATTCATTCCCGCATAGTCCGGTCCGTGAGCCAGGCTCCTGCGAGCATTAGCTGTTATACGGAAGGCGCCGTCGTGGTGAGCCTGAGCAAGGATGCATGATGCCAGTGCCGGTGATCAGCGCCACAGCGAGCGGCTGGGCGGCCACGACCTTCTGACGGGGGCACAATGGCACAGACACGTGTTCGCTTCGGCATACTGGCATTGATTTCCGGCTGCGTGACGATCAACTATCTTGACCGCGCGCTGCTCGGTGTCAGCATGCCCGCAATCACCAGCGAGCTGGCGCTGCGCCCAGCGGCGGCAGGCATTGTACTGTCCGCCTTCTCCTGGACGTATTTCCTGGCACAGATTCCCGCAGGCGTCATGCTGGATCGACTGGGGGCGCGGGTGCTGTATGCCGCCTCGCTGATCAGCTGGTCTCTTGTGACATTGTTGCATGCGCTGACCGTCGGGCTGGCTTCGCTGCTGGGTCTGAGATTTCTTCTTGGGCTCGCGGAGGCGCCATGCTTTCCCGCCAACAGCAATGTAGTAGCGATGTGGTTTCCGCGCAGCGAGCGAGCCCGCGCCATCGGCGTGTATACGGCCGCGGAATACGTTGGACTGAGTTTCTTGAGTCCGATTCTGTTCTGGATTCTCGCGACTTTTGGCTGGCGCACGCTGTTCTTCGTATCGGGCAGCCTCGGTGTGGTGTACGCATTCGTCTTCGTGCGCAGCTACCGTGATCCCGCGGAGCACGCGAAAGTGAGTCAGGAAGAGTTGGATTACATAGCCGCGGGCGGCGGCGTAACCAATAAGGTCGCGGTCACGGGCACATTCCGCATCGGCGAGGTGTTGGATCTGCTTCGGCAACGACAGATCCTCGGGCTGTGCATTGGCCAGTTTTCCGTGTATTCCACCTTTGTGTTTTTTCTGACGTGGTTCCCTACATATCTCGCAACTGAACGCCACATGGCCTGGATCCACGTTGGAATATATTCGGCGTTACCCTACATCGCCGGGTTTTTCGGCATACTGTTCGCAGGTTGGTGGTCCGACTTCATGTTGCAGCGCGGCTGCTCTCTCAGCCTGGCACGTAAGCTTCCGGTGATCGTGGGATTGGTACTCGCCTCCTCCATCGTCACCGCCAACATTGCGGACTCCAACATTGTTGTCGTGGCGATTCTCTCGATTGCGTTTTTTGCCCAAGCCATGTCTTCTTCTGGCTGGTCGGTAATTTCCGAGGTGGCTCCCAAGGGAAAGCTCGGCCTGGTGGGTGGACTATTCAGCGCATCAGCGAATCTTTCTGGCATTGTCACGCCACTGGTGGTGGGCTGGATAGTGCAGGCTACGGGCTCTTTCATATACGCCCTGGCCTTCGTCGGGGCCGTGGCCATGATCGGTGCGCTATCTTGGATCTTCGTGATCGGCGATCTAACGCCCGTTAGGCTGAATGTGCGGAGTGATGCATGGCCTGCGCCGCCGAGGCCCGAGTAGTGGACGCGTGCCGCACGCCATCGGACCACGGGCGTAACCGCATCGTAACTCGATCAGCTGCTCAGGATTGTGTTCCAGAAGGAAGGCAATGCAGTTTTCGCTGGCACATCTGACCCTGCTGGCCTGCTCGCCGCCCGAGTTCACGGAGATCGCCGCCCGGGCGGGCTACGACTTCGTCAGCCTGCGGCCCATTGCGCTGGGTACACCAGGTGAGCCGCTCCATCCGCTGGGCAGCGACCGTGCACTGCGCAAGCGCACTCAGGCGGCGCTCGCCGCCACGGGTCTGAAGCTCCTCGATATCGAATTGGCCCGCATATTTCATGGCTGCGACATCCGATCCTATCTGCCGGCGCTCGAAGCCGGAGCTGCACTTGGTGCAAGGCATGTGCTGACAAGCGCCTGGGTCGATGACCGCACATTCGTGCTGGAAAAGTACATAGAGCTGTGCGAATTGGCGGCGCCGTTCAACCTGACGGTGGATTTCGAGTTTGTTCCGTTCGCCAGTTTCCGCAACCTCATCGACGTGGTGGGCATCGTCGGGGCGTCGCGCTGCGACAACGCTGGCGTGTGCATAGACACGCTGCATTTCGACCGCTCACGATGTCGCGTTACCGACCTGGATATGCTGCCGCGCAAGTGGTTTCACTATGCCCAGATCTGCGACGGCCCCGCGGAATTCACGACCGAGGAGATCGAACTCAAGTTCGTCGCTCGCGAGGGTCGACTGTACCTGGGGGAAGGGGGGATCAACGTTGCCGGCATTCTCGCACGCATGCCATTGATACCCTATTCGATCGAGTTGCCAAATCGCCAACGGCTGCAGGCGCTGGGTCCGGAGGACTTTGCGCGCCAGTGCCTGGAAACCACCCGGCAGTATCTCACGGAGCACCCGCGGACCGATGCTACGCCTGCGGCGGCTGATTCCTGAACTGCGACTGCGCGCCATACTTGATGGCGCTATTGGCGAATCCGTAACCATTGTAGCCACGTCGTTCGACGATCTCGAAAAAGAACCGTTTGGCGAAGGCGCGGGTGTAGATGTGGAAATATTCGCCGGTGGCGTCGCGGTCGTAGAGTATGTTGAATTCCTTCATTCGCTGTAGTGCTTGATCGTCGAGGCCGAACTCTGCGCCGATGTGGGCATAGTAGTTGCAAGGAATGGCGAGCACCTCCATGCCTAGCGCGCGCATTTTCTTTGCGGTAAGCAAGATGTCGTCCGTGGCGAACGCGATTTGTTGCAAACCGGCGCCTCCATAGCTGTTGAGGAAGCGAGACGCCAGGGTCTGATCGCTTTCTGGCTCGTTGAGCACGATCCGCAACCGCCCCGATGCGGACTGCAGTGCCTGCGACAGGGTCAGTCCGGCCGGCTCGGCCACCTCCGTGGCTGCAACTTTGGTGGATTCGAACAACGACAGGTAGAACAGCAGCCAGGAGGGCATCTCCTTGTCGCTCATGACTTGGGTGAAGTGATCGACCCAGCGCAGACCCACACCACTATGATCGGCCTGCTCGTTGACAGGCAGGAACTCCGTGTCCCACATTGGTGTGGCAAAGGCGGCAGAAACGAAATAGAGCAGGCTGTTGCCCACCCCCACCACCGCGGGAATGCGGAATTCTCCCGGACCCACATCCTGGGAGTAGGTGCTGATACTCAATTTGCTGGCCCGCTCAAGGGCTGCGTGTGGATCATCGACACGCAACCCGATCGCGCAGACGGACGCGCCGTGTGCCGAGCGGAACTTCGGCGCGAAACCTTCGGATTCGCAATTGATGATCAGATTGATTTCCCCCTGGCGCCAGCGCGTAACGGCCTTGCGACGATGCCGGTCTGTCGGCACAAAGCCCATCTTGCGCAGCATCTGTTCAAGTCGCGGCGCCTCATCGTTGCTGGCGCAGAACTCGAAGAACTCGACGTTCTGGCAGCCAATACGTGCATCGGCGATTGGCAGCGAGCGGCGCCGGCGGCTGCGTTCCAGTTGCTCGAACAGATAGGTGAGCGATCGCATGCCATCGAGCGCGATGCCCTCGGTGGGCGCGGAACGGAAGTGATCGTTGAAGATCTCCAGCGACACTGCGCCGTCGTAGCCGAGATCCTGTACCACGGCAGCGAAGTCGACCACCGCAAGATCGCCCTGTCCCGGCATGCAGCGAAAGTGCCTGCTCAGCCACTCGGCGCTGGTGGGTAGATCCGGGGCATCAGCGATCTGCACATGTAAGATTTTGGCGACGTCGATGGAGCGCAGGCTCTGCAGCGGACCACCACCCTTGAGGGTGCCGAAACTATCCAGCACCAGACCCACCGCCGGATGATCCACCTTTTGCACAATGGACCACGCATCACGGTGATCGGATACGTACTTGCCCCAGGCGAGAGCTTCGTAACCTACGCGTAGTCCGCGCGCAGCGGCGCGCTGACCCAGTTCGCGCAGGTCGTCGGCGATCCGATCGCGGTGACCAAGGGACTCCGGATCAACGTTGGATGTGACGATCAAGAGGTCAGCCCCGAGTTCCCGAACCACTTCGAAGCGGCGCTCAGCGCGCGCGAAAGCACGCTCTCGCAGATGTGCTGGCATGCCCTCGAAGCACTCCAGCGGCTGGAGCGCGGTACAGACCAATCCCAAATCGCGGATCATCGCGCCGATGTCGCTGGCGGGATATGGCGAGGCCAACAGGTCGCTCTCGAAGATTTCAACCCCGGCGAAGCCTGCATGCGCGATGGCCGTGAGTTTGTCCTTCAGCATGCCGCTGACGGAGACGGTCGCTATGGATTTGAGCATTGTCGGACTACTTGTTGATCCGGTGCCAGCTGGGCACCCTGAAATTGCCTGTTGCCGCAGCAGCACATAGTGGCCGCGCGTGAAGCGAATGTCACGTGCTTGACGGACAAGTTAGTACACCGTAGCCTCACATGCTCCAGGGAGGCCGGTGAAGTGGTGGTGCGGGTGAGCCGGGTCTTGGCCGCGGTCTTTTTGTGCTGTATTGCCGCCGAAGTGCTCAGCGGAGTGCAGCGTCCTGCGCTCTCGGCGCCCGCTGCCTGCATGCCGGAGGGCAAGGCGGGGCTTCGCTATGTGTGTGGCGCCGAGCATCCTGAAGACCTGGCTCACATTCCCGGCACGCGCTGGCTCATCACGTCTGGCTTCAGCGATGGCGCGGGTCTCAAACTCATAGACACAGCTGCCGATACGCTGCATCGCTGGTATACCGGGGCGCCGGAGCAGGTGCACTACGATTCGCAAGCCTGGCCGGATTGCCCGGGGCCGCCCGATGTAGCGCGCTTCAACGCGCATGGCATACACCTGCATGATCCCCAGGACGGACGGCGCAGCCTGTATGTCGTCAATCATGGAGGCCGCGAGAGCATCGAGATATTTAGCGTCGAAACGCATGGCATCGCCGATCCGGGCCTGGTATGGAAAGGCTGCATCGTATTGCCGCCAGGCATGGCGGCCAATAGCGTATCGGTGTTTCGCGATGGAACCATACTGGCGACCGTGCTTACCCTGCCAGGCAGTACCATTGCAGATTTCGTCCGCGGTCAGAATACCGGTGTCGTGCTGCAATGGCGGCCAGGCGACAGTGGTTTCAAGTCGCTGCCAGGCACCGAGTTGCCTGGCAACAACGGCATCGAGGTCTCAGCCGACGACCAGGAATTCTACGTCGTCGCATTTGGACTGCACGCGGTTTACGTATACTCGCGATGCAATCCGCGCCACCCGCTCCGCTCGGCGGTGGCTCCGGGATTCATGCCGGACAACATTCACTGGGACGACGGCCAGCTGCTGCTCGCCGGAATGCAGCTGGACGAGCCCGCCTGCGGCGGTCTGCGCAAGGTCATCGATGGCAAGGCTGACGAGATGCGCTGCCATCGTGGCTACGCGGTAGCGGCGCTTGATCCGGCGGCAATGCAATTCAAGGTCCTGGCAAAGTCGGGGCCGGATCCCGATTTCAACGGCGTATCGGCTGCCGCCATCGTCAACAATGAACTATGGCTGGGTTCCTGGCAGCAGCCCGACCGCGTTGCACACCGGCCACTGCCAAGAGGGCCGAGCCTGAAAGCCGGCGCCCGGCCGCACGCGCCGTGAAGGCTGCGCCAAGCGGGTATTCGTGCGTGCGGTCGGCGGGACCAGTGCTGCCGCGAGCATAATCCAAGGCTCTTTATCTGTAAGCGATCCGGCCAGCGGCCCTGGCGACTGTGTATCATTCAAGGACATAACTACAAACGTGCACTGCAGGGCGCATCGATGCTGAAAACAGTCAAGTCCGTACCCGCAATCGGCGCCCGGTCGCGCTCAGCCGGGCGCGCTGCTACCAGGCAGGCCGCGCGGGCCGATGGCAGCCGCGCCAACATTCTTGCCATGGCTACGCGCGAGTTTTCCGAGAAAGGCTTCACCGGCGCGCGCGTTGACGAGATTGCCGAGCGTATCGATACTTCCAAGCGAATGATCTACTACTATTTCGGGAGCAAGGAGGGCTTGTATCGCGCCGTGCTCGAGCAGTGCTATACGCAAGTCCGCCAGATCGATACGTCACTGGACCTGGACCGGCTGGCACCTGCGGCGGCACTGCGACAGCTGGTTTACGTGACTTTCGATTACCACAACAAGCATCCGGATTTCGTGCGCATCGTGATGAACGAAAATATCAACAAGGGTGCACAGATCGGCACGGTATCCAGTATCAAGACTCGCGCCAAAGTGATCATTTCAATGTTGCAGAAACTGATCAATCGAGGCGCGTCGACGGGTGTCTTTCGAGCTGACATTGACCCGGTGGACCTGCACATGGCTATCAGTGCATTGTGCTTCTACAATGTCTCCAATCGATATACCTTTGGCCGGGTGTTTCAGCGCAACATGACGGCGCCCGGCGCGCTTGCTAGCCGGCGCGAGACGGTTGCAAATATCATCGAACGCTGGTGTTGCATCAAGCCTTGATTGTGTTTCGAAAGTTCACCAGCATGCGGGCGGAGTCGGGCACAGTGCCCGTGAACAGCCGGAAGGCCTCGGCCGCCTGAAACACCACCATTCCGCCGCCGTCAACGGTGCGGCAGCCTAGCATTCGAGCCGCACGCAGCAGCTCGGTCTCTAGCGGGAAATAGATGATTTCGGCCACCCACATCGAAGCGCGCAGGAGCGCGGCAGGCAGCGGGGTGCCCGGATACTTGGCCATGCCGACAGGAGTCGTATTGATAACGCCATCCGAGGCCGCCAGCGCTGCGGGCAATGTATCAATCAGCGTGACACGCCCCTCACCGAAGTACTTTGACAGAGTATTCCGAACCTGCGCGGCCTTGGCGCGGTCCACGTCGAAGACGTTCAGTTGCCGCGTGCCCATCTTCAGCATGGCATAGGCCACGGCGGAGCCCGCACCGCCGGCGCCCAGCTGGGTTACCACCCGATGACTCGCTCCCGGCAGGGTGCGCCGGAACCCTTCGGCGAACCCCCACCAGTCGGTGTTGTGGCCGATGCGTCGACCATTGGCGAAAATCAGGGTGTTTACCGCCCCCAATGCGGCGGCATCGGGCGAGAGTTCGTCCACAAGTGGCAGGATCGTCTGCTTGCAGGGATGCGTAATATTGACGCCCGCAAACCCGGCCTGCTCTACTGCGCGCACCACGCGTGGCAAGGATGCAGGTCCGTCAGGCTGCTGATCGAGATCGAACAGCTGATAGCTGAGATTCAGACCCAAGGCCGCAGCTTCGTTCATGTGCAGCGCCGGGCTGCCGGAAGCCTGGATGCCCGAACCGATTAGTCCAGTGGCGATTGGCCGTTGCGACGCAACGTTCCGGTGATTCCCGTTCATATTAACTAACAAGTGCGTTCACAGCTAGGATAGCGGGGTTGCAGTGGCATAGCAACCGAGGTCCGGTCACGTGCTGGCCGGCATCGACGCACTATCTGCCCGGGCGGATGCGAGCCGACGGCAAGGATGCGGGAGCCGTGCGGATTGAGCATGATTCTCCCCAGGAGACTGGCGCCAGCGGCTTTTTCGACGGAAACTCCTGGCAGCGAATTGACGGCGCTGCAGTCCGGGGTTCCCGAACCGCCGTCTGCCAGGCAGGGTGCCCCGCCCCAACAGGGGACAGGAGCTAGGTCGACATGATATATCGAGCAGTCAGGAAGGTCTCAACGGCAGTCCGGCCCGGAAAGAAAAGAGCCTCGGGACCGGCGCAGGACTCCCGGGAGGAGATACTGGCGGTTGCGACCCAGGAATTTGCTCAACGCGGTCTGAGTGGCGCACGCGTCGACGAAATCGCTGCGCGCACCCGGACCTCCAAGCGGATGATCTATTACTACTTCAGCGGCAAGGAAGGTCTCTACCGCGCAGTGCTTGAGCGAGTTTACTCGGAGATTCGTCAGGTTGAAAGCCAGCTGGATCTGGACGGACTTGCGCCACAGGCTGCAATTGCACGCATCGTAGAGCTGACCTTCGACTACGATGAGAGCCATCCCGAGTTCATCACGTTGGTTAACGTCGAAAACATCAACCGCGGCAAGAGCATCGGCAAGCTTTCCAGTGTTCACAAGCGATACGCGCACATTCTCAGCGTAATGGCGCGCGTTTTGGAACGCGGTGTGGCGAGCGGTGTGTTTCGCCCGGATGTTACGCCGATAGACGTACGTCTTGTGATTGCGGCCCTGTGTTATTTCCGGGTCTCGAACCGCTATACGTTCGGCGCGCTGTTCGACTGCAATCTCGCCGAACCGGCCGTTCGCGCCCGTCATCGTCGTATGATCGTCGACGCCGTGCAGCGATTTTTGAAGGTCTGAACTGAGGTTACGCCTGCCGACGGAGGCGCCCTGGCTTCGCCTGGTGCTCCCGTCGGCGCGCCGGCGACTACATTATGCCACCGCAGGACGATGCGGCACTGCGGCGTCGGCGCTGCTGGCTGATATGTAGTCCAGAGGCAATCCCGCCGCCGGCACATAGCCATACAACTCGTCGTCGGGCAGCGCGGCGCGCAGAATCTTGCGCACTCCCAGCAGCTTGTACAGGTCGATGCCGGTGCGCAATCCCATGGACTCGAGCATGAACACCAGATCCTCGGTCACGATGTTGCCAGTGGCCCCAGGAGCGAACGGGCAACCGCCCAGTCCAGCCAGCGAACTATCGAAAGTGGTTACGCCCACTTCGAGACCGGCCACGACATTGGCAAGTCCCAGACCGCGCGTATTGTGCAGATGCAGGCCTGCGAACGCTTGCGCGCCGATCGTTGAGCGCACCCGCGACACCAGCTGCTTCACCTGCTGCGGATTCGCATAACCGACGGAATCGGACAGACCTACTTCGTCGCAGCCGGCTGTCATGAGCGCCTCTGCCAGCCTTACAACCTTGTCGGCTGGCACAGCGCCCTCGTAGGTGCATCCGAAAGCCGTGGACATGCCGCCTTCGAATCGTGGTCGCCCGGCAACCGGCTGCTCACGCAGCATCGTGGCAACGGCGCGCACCTCCTCGAGCATCTGCAGGTGCGTGCGCCGCACGTTTTTGAGACTGTGCGTCTCGGAGGCCGAGAATGGAATGGTGATCTTGTGCGCGCCAGCTCGTACTGCGGCCCGTGCGCCCTGAAGATTGGGCACCAGTACAGCAACCGTGAGTCCCGGCAGAGTCAACGCATGCGCCACCAGTTCAGCCGTATCTGCCAGCTGCGGCAGGAGTTTCGCCGGCACAAAGCTGCCGACTTCGATCTCACGCGCGCCGGCAGACACCTCCGCATCGATCCAGGCCTTCTTGTCGGCGAGCGGCATGATGTTGCCAATGCTCTGCAGGCCGTCACGCGGGCCAACCTCGCTGACCAGAATGTCAATGTCGCGCTGGGTGCCGATCATGGGTGCCGATTAGCCCGTGGCTGCGTGCTCGAGATGCCTGTCGGGGCTGTAGATGTCGAGAATATTCCAATGGCCGGTCGTGGGCGTCGGATTATTTTTCATCGGTACGTCCAGTACGTAGGGACGGCCGGAAGCCAGCGCACGCCGCAGCGCAGGCCGGAGCTCGGCGGCTGAGGTGAGGCGCTCTCCCATGCAGCCGTAGGCCTTGGCAATGTCGGCATAGTTGGGCGGTTGCTCTGCCCAGCCACCCCTGCTGGCCGGAAACAGCGTACCGTAAGTGACGCCATACGCCGCCTGCTGCAGGCCAGCGATGGTGCCATAGGCGTTGTTGTTCATGACCAGCCAGATAATGGCGAGATTGTGCTCGGCCGCGGTGGCGAGAGCGGCGGGGTTCTGGCCGAATCCACCATCGCCGACCAGCGAAACGACAACTTTGTCCGGACAGGCCAATTTGGCGCCGATCGCGGCCGGCGGACCGAAACCCATCGTGGCAAAGCCGCCGCAGGTCAGCACGCTGCCCGGCGTATAAATCGGAAATTGCTGCCCGACTCCATTCTTGTTCCAGCCCACGTCAGTGGTCATGATCGCATCGCGCGGCAACAACACACGCAATTCGGCGAGAATTCGCTCGGGCATCATTGGGAAGGCATCTGACCGCTGATTCACGCTGTTTTCGGCCGCGAACGCGCGGCGAAAATCCGCTATCCGCTGGACAATCTGTGGCTCCTGGCGCCCAGCGGGGTACAGTTCGCGAGCAACTTTCAGCAGCGTGCCCAGCGCCTGCTTCAGATCCGCCACCACGCCGATCTCAGTCGGGAAATTGCGGCCAATTTCGCTGGGCTCGATGTCGATGTGGATGAGTTTGGTGGGCGGAATGTTGAATGTGTAGTCGCGATACCAGGAGCTGCAGTCGGCCTCCTTGAAACGCGTACCGACACCGAGTACCCAGTCGGCCGCGAGGCAGGTCTGATTGACAAGCGATGTACCCCAAAAGCCGGTCATGCCCAGTACCAGCGGGTGATCGTCCGGGAGCACACCCTTGCCCATGAGGCTGTGGGCCACCGGGATCGTCAGGTGCTCGGCCAGACCGCGCAGTTCGTCCCACGCACGAGCGAGAATCATTCCCCCGCCCGCGTAAATGACCGGGTGACTGGCAGTCGCGAGATGCTTGATTATCTCGCCCGCGCTGGCCTGATCAATGGAGGGTTTGCGCAGCAAATGCGCGTTTGCCCGCAGCCGCGCGAATAGCGCGTCATCAATGACAGCCGAAAATACGTCCATCGGCACGTCGACCAGCACCGGGCCGGGCTGGCCGCTCTCCGCCAGAGCGAACGCCTTCTCGATAATTTCCGGAAATAGCTTCGGACTGTCGACTCGCCAAGCGCGCTTGACGAACGGCCGATAGATCTCCCACTGCGCGCCATCGGCGTGTAGATTGATTTCCTGATGCGGATGCTTGCCATAGTAGTGTGACGGCACGTCGCCGGCGATAACCACCATGGGAATGCAATCCAGGGCGGCATTGGCGACGCCGGTCGCGGCGTTCGTGAGGCCAGGGCCCAGGTGTGTCAGCAGCACCGACGTCTTGCCCGAGGCGCGCGCGTAGCCATCGGCGGCATGCGCCGCAATCTGCTCGTGACGCACGTTGATGAACTCGACGTTACTCTCGGCCATCGCGGAAAGTACGGCGATATTGGTATGGCCACACAATCCGAATACGTAGCGGATGCCGCGTTGCTCCAGGTAGCGCACCAGCAGATTGGCAACCGTGTCCTGCATGAGCTTACGGTGCCTCGGTGTTGTAGAACTCGCCGAACAGTTCCTGGTCCGATGGGCGGTCTTCTGGAATTGGCCTGCTGACCCAGGTGGTCTGCATGAAGTGCTTTAGGTGGATGTTCTCATTGGTAATGTTGCCACCCCAGATGCCGCAGCCCAGGCTGGAGGTCATTGGCATGCCGTTGTTGAATGCTCCGGCGTTGGCTTTGGACTGGGGTTGGCGCACCATCATGCGACTGACCGGTGCAACGCGCGCCAGGCGGTCAATGTGTTCGTCGTTGTGCGAGTAGATTCCACAGGAGTGGCCTTTGCCACCGACGTCGTAGATCTGCTGCACCTTGCTCAGTGCGTCATCGAAACCTTCATAACGGTATACAGCCAGCAGCGTGGTGAGCTTTTCGCGTGAGTAGTTGTGCTTGGGTCCGATCTTGTCGCTTTCGACGATGATGAACTTGCGGTCGACCGGAATTTCAAACCCGGCTCGCTTGGTCACAACCTGCGGCGGACAGGCGACGGTATCGGCGAGTCGGTGACCGTCGTCATCCCACATGACCTTCTCGATCGCATCGGCCTGAGACCTGGAGGCAAGGAAGCCGCCTTCCTTCACCAGGGCAGCGAGCAACGCGTCGTAGATCCGCGAGTCGACGAGCAGATTTCCATCGGCCGAACAACCGGAGCCAAAATCCGACGTCTTCGACAAGCGTGTGTTGCGGGCCGCAATATCAATGTCCGCTGTCTCGTCAATTACCATCGTGGAGTTGCCGGCGCCGACACCGTAGGCAGGCTTACCGGAACTGTAGGCGGCACGCACCATCGGCTGGCCACCTGTTGCCAACGTGAGATCGCAATTGGCCATGAGGTAGCCGGTCGCCGGAATACTGGGATTTTCGATACACTGGAACAGATCTGCGGGAGCTCCCTGGCGGCTGATGGCCTCGCGCATCACGCGCACCATTTCGAAGGTAGTCCGCTTGGATCGCGGGTGCGGGGAGAAGATTACCGCGTCCAGGCATTTCAGGGCATAGATGCCGGTATAAGGAGGTGTGAGTTCCGGATTGGTTGTCGGTACCAGAGAGGCAATGACGCCGGCCGGCTTGGCGTATTTCACGATACCCTTTTCAGGCAATTCCTCAATTACGCCCACGCTCTTCTGCCGCAGTGCGTCGCGCAGTACGCCGAGTATCTTCATGCGCTTGGAGTTGCGGCCTTCCGGGTCGCCCAAGCCACTCTCAACAACGCTCATTTCGACAATGCGGCCAAAAGTCTTATCGTTGGCCGTCGCCCAGCCGAGGCCCCGGCAAAGCCTGTCGATCCTCTGTTGATCGTAGTGCTGCACCACGCGCATCGCACCTCGAGCACGAGCAATCATGGCGTCGATCTCCTGGCGGGCAGCGGTTCCGAGTTCCCTGGAGGAGGAGGAGGATGTCCTAGTTAATGAAGCCATTGAAACTCCTCGCAACAATACCGCCTTGCGCAGAGGCTCGGCGCGCTCAATCGGCGCGGCGGATGCCATCGCCTTGCGGCGGCAATATAGCATTCACGTACTAGATGGTGAAGGTGTACCGTGCGACGCGAAGTGGCGTTGCCCCCGTATTGTACGGAAAGGTTCGTACATAGTCCAGCATGGCATCGGCTTGATCGCGCAGGCGCGTCGGCTGCGCTCAGCAGTCTCGATCACGGACGGCGGCGGACTTTACGGCTTAGCCTGATCAGGGCGTGAACGTACGCGCTCCAACTTCCCCACTCTTGGTTAAATTGTCGCCGTAGTTTCCCAGGGCAGCAGTGCCACAAAGTCGGCAGGGCGGCCACCACCGTGGGAATCGACACTTTGCAGACGCAAGCTCCAGGGGTACCCATGCATCACCTACGCGGTGCGCCTTCGTGCCCTTTGCTGCCAATGTTGCGCCAGGCCCTTGAGGCTCGCCAACTCCACCCATTCGTCGTCCGTGAATTGCTGCCGGGACGCCAGCGCCACAAAACGCGCGATCGTCCACGCGGGGTTCGCCCGCTCCACTCACTGCAAGGAATCGCCCGGGCGTACTGCGCCTTCGCGCGCTACCCGGTAATACCAGCCACTTCGCCCATTCCTCACCATCGCATGCACGACCTGGTCATCGTTGAAGCGTAGCGCAAACTTGTGGCATGGCTGGCGGGGCTGGCACACGACGAGCTGCGCGGTGCCAATTACGTGCACATCTCCGATGCATACACTGGATTCATCGAGCCCGTCGATAACGAGATTCTCACCGAGACTCCTCCGGGAACGAACAGCGCGGCGTGCGCTCGGACATCTGCTGGCCATCGCGGGTAGTTTGATACCGCATATCCGTACTCGGCCTTATCAGTCCCGCCGTGCATGCGAAGATCCGCCTGCTCATCTCCTTCCAGCCCCAACGACTGCACGAGGACGGGTCCCTCCACGGAACCATTGACAAAGCTACTGGGCACGCTCTCGGGCCCTAATGGCCACGAGCGCTCGTTCCAGCTTCCGCCCCTGTTCAGCTCCAGCGCGCAACCCATTAGCTGGATCCTGGCGCGCGGCGGGACCCTCCCAACACCATTGGCTGTAATCAACGTGCCCTCATACATCGGCGTACTGAGCGGCGCGTTCGTCGCGCAATAGTGCCAGTTCCGAATTTCGACTCTTTCCAAGCTCACGGCAGTGACTTCCATCCTGCCGTAAACATAGGCCGTTACTCAGAGCATGGTGACGGGCTCGCGCAGAATTGCGGGCACACGAGTCCGCTGCCCTGTCACTATCGAATTGCGGCGTCATTTATTTTTTCCATTCATTACCCGGCATGATCCGGCGCATAAACTCGTCGAACAGCGGAACCGTGAAGGCGGTATCGCCGTGATTTGGACTCCATGCCATTCCTTTGACTATCAACTGACTGCGCGTCGGCCCCAATTCCGTCACCTTGCGATGCAAGACTTCGGTGATATCCCCTGAGCGATGCGGCCCAGGACCGAGCTCCGCCATAGCACGCAGGTACCGCTTCTCCAACGGCGTCAGCCGATCAAAGCGGACCCGAAAGAAACTCTCATCGAGCGCTGCAATTGTCGACTTTTCGGCGCGCTCGATATCGACTCGCGTAATGGGGGATTGAGCCGCTGCATCCCAGGCGTGTTTGCCCCACTCCTGCAGAAAATATGGATAACCATGGGTCTGTTCCACTATGCGCCGCAGTGCGGCAGGTTGAATCTCGACGCCTTGCTCCTGCAACGGCTTCGCAATTGCGCTGCCCGCGTCAGCTTTGTTGAGGGGTCCGATTTCCGGAAAATCGAATAGGCGCTCCGCGTATGACTTGGCGCGACCCATTTGTCCGCGCAGTTGCGGCAGACCTGCGCCGACCAAAACCACAGGAAGCTTGCGCTGCGCGCTGCGATGCAACGCCGTAATGAGTGCCGCAAGCTGTTCTTCCTCAACGTACTGCAGCTCGTCTACGAACAGCGCGAGCGCTGTTCCAGCCTTTTGGGCAGCGGCGCCGACAGTTTCGATCAGCGCCTGCAGGTCATGCTCAAGATCACCGTTATCGGCCAAGCCAGGCTCTGGGTCGAAGTCGGCACCAACTTCGATGTCCTTGTATTTGATCTTCAGTGCCGCGGCGAACCCAGCCAGCGCTCTAAGCGCCCTTTCTGCCAGGGCCTTGGCCTTGGCATTTCGCGATAGACGCAGCATGGCCTGGCGCAACTGCGGCGCGAGCATGGCAGGTAGCGAGCGTGCTTCCGGTGCCTCGATGCGTACAGTCTGAATGCCGCTCGCCTCGGCGTCATCGCGCATTCGATCAAGAAGGACAGTCTTGCCAACGCCTCGAAGGCCCACCATCAGGACGCTCTTGGTGGGTAAGCCTCGACGCACGCGCGCAAGCGCGACGCGAACGGTTTCCCGCAACTCGTCGCGACCAGCAAGTTCAGGGGGTGGCGTACCGGCCCCTGGGGCGAAGGGGTTGCTTATTGGATCCACAGGTCAAATATATATATAAGTTAGTACGCTTACAAGCGCTTTATAAAGTACCTAATATCATTAACACCAAGTCTGGCAGCGGGTCCCCGATGCGTGCCACCCTGAATGTGAAGTCCCACGACTGAGGTGACATTCTGGCTCCCTTCCTGACCCGGGAGTGCGCCCGTGAGTAAGAACGAGTTGGACCGAGTGGTTCACTGGCATTCCGCTCGACACGCTTCGCGACCTGCTTTGCCAAAACATCCGCAGCAAGGTAACGGTCCGGGAAGTCCAGAGGACCACCGCGCGCCACTGCGTCACGCACGAGTCGCGCGCGTTCCAGCGCACCGCTTGCTTGCCACAGCCGTGTCAGTGGCGCAAGCCGTGGCATGAGCTGATGCAGTGCATCGTGGAGCCCCTCAACACTGCTGGCGCGGTCTCGCAGCTACAATACCAATGCATGATCCGCCGCTACGCCAAGCTATTGGAGCTGTTGCAGCGGTGGCAGCGCGCATTGCGTTTATCGTGGCGGCGCTTACCCGGCACTGCAACTCTCGAAGGTGAATGGCGCACCGGAACATACGAGGAGTCCGCACCACGCAGGCTCCTCGCGCTCCGCACGCACTTCAAGCTGCACTACCACCTGTATTTACCGCGTGACCGCCTGCGGAAGGAGCGGCTTCCCCTGCTGGTCATGTTGCACGGATGTTCACAGGATGGCGAGGCCTTCGCGACGGGCACCAGGATGAATGCCGTCGCGCAGACGCGCGGCTGTGCCGTGCTATACCCTGAACAAAGCCGCACGGCCAACGCCCGCCGTTGCTGGAACTGGTTTGATCGCGGCGTCCAGCGTGGCCACGCTGAAGCTGGACTGATTTACCGGCTGGTGCAGGAAGTGATGCGCCGCGAAGCCATTGACAGGCAACGTGTATACGTTGCCGGCATGTCGGCCGGAGCTGCCATGGCCGACATTCTCGCACTGCGATTTCCCGGGCTGTTTGCTGCAGTCGCTTTGCATTCGGGGGTGATGTACGGAGCCGCCGGTTCCGCTGGCGAAGCTCTCCGCGTCATGCGCTACGGCGCCAGTGTCTTGCCAGCTTCTGTGGTAGATCAGCTTACAGCGGAGATTGGTCAGGAGCTGAGATTGGCGCCCGCGCTGGTCATCCAGGGTCGCGCCGACATTACCGTGAATCCGCGCAATGCCGAGCAGCTTGTGGCAATGCGTCTCGCCTTGACCGGCATGACAGGCGCTGATGAACTGCCACGCGAGGCTGCAAAAGCGCTCGAATTCGAGATAGGCGGTCGAATGGTTCTTCAGCGGGATTACTTTCGCAATGGGACACTACTGGTCCGGTTACTGCTGATCGACGGCCTGGGGCACGCCTGGAGCGGGGGCGATGCGAAGCAGAGCTTCAATGATCCGGCTGGACCGGACGCCAGTCTGATGATTGTTGATTTCCTGATGCGCCATCGACTTGCAGCGCAGGCTTCATCGCCGGTGCTGGTGACAACACCCGCCGATACGAGCTAACCCATGCACAGGGGGAGCTCAAGATCCATGGCGAAGATCCAAACGAGATGATGATGGTGATGCTCGCGGTGCCTGCCTCAGAGCTCGGCGAGGCCAATATTGCACAGCAATGAATCGCCCGAAACCTGGTCGGGTTCCTCATGCACCTTTTCATTGTCCGCAGTGAGGCGGCGGCCAACAACGCTGGGTAAATGCTGTCCACGTCGGCGGACTTCCTGCAGAGTTTCATCTACCGGTTCACGGGCCTGCGCACCCACGACAATGGCCAGACCGAAGCCTAGCCGCCTGTCCTGTCCGACGCCCGGAAGTCCATGAAGTTGAAGAACATCACCTGTCGTGGCCGGCATCTCGACATCGTCGCGGAGCGCGACGCGAGCAGCCGAGTGAAGCTGTCGCGCAAAGTGCCATAGCTCGAATGCTCGCAGTGCCGGGAGGGTCCCTGGCCTGATTTTGCCAGGCGCCAAACACCGCGACGGCTTGGCGCCCGTTGCATTGCGCACTGCTGAGCCTCACACCCATCACGCGCGACTCCAAGCACCGCTCCCTCATGCCGACCGGGGCCGCCGCCGGTCAGGTTACTCCCGGTCTCAACGGCGTAACGGCGATCGGCTAAGTAAATCCACGGATTGCTCATTGAGTACGGATGGCAGATAAACCCCTACCTAATCTGCTTCTTCGGACGATGCCACAATGCACCGACGAGGCCGTTGGCAATACGGGGCTTAGCCGGTGTCACAACCATTCAGGAGCGCAGGAATCATGAGTGTCGCAGCACCGGTCGAAATTGGCGCCAAGGTTCAATTCAAATCCAGGTACGAAAACTTCATCGGTGGAAAATGGGCCGCACCCGTCAAGGGCGGGTACTTCGATGTCATCACACCGATCACTGGCAAGGTCTATACCAAGGCCGCGCGCTCGACTGCCGAGGATGTAGAACTCGCGTTGGACGCCGCGCATGCAGCCGCGGACGCGTGGGGACGCACGCCGGCCGCGGAGCGCGCCAATGTCCTGCTGCGAATCGCGGACCGCATTGAGCAGAACCTGGAAATGCTGGCTTATGCGGAAACGATGGATAACGGCAAGCCGATCCGCGAGACGCTCAATGCCGATATTCCGCTGGCAGTCGACCATTTCCGCTATTTCGCCGGCTGCCTGCGGGCGCAAGAGGGCTCGCTCAGCGAGATCGACTCCAATACCGTCGCCTACCATTTTCACGAGCCGCTCGGGGTTGTTGGCCAGATCATCCCATGGAACTTCCCCATCCTGATGGCGGCCTGGAAGCTCGCGCCAGCGCTCGGCGCGGGCAACGCGGTGGTGCTCAAGCCCGCCGAGCAGACCCCAATCAGCATCATGCTGATGGCCGAGCTCATTGCCGATCTACTGCCACCGGGCGTTCTGAACATCGTCAACGGCTTCGGCCGGGAAGCCGGCCTGCCGCTTGCGACCAGCCGCCGTATCGCGAAAATCGCATTCACCGGATCGACCACCACAGGGCGGGTGATCGCGCAGGCGGCCGCCAACAATCTGATTCCCGCGACGCTGGAACTGGGCGGGAAGTCGCCGAACATCTTCTTCCCGGATGTCACGGCCGCGGATGACGATTTTTACGACAAGGCCATTGAGGGATTGGTGCTGTTTGCCTTCAATCAGGGCGAAGTGTGCACCTGCCCATCGCGGGCGCTGATCCACGAGTCGATTTACGATCAATTCATGGGGCGAGTGCTCAGGCGCGTGGCCGCGATCAAGCAGGGCAACCCCCTGGACATGAACACCATGATCGGTGCCCAGGCGTCCAAGGAACAGCTCAGCAAGATCCTGACTTACCTGGACCTCGGCAAGCAGGAAGGCGCGCAGGTGCTTGCGGGCGGTTCACAGGCGCACCTGCCCGGCGAATTGGCGGGCGGCTACTACGTCCAGCCGACACTGTTCAAAGGGCACAACAAGATGCGTATCTTCCAGGAGGAGATCTTTGGACCGGTACTGGCGGTGACGACATTCAAAACCGAGGCCGAGGCCCTGGCGATCGCCAATGACACGCTCTACGGGCTGGGCGCCGGCGTCTGGTCGCGCGACAGCAATATCTGCTTCCGCATGGGTCGCGCGATCAAGGCCGGACGCGTCTGGACGAATTGCTATCATGCCTATCCGGCGCACGCCGCTTTTGGCGGCTACAAGGAGTCGGGAATCGGGCGCGAGACCCACAAGGTCATGCTCGATCACTACCAGCAGACCAAGAATCTCCTGGTCAGCTACAGCCCGAAGAAACTCGGGTTCTTCTAGGCTTCAAGGGATCGCGCCGGCAATTGGTTGGCGGGGGTGGATGGCCACCCTCCCGCGTGCTTGCCGGAGGTGATCGTGGTTCAGAAGGTCGTTGCAATGCAGGCGCCCCCGGCAGCTGATCGAATACCAGACCGGGCGCATCACTAGCGCCGAAAATCCCTTCGGAGCTAGAGTGTTACCCATGTGCCCGGAATAAAACGTTACCGATCTGCTCGGAAAGGACCTGATTCGATTGGTGGCTAGGGTGGGACTCGAACCCACGACCTCGGCATTATGAGTGCCACGCTCTAACCAGCTGAGCTACCTAGCCTTATGCGCCCCGAAAGGGTGGCGGATTCTCCCGGCCCGCCGCCGCCCCGTCAAGGCAGCGCCTGCCTGACGGATATTAAAAGAATTTTACAGAAGCTGCCGATCCGGGGCCGGGCGGGCCCTGCGCGGCAGAACCGGAAAATTTCACTTGGGGGCGGGCAGCGATTGCGCGCAATATCGACAGTCCGCACGCAAAGAACGCCGCGCTTTCCGAACGCGGCCCGGTGGTGGGCGAAACTCGAGGGACTTTCCGCCGATGCCCGATTCGAACGCTCGTTCAAGCATCGCCGATACCTTTACCAAGTTGCTGCGGCTCAATCTTGCCGGCGGCCCGCCGCTGGTGACGCGCGAGCAGCTGATGGCCGAATCCGAATCGCACATCGCCAGGACGGCGCGCAAGGGCAACTCGCCCGAGCAGCAGGTGGCGACGCAGATACTCGCCAATCCGACCGACTATCGCAGCTGGGAAAGCGAGCACGAGCGACTGATGGCGGCCGTGGCGCGGCCGAATCGCACCGTAGTTCAGGCGCGTGCGCTGCTGTCGACCGCGTTCGCGCTGGTGCACCGCAGGGCGCTGTTCGAGTACCTGCGCGGCCATGCGGTGCGCGGCATCAGCAGGCGCGAATTGATGCAGCATTTCCATGGCCAGAAGAGCTACAGCCAGGCGATCGTCGCCGAGCACGGCAACTACCTGCGCAGCTCCGCCAGCCTGATGTGCGCCGAGCACTTCGGCACGACGATCCTCGCTCACCAGGCCTTCGGCGGTCCGTTCCGCCGCTACGAGCATCTCTATGCCGAGTACTTCCGCAGCTACTGCGACAGCTATCTCGCCCCACCCTCGAAGACCGAGGATGTCTCGGACAGCATGCGCGCGTTGCTGCCGCACCTGAAGCGCGATGTGCTGGACGTGCGGGCGCGGCTGCTGGCGATGCCGCCTGCGCCGCCCCCGGGCGCTCCCGGCCGCCGCTGATCAGACGTTGAACCTGAAGTGCATGACGTCGCCCTCGCGGACGACGTATTCCTTGCCTTCCAGCCGCATCTTGCCGGCTTCCTTCGCGCCGGCTTCGCCGCGGCAGCGTACATACTCGTCATAGGATATGACCTCGGCGCGGATGAAGCCGTGCTCGAAATCGGTGTGGATCACGCCCGCCGCCTGCGGCGCGGTGCTGCCGCGGCGCACTGTCCAGGCGCGCACTTCCTTCGGGCCGGCGGTGAAATAGGTGAACAGTCCGAGCAGTTCGTAGCCCGCACGAATCACCCGGTTCAGGCCCGGCTCCTGCAGGCCCAGGTCCTTGAGGAATTCGGCGCGCTCGGCCTCCTCCAGCTGCGAGATCTCGGCCTCGATCGCGGCGCACACCGGCACCACCGTGGCGCCCTCGGCGCGCGCGCGCGCGCGCAAGGCTGCGATGTAGGCGTTGTCGACCGCGAGCGCAGCTTCGTCGACGTTGGCCACGTACATCACCGGCTTGGCAGTCAGCAACTGCAGCTCGCGCATGTCACGGCGCTCGGCGTCGGCGACCGGCACGACGCGCGCGGGCGTGCCCGCATCGAGCGCAGTGCGTACGCGCTCATAGAGCGCATGGCGCCGCGCCGCTTCCTTGTCGCCGCTTTTCATCGCCTTCGCGGCACGCTCGAGCGCCTTCTCCGCCACCGCCAGGTCGGCGAGCGCCAGCTCGGTGTTGATCACGTCCACGTCCGAATCGGGATCGACGCGTCCAGCGACGTGCACGATGTCATCATGATCGAAGCAGCGCACCACGTGCGCGATCGCGTCGGTCTCGCGGATGTGCGCCAGGAACTTGTTGCCCAGGCCTTCGCCCTGCGAGGCGCCGGCCACGAGCCCGGCGATGTCGACGAACTCGACCGTCGTCGGCACGATTTTCTCGGGGTGCACGATGCCGGCGAGCACGGCGAGCCTGGGGTCGGGCACCGGCACGATGCCGACGTTCGGGTCGATGGTGCAGAACGGGTAGTTCTCGGCTGCGATCTGCGCGCGCGTCAGCGCGTTGAACAACGTCGACTTGCCGACGTTGGGCAGGCCCACGATTCCGCACTTGATGCTCATTTCTCTCCTGGTGCGCCGGCCGCCGCTGCGGGCTCATCGCGCGTATGCAGCCGATGCATCGCCTTCTGCGCGCCCTCGCACAGCAGCTCGGGAAGCGCCGCCTGCGCGCGCTGGAGCGCGGCGTCGATCAGCGCCTGCTCCGCGGCCGTGGCGCGGTCGAGCACCGCGTCGATCACCTGGTGCTTCGTGCCAGGATGGCCGACGCCGATGCGCAGTCGCCAGAAATCCGCGCCGAGCTGCGCGATGACATCGCGCACGCCGTTGTGTCCACCGTGCCCGCCCCCTTCCTTCAGCCGCACCACGCCCGGCGGCAGGTCGATGTCATCGTGCACCACCAGCATCTCCGCCGGCGCAATGCGGTAGAACGCGGCCAGCGCCTGCACCGCCGCGCCACTACGGTTCATGAAAGTCTGCGGCTTCATCAACCACAGCTCACGGCCGGCGACAGCGGCGCGCGCAAGCTCGCACTGATAACGCGTCTCGCGCTTCCAGCCGGCGCCGCAGCCGCGCGCGAGCTCGTCGACGTACCAGAAGCCGGCGTTGTGGCGCGTGCGCGCGTACTCGGGGCCGGGATTTCCCAGCCCCACCACCAACTTCAGTGGAAGTCCCGTCAAGGGATTGCACCACCACACGCAACGCCCGACGAGCCGGAGTACCGGCGCGTGGCGCCATTCGCTGTGGGGACCGTCCGCGACATGGATGTCACGGCCGGAGCCCCCATGGATGGGTTCACGGCGTTCCCGACAGCGAATGGTGCCACGTGACGGCGCACCGGCTTGCGTGGCTACTTCTTGCCGCCTTCCTTCTTCGCGTCCTTGCCCGCGTCCTTCTTGCCTTCGTCCTTCCTGGCATCCGCAGCAGGCGCGGCTGCGCCCTCGGCGGGCGCGGCAGCGACGGCGCCCTCGGCGGGCGCGGCTTCGGCCTCGGCAGTTGGCTCGGGCTCGGCAACGCGCGGCGCGTGGATCGAGACCACCGGCGGATTGGCGCCGTGCGCCAGCGCCGAGATCGCCACGCCCGCGGGCACCTTGATGTCCTTCACGTACAGCGTGTCGTTGAGGTTCATCGCCGACAGGTCGAGCTCGATGTACTCGGGCAGATCCTTCGGCAGGCAGACCACTTCCATGTCGGCCATGTGGTGCGAGACCACGCCGCCCTGCGTCTTGACGCCCGGCGCCGCCGCCTCGCCCCTGAAGTGGATCGGCAGGTGCAGGCGGATCTTCTCGTTCTCGAGCACGCGCTGCAGGTCGAGGTGCACGACGGCGTTGCGCGCCGGGTGCATCTGCACGTCCTTGACGATCACCGGCTGCTTCTGGGCGCCGACGTTGATGCTGATGATCGACGAGTAGAACTTCTCGTCCGCCACCAGCGGCAGCAGTTTGTGATGCTCGAGCGAAAGCCGGACCGGCTCGGCGTGAGCGCCGTAGAGGATCGCGGGAACCATGCCGGAATGACGCAGGCGGCGGCTCGCACCCTTGCCCTGGTCATTACGCGGTTCCGCGCTGAGTTCGAAAGCAATACGCATCTGTGAATGCTCCTTGAAGTTGACAACCAAGGGCGCGCACCGCGACCAGTGCCCGCCCGCCCAAAAACATGTTCAGTCGATGTACAGCGAGCTGACCGATTCCTCGTCGCGGATGCGGCGGATCGTCTCCGCCAGCAGCGCTGCGACCGAGAGCTGGCGGATGCGGCCGCACTTCCCGGCGGCCTCGCTCAGCGGAATCGTGTCGGTGACCACCAGTTCATCCAGCGCCGAGGCGGCGATGCGCTCGACTGCGCCACCCGACAGCACGGCGTGCGTGATGTAGGCGACCACGTGGATCGCGCCCTCGTCCTTAAGCGCCTGCGCCGCCAGGCACAGCGTGCCGGCGGTATCGACCATGTCGTCGATCAGCACGCAGCTCTTGCCCTTGACCTCGCCGATGATGTTCATCACCTTCGACTCGTTCGGCCGCGGACGGCGCTTGTCGATGATCGCCAGGTCCGCATCGTCGAGCCGCTTGGCGAAGGCGCGCGCGCGCACCACGCCGCCGACGTCGGGCGAGACCACGATCAGGTGCGGATAGGCCTTGCGCCACACGTCGCCCAGCAGCACCGGCGAGCCGAACACGTTGTCGACCGGGATGCCGAAGAAACCCTGGATCTGCTCGGCGTGCAGATCGAGCGTCAGCACGCGCTCGACGCCGGCGCCGCAGATCATGTCGGCCACCAGCTTGGCGGTGATCGCGGCGCGCGTGGCGCGCGGCCGGCGGTCCTGGCGCGCGTAGCCGAAATACGGGATCACCGCGGTGATGCTGCGCGCCGAGGCGCGGCGCGAGGCATCCGCCATCACCAGCAGCTCCATCAGGTTCTCGTTCACCGGCGGGCAGGTCGACTGCAGCAGGAACACGTCGCGCCCGCGCACGTTCTCCATCAGCTCGAGGTTCACTTCGCCGTCGCTGAAACGCGTGACCGACGCACGGCCCATCGGCAGCATCAGGTGCCGCGCAATGTCGTGGGCCAGCGCCGGATTGGCGTTGCCCGTGAACAGCGTGATCGACTGCGAATCCACTTAAAGGTCCCGTCCCCAGATTCTCAATGCCCAGACCTGCAACTGGCTGGGGTGGAAGGATTCGAACCTCCGAATGGCGGGATCAAAACCCGCTGCCTTACCACTTGGCGACACCCCAAAACTGCGTGCGCCCTCGAACCCCCGGCGCGCTGTCAGGCAATTATCGCCAACGCGGCATCGAGGGGCGATCGATTTACACCGCGCGCCACGAAACTCGCCCATTCATCCGGCACGCGCGCCGCGACGCGCTCGGCTTCCGCCGCTGCACCGAAGGGCGCGAAGACACACGAACCCGTTCCGCTCAGCCGCGCCCGCCGTCCCAGCCATTCGAGCGCCGCCGCCACCTCGGGGTAACGGGCGCGAACCACGGCTTCGCAATCGTTCCCGCCTTCGGCCGGCGAAAAGCCGCGCATTGTGACGAGGCGGGAATTTCGTGTCAATTCAGGGGCCTGGAATATGCCGGCGGTCGCTACGGCAACGCCTGGATGCACGATCAGGTACCACGTATCCGGCAGCTCGACCGGCGTCAGCCGTTCCCCCCGCCCTTCCGCCCAAGCCGATGAACCAGCGAGGAAAACCGGCACGTCCGAGCCCAGTGCGAGGCCTATCCGGCCCAGCTGGCCCGGTTCCAGGTTGGTGCCCCAGAGCCGGTTGAGCACCCGCAGGACCGTGGCCGCATCCGAGCTGCCACCCCCCAGGCCGCCCCCGGTCGGAATGCGCTTGCGCACCCGCAGCCGGGCACCGCGCTCGACCCCGGTGGCCCGCTGCAGCGCAAGTGCCGCCCTGACCACCAGGTCGGATTCTGGTGCGATCGAGGCCGGACCGGCGACCCGCTCGATGCGCGGGTCCGCGGTGACTTCGACGTGGATCTCATCACCCCAGTCCAGCAGCTGGAACAGCGTCTGCAGATCGTGGAAACCATCCTCGCGCCGGCCGAGCACATGCAGGAACAGGTTGAGCTTGGCGGGCGCCGGCCACCAACGCGGGCACATGGCCGCACCGTCAGCGCGCGCGCTCATGGCAGCTGCCAGTTCGACACCCGCAATTTCAGGCGCAGCGCACCGCGCTGGATGGACACCCGGCGGGGCAGCCACAGCTTGCCGCTCGGCAGGTAGTCACCGTAGTCCACCTGCCAATCTGCCTGCTGCAAGCGAGCGAGCCGCTGGCTGTCATCGAGGATCTCGACCACCGCGGGATCAGCCGGGGCCGGCACGCCCAGCAGCCAGTAGCGCAGATTCGCCAGAGGCGGCTCGAAGCCGAGCAGGCGCACGAGCTCGGCGCGCGCCGCCTCGCCCTCGAGCTGCGAGCCATCGCTCGCCGTCACGTGGAGCCGCGAGCCGTCGTATGCCAGCCGCGCGCCGCCGACTCCGAGCGGCGCGCGCAGCAGTACCTCGCTCGATGCGCCCCGCTGGAGCCAGTTCACCGAGGCGCTGAATCCCTCGTTCGCGGTCGCGGCCGCCAGCTGCCCATTGAGCGTAAAGCTGTCGATGGCCTGCAAGGCGGCGCGCCGTTCGGTCCATGGCATGGTGGCGACGGGCGCCAGCGTTTGGCATCCGGCCAGCAGCAGCGCGCCTGCGGCAAGCGGCGCGATCCGGCAGAACAGCGCGCGCATCGCCTGGGCGATCCGGTCAGATGGAGGTGCGTGGCGCCGGCTCGAGCGCCGGTGGCGGCCTGGGCGCCTTGAGCGTGGGCGCGTAGCGGTGCACGGTCGCGCCCAGCAGCTTGTTGTCCGGATCGGCGATCAGCGCACGCTGCCAGGCCTGTCGCGCCGCGGCCTTCTGGCCCGTGCTCCACAGCACCTCGCCCCAATGGGCGCCGATATCGCCGTCGTGCAGCAGGCGGAACGCGCGCGCCAGCGGCGCGACCGCGGCCGCATTCTGCCCGCGCCGGTACAGCACCCAGCCCAGGCTGTCGAGCAGCGCCGGATTGTCGGGCTGCGCCGCGAGCGAGCCGCGGATCAGTTCTTCCGCGCGCTTGAGTTCGCGCCGGTGGTCGGCGAGCGTGTAGCCGAGCGCATTGGTCGCGCCCGCATCGAGCGGCCGCTCGCGATGGAGCGACTCGAGAGCGGCGATCGCCGCGTCGATGCGGCCGGCGCGCTCGAGCAGCACCGCACGCTGGTAGGCGATCTCGGGATTGCCGGGTGCACGCTTCTGCGCGCTGTCAATGCGGCTCACGGCTTCATCGGTCGCGCCCGCGAGCGACAGCAGGTCGGCGGCGGCGAGTTCGCCGCGGATGCGCTCGTCCGGCGGGGCGCCACGCGCCGCGTTCAGGATGCGCACCGCCGTGTCGCGCTCGCCCTGTCGATACAGGATCGCGGCGGCCCGGCGGCGGCCCTGCTGTTCGTAGGGGCTCCCCGCCAGCAGCGTGTAATCGCGGGCCGCGAGCGTATCTTCACCGCGGCGTTCGGCGATCAGTGCCAGGTAGTAGACCGCGAGTGGCGCCGAATTCGGATCGTTGAGGAGCGTCTGGCAGCGCTGCTCGGCCACGGCGTAGTCGCCGTTCTCGATCGCGACCTGCGCCAGAAGCCGCGCCACCGCGCCACCGACGTCCGCATCGGTCCGCAACCGCTCGAGCTCGGCCTGGGCGCCCGCATCATCGCCGAGCACCAGCCGCGCCTGGGCCAGCGCCAGGCGCCCGCCGGGCGCACCGGCCGCCTGCCTGGCGGCCGCTTCGGCGGCGCTCGCATTGCCGAGCACGGCCTCGGCG
>JAGWPD010000228.1 GCA_028870705.1 Gammaproteobacteria bacterium
CGCGCCGCGCTCGAGCGCACTTTCAACGAGCGCCTCGAGCTGCTGGCGCCGGCGACGCGCGCGCGCGTGCGCGCCGATCTCGCGACGGTCCACGCGGCCGATGCCGACATCAGCGCGGCGCTGGCGCAGGACCCGGCGAGCCCGCTGCTGTGGCAGTTGCTGCGCAACACCTGGCAGCAGGAGATCAATCTCTACTCGAGCATCGATGCGACCACCCAAGCCATGCTGACCAGGAGAACCCGATCATGAGCACCCACTTCAATGCCACGACGACGCGCCTCGCGGCGTGGTCCGCCGCCGCCGCGCTGGCGGTCCTGTCAGTGCCCGCGCTGGCCGCGACGCGCAGTTTCAGCGCGCAGAAGAGCGCCGATCCGGCCGGCACGGTCGAGATCGTCAACGTCGCGGGCCGGATCGAGGTCAGCGGCTGGGACCAGCCGACGGTCGAGGTCACGGGCACGATCGGCGAGCGCGTGGAACGCGTCGATGTCACCAGCGCCGCCAATCGCACCACGGTGCGCGTGGTGCTGCCCGCGGGCAGCAGCTGGACCGGCGACAGCGAGGCACGCCTGAAGGTCCACGTGCCGCAGAAGAGCTCGCTCGAGGTCTCGCTGGTCAGCGCCGACCTGCGCGTCGAAGGCGTCAGCGGCAACCAGCACCTGAAGACAGTGAGCGGCGGGATCGTCGGCGATGTCGGCGGGGGCGATCTTCAGGTCGAAACCGTCAGCGGCGACGTGCGGCTGACGGCGCACAATGGCCACAATGCGCGGATCAGCACGGTCAGCGGCGACGTCACCGTCGGTGGCACCGACGGCGAGTTCGGGCTGCACACGGTCAGCGGCGATGTGATCGCGACGCTCGGCGACCTGAAGCGCGCGAACCTGGAATCGGTTTCGGGTGACATCACCGTCAACGCGGGTGCGCTCGCGGCGGGCGGCCAGCTCGACAGCTCGAGCGTAAGCGGCGACCTGCGGGTGCACTTCAGCGCCACGCCCGACGCCGACATCGACGTGCAGAGCTTCAGCGGCGACATCCGCAACTGCTTCGGGCCGAAGGCGGTCGAGCAGGAATACGGCCCGGGGAGCCGCCTCGAATTCCGCAGCGGCAAGGGCGGCGGCCGCGTCCATATCGAATCGAAGAGCGGCGACGTCGATCTGTGCGCGGGTAAATGACGCGCAGCGCGGCGGGGGTGCGCGATCGCACGCCCCGCCGCCACCTGGCCGGGTTCAGCTGCCCGACAGGCAGGTCTTCATGAAGGCCTTGCGGTCAGCGCCCTTGAGGGCCTTGGCCTTGGCGTCCGCATTGCAGGATTTCATCTTTTCCTGCTGCGGCGTGAGCGCCTTGGCAGCCGGTGCGGCCGGCGCGTTCGACAGACAGGTCTTCATGAAACCCTTGCGGGCATCGCCGCTCAGGTTCTGTTCCTTGGCCTGCGCATTGCAAGTCTTCATCTTGTCCTGCTGCGGCGTCATGGCACTGGCCGAGACCGCCGTGGTGAGCAGGAGGGTGGCGAGCACGAAGTAGCGTATGGACATGAAACCCCCTTTGGGTTCGTGGCGTTGAGCGACCGGCGCATTCTGGCCGGCGCCGGCTGGCGGTGAACTTAATTTTGCTTCACTGCCCGACCTGGCGCCGGCCACCGGTCCTGGCACCGCAAGCTTGACATAACGGATTCTTGCCTGCGCGCCGCGTGCGACGCCGAGCCTGCTTGCAGTGTTTCCTACCTCGATCTGCGGGTCTTTCCCCGGCCGCGCGCCTCGACGCCGTTGCTAAGTTGATCGCCACGCGAATCACAGAACGCGTTCTTCGAGAACGAGGCCCGAGGGAAAATGGATAGCACGACACGCGCCAGCGCCCGCACCCATCGCTGGCTGGCGGCACCACTGTACGCCATGATGCTCGCCGCGCTCGCGGCGCTCCTGCCGATGGCGCCCGCGCACGCCCTGCCCAGCTACGCGCAACAGACTGGCGCGCCCTGCCAGCAATGCCACGTCACGGCCTATGGTCCGGCACTGACGGACTATGGCCGGCAATTCAAACTGAACGGCTACGTCTTCGGCGATCATCAGCCGGTGTTTCCGCTGGCGCTGATGGTCCAGGGCGGCTACACGCACACCAGCGCCGACCAGCCCACGCCGCCGGCGCCGCAGTTTGGCGTCAACAACCAGTTCTCGGTGGATCAGGTGAGCCTGTTCATCGCAGGCCGCATCAGCTCGCACCTGGGGTTGTTCGCGCAGATCACCTATGACGGCATCGGCCACGTCACGGGCTGGGACAACCTCGACCTGCGCTATGCGCGCAACATCACCATCGGCCGAAGCGCAGTGGTCGCCGGCGTCAGCGTGAACAACAACCCCACGGTTCAGGACCTGTGGAATTCGACTCCGGCCTGGGGCTTTCCGTACATCTCGTCGGCCCTGGCGCCTTCTCCGGCCGCCGGGCCGATCATCGGCGGACTCGGCGGCACGGTGGTGGGCGCCACTGCCTATGTGATGCTCGATGGCCACTACTACCTCGAAGCGGGTGGCTACCGTGGCCTGTCGGGCCACACGCTCGACAACCTCGGGCCCGGCGCCGACGCCAATCCGCACCTGAGTGGCCTTTCGCCCTACTGGCGCGCGGCCGCGAACTTTGCCGAGGGCCCGCACCAGTACTCCTTCGGCACATTCGGCCTGGATGCACGAGTCCAGCCCGACCCGAGCCAGCCCGAGAAGGACCACTACACCGACTTCGGGTTTGACGCGACCTATCAGTACGCCGGCATGGGCAGCAGCGTGGTCGCCGCGAACGCCTCGCTGATCCACGAAAAGCAGAACCTGGAAGCTTCGCTGGCGGGCAGTGCGGATCCGGTGAGCAACAGCGTCGATTTCTTCAGCGTCGACCTGAGCTATGCCTATCGGCGCACCTGGGTCGCAACCGTGAATGAGTTCACGACCTCAGGCAGCAGCAACGCGACGTTGTACGCGCCAAATACCACGCCCGATAGCGAAGGTTACCGGCTGCAAATTGAATACGTGCCCTTTGGCAAGGTTGATTCACCGCAGCGGCCGTGGATGAACGTGCGCCTCGGGCTCCAGTACACCAGCTACTCGAAGTTCGACGGCGCCAGCACCAATTTCGACGGCGCCGGACGCAACGCGAGCGACAACAACACCTTGTTCGGATTCTTCTGGGTGATCCTATGAACACGCACCAAGTCCGGCGCACGGCCTTGCTTCCCATCGCCCTCGCAGTGGCGGCTTGCGCCGACGTGGCGCATGCGGGTAATTGCCAGCTCAGCGTCGAGGCCAATGACATGATCCAGTTCAACGCGCGCGCGCTGCAGGTCGATGCCGGCTGCAGCGAGGTGCGCTTGACGCTGCACCACGTCGGCAAGATGGAGGCGCACGTGCTCGGCCACGACTGGGTGCTCGCGCGCAGCGCCGACGTCGCGGGCATCGCGAGCGCCGGCATCGCCGCCGGCTTCGACAAGGGCTACCTGCCGCCCGGCGACAAGCGGATCCTCGCCGCGACGCGCATCGTCGGAGGGGGCGAGTCCACCACGATCACCTTCAGCACCGCGAACCTGGTGCCCGGTGGCGACTATTCGTTCTTCTGCTCATATCCGGGCCACACTTCGATGATGCGCGGGCGCTTCCAGCTCGCCGCCAAGGAAAGCCTCGCGGCCAACCGCGCTCCCGGCCAGGCCAGCGTAGGCCACTAGACCTGACAGCCTGCCGGCCGGGAGTTGCCACAACTCCCGGCTCCTGGTCCATAATCGGCCCACAGCTCCGCCAGCCGGGCCATCGCCTGCCCGCGGCGACGCGCGTGCGCCCATAAAGCACTGATAAGTAACAAGAGTTTTGTGTAACTTTGAGCCCTGGCGCGGGTTATGCACTTAAGCGATGACACACCAGTGCGGACCCCAACCCAGGCAGGCGACCGACAAGCCGAGTTTACGAAATTCATGCGCACGTATCAGAACATGGTTTATTCGACAGCCGCGCGACTGACGGGCAATGACGCGCAGGCCGAGGACATTGCCCAGGAGGTTTTCCTGCGCGCGCATCGGCGCTTCGATGAACTGCGCGACAACCCGCGCGCCGCCGGCTGGCTCAAGACGGTCGCCACCAACCTCACCTTCACGCACCTGACGCGCTATCGCAAGCGCTGGGTGTTCTTCTCGCAGCTGCAGGGTGGGGAAGAATCCGACGACGGCCCGGCGCTCGATTTTGCATCCGAGGAGCTGGTCGAGGAAAACGTGCGCGCGGACGAGCGCCACGAATACGTCGAAGCGGCGCTGCGCGAATTGCCCGAGCACCAGCGCGTGCCGCTGGTGCTGTTCCATTTCGAGGAGCTGGCCTACGAGCAGATCGCGCAGAAGCTGCGCGTCTCGCTGCCGAAGGTCAAGACCGACATCCACCGCGCCCGCCAGGCGCTGGCCACGATTCTCGCGCGCCGCGGCATCACCGCGCAGCAGCTGGAGGCCTGAATGAACAGCACGCAGAAACCGCCGCGCGGCGAACACGAACTCGAGCAGTACGTCGGCCGGCTGCTGCGTGCGCAACCGCCGCGGCAGGCGCCGGCGGGGCTCGAGGCCCGGGTGCTGCAGCAGCTCGCGCTCGATGCCGCGCGCCCCTGGTGGCTGCAGGGTTTCAGCCGCTGGCCGTGGCTGGCGCGCATGCTGTTCGGGATTGTCGGCGCCGTGCTGGTGCTGCTCACCTATTTCACCACCGACCGGCTCGGCCCGCTCACGCAGGGACTGCAGCAGACGGCGCCGGCGGGCGCGTTGCGCTCGGGCGCGCAGCTGTTCAGCGACTTCGGCCACTCGCTGCAGGGCCTCGGCGAAATCATCGCGCGCAATATTCCGGCCGCGTGGCTGTACGGCAGCGCCGGATTGGCGCTGGTGCTGTACGCCGCGCTGATCGGCCTGGGCGCAGCGGCCTTCCGCACCCTTTTCGATACCACACCAGAACATGCCCGGTACTGAATCATGAAAAAGAATCCCGTGATCCTGCTGGCCACGCTTGCGCTGTCGGCGCTGCTCGCTTCGCCGCAAGCGGTGCTTGCCGCAGACGCTGCCGCCAGTGGCGCCACGGGGGCCGCGCCGGCTGCGCCCAGCGCGCCGGAAGCGCCAGCGCCGCACAAGCCCCACAAACTGAAGATCACGATCAAGGCTGACGTCGAGGACAGCACGGCCAAATCCGCCGGAGCTGGCGACGCCGACCGCAGTACGGACGAAGGCGGCAAGGACGAAGGCGACTCGGGCCGTGCGGTGGTCGGCATCGGCCACGACTCGAACCTGCCCGCCGGCGAGCACGCGCAATCGGTCGTGGCGGTACTGGGATCCACGACCAGCGCCGGCAAGGTCGACGAGGCGGTCGTTGCGGTGCTGGGCAATGCCCGCGCGACCGGCCCGGTCGGCGATTCCGTGGTCGCCGTGCTCGGCAACACCTACGTCGACAACCACGTGGGCGACAGCGTCGTCGCCGTGCTCGGCAACGTCGAACTGGGACCGCACGCCGAAGTCGGCGGCGATGTCATCGCGGTGGGCGGCGAACTGATCCGCGACCCGGCCGCCATCGTGCACGGCGAAGTCCAGGACGTGTCGCTGTTCGGCAAGATGGGCGGCTTCGAATGGCTCCACCCCTGGATCCGTCACTGCCTGCTGCTCGGGCGTCCGCTGGCCTTTGCGCCTGGCGTCGGCTGGGCGTGGGCCCTGGCGCTGGGCTTCATCGCGCTGTACCTGTTCCTCGCGCTGCTGTTCCCGAAGGCCGTGAACCGCTGCGCGCGCACGATTGAAACCCATCCCGGCCGCACTGTGCTGGCGGCGATCTTCACGTTCCTGGCCAAGCCGATCGTGTTCCTGCTGCTGTTCGTCACCGTGATTGGCATGCCGTTGGTACCGTTCCTCGCCCTGGCGCTGTACCTGGGCGGCCTGTTCGGCAAGGCGGTGGTGCTGGCCTGGATCGGCCGGCGCGTGTTGCCGGCGCGCGGCGATGGCGCGGAAGCGAATCCCGTGCTCGCCGTGCTGATCGGCGGCGCCATTGCCCTGTTGCTGTATGTCATACCGTTCGTGGGCTTCATCGCCTACAAGGTGTTCGACATCCTCGGCCTCGGCATCGTGGTGTACACGCTGCTGCTCACCGTGCGCGCCAATCGCGCGGCCGCGACACCGCCTGCCGCTACCGCCTCCCCGGGTGCGACCAGCCCGGAATCCGCCGGCGCGGCTCCAGCGGACGGCGCCGGCGCGGCGGCGCCGGCCGCGAGTGCA
>JAGWPD010000229.1 GCA_028870705.1 Gammaproteobacteria bacterium
ACTCCTCGTAGCTGAAGGCCTCGAGCCGGTGCCCGTTGAGCGCCATGCGCTCGCGCGCACCCTTCACCCACGGCCGCTCCGCACTCTCCTCCTTCCAGATGTGCACTTGCGAATCGACGATGAACATGCGATGGGTCCCTGACACAAACGTGGCCGGAGCGGTCGTGCAGTCTAAACACAGAACCCGTGCGCTTAAGCTCTCCGACCCGCGCAAATCACAAGTGCATGAGAGTAGACAATGTGTGCAGCCTGGAGGCCGCGCGATCGTATAGATTTCAATGGTGGCCGGAGCCGCAATGCGCGGCGCCCGATCAACTGCCGGCGCAGTCGGGTTGGCAGCGGGGCCGCACCCGAAGGCAACGGCCGCACGGCAGGGGCCGAAAGCATGCGTGGTCGTGGCCTTCGCAGGCGGGCTTCGAGACAGGGAGGAGCCGGCGGAATTGAGCGAGTTGTTGAAGTGAAGACTACCGTAAGACATATCGTGAGAGATGACAATGATTGACAATCAGGCTGATAAAATATATCTTAATGGGGTTTACTATTACTTCAGGAATTGACCCATGTTTACTCATATAGATCATCACCATGGCCTGCGGGCCCACGGCGGCCACCACGGCCGGCGACCCGGCGGCGGCGGACGGTTCGGAGGCGGGCGCGGCCGACATGGTATGGGCGGATCCGGCTTTCGCGCTGGACGCATGCTGTCGGCGGCGGATCTGCAGCTCATCATCATGGCGCTGCTCGCAGAGAGGGCGCGTCACGGCTACGAAATCATCAAGGCGATACAGGAACGAACCAGCGGCTCATACAGCCCGAGCCCGGGAATGGTGTATCCGGCACTGACGTTTCTCGAAGACCTGGGCCACGCCAAGCTCGAGGCCGATGGCGCCAAAAAATCCTACTCGCTGACGGAGTCTGGGCGCGAGGCGGTGAGGGAGAACCAGGCGCGAATCGACACCGTGTTCGCCGAGTTGCGGCGGATTGGACAGAAACTCGAGCTGGCGCGCCGGGCCTTCGAGGGCGCGACGGAGGCCTTGGCCACGGACCGGTTGGCCCTGGCCACGCTCGATGAAGCGCGCCGCAACCTCAAGGCGGCGCTGCTGGACGCCTACGATGCGAGCCCCGAGGAGCAGCAGCGCATCGCTGCCGTGCTGCAAAGAACGATCGACGAGATTCGCCGTAAATGAAGCTCTGCCACGACAGTCAATGGAGCGAGCCATGACCGAAACGAACGCCGCGCCTGCCAGCGCAGCCGGGGCAAGCCCCCGGCCGCACTCGATCCATCACGTGAATTTCCCCACGACCGACGTGGAGCGCACGAAGGAGTGGTACGCCAGGGTCTTCGGCATGCACCACGTGGACGTGAGCATGCTCTCGAACACCAAGGTGCTGCTGATGTCGCGCAACAATTTCGAATTGCACTTCACGCCCGTGGATGAAATGCGGAAGATGGCTCCATTCCATTACGCGATGGAAGTCGAGGACTGGGATGGTTTCCTCGCGCACCTCAAGGCCATAGGCGTGCGTCACACCAAACCGGTTGAACGGCCGCAGAACCAGTCGAAGTTCTGCTACATCCATGACCCCGACGGCACCATGATAGAGCTGACTTATCACGGCCGCCGCGACTACTGATCCGAACCGGGCCCGAGCAGATGGCCACCGTCTTTCGCGCAGATCACGTCGGGAGCCTGCTGGTTCCCGAGGCACTTGCGGGCGCGCGGGCCGAGCACGCCGCCGGCCGCCTCACAGCCGCAAGGCTGCGTGCCGCGGAGGACCAGGCGATCGAGGCTGCCGTGACGCAACAGCAGGTGGCCGGTCTGACGGCCATTTCGGACGGTCAGTTGCGGCGTCCCGATTCCTGCGCGGCACTTGCCGCGGCTATTGAAGGCATCGTCCATAACCCGACGCTAATCACGGCTGAGGACGGGTCGGGCCTGGCTGGCGGCTACGCCGTGACGGGCCCGCTGCGTCAGCGCGCGCGGCTGGTTGCCGGAGAAATCGAGCTGCTGCATCGCCTGGCGCCACAATCGTTCAAGATCGGGCTGCCCGCGCCTGGCTCGCTGGCCTGCGCAATGTTCCGTGGCGCGAAGATCACCAGTCCCTATGCCAGTATCCGTGATCTGGCCGCCGCCTTCGCCCCCATTGTGCGCCAGGAATTCGAAGCACTTGCGGCCAGTGCGGTGCCTTATCTCCAGCTGAGCAGCCCGGCTTACACCGCATTGCTGGAACCGGGTTATCGATCGCGGATGGAGGCCATGGGCGAGGACCCCGACTCGCTGCTGCGCGACCTGATCGCGGTCGATGCCGCCGCTCTGGAAGGACTCCAGCGCCCGGGCGGAACGACTACGGCCCTGCGCGTCGGCATCAAAGGGCGCTCGCTGCAGCCGCCCGGACGCCACGCCGCCATGCTCGAGCAGGTGCTCGCGACGGTGCCCGCCGATCGCTTCCTGATCGAGTTTCGCGGGTTGAGCGCGGAGGAATTTGGTCCATTGCGCGCGCTGCCGCGCGGCAAGATGGCCGTGCTCGGCCTGATCGACAACCAAGG
>JAGWPD010000230.1 GCA_028870705.1 Gammaproteobacteria bacterium
AGCGGGGCGACGGCGGCGGCGTCCATGCCGGCAACGAAGCGCTCGGCCAGCGCCGCCGCCGCCGCCGGGTCATCCGGCCGCAGGTCGCGTTGCCGCTGGCGCACCAGCGCGCGAATTCCGCGCCGGATGGCGAAATCCGGCACGCGGCCGCGCTCGGCCCAGTCCAGGGCGCGCTGCAGATCGATCATGCAAATTCCTGCGGCCGGGGCCGCGGCAATGAAGCGTTCATGTAACTCCAGCAAGCTATACGTTGGCGGCACGCTCCTGGATGCAGCGCGCCGCGAAAAGGTTTCCTGCCGGACGAGGAGCGATGGTCCGGCCGTGGCAGTCGGGTCAGCGGGTGCGCAGCAGCAGCACGGCGGCGGCTGCGCCCAGCAACAGGGTGGGCACCCACGCCAGCAGCAGCGGATCGAGCTTGAATACCACCGTGCCACTCTCGACCGTGCGCTGCAGGAAGAAGTACACCAGACCAATCGCGAGGCCGAGCGTGCCGCGGGCGCCACTGCCGGCCGAACGCATGGTGCCGAACCCGAACGGCAGCGCGAACAGCACGCCGAAGGGAATCGCGAGGCTCCGCGCCAGCCCGGACCAGAACGCCAGTGCGTACGGGCGTGCGTCCTGGCGATTTGCGCGCAGGTAGACCATCGCGCGGTACAGTTCGCTCAGCGCCATTTCGCTCGGTTGCACCACGGCCATCTGCAGGAAGCTGTCGCTGACGGCGGTAGCCAGCCGGTGCCGCTCCGCCAGCTGGTTCGCAACGCCGTCGCCGGCAAAGCGCGACTCGGCGTAGCTGTCGAGCTCCCAGGCCTGGCCGGCGAGGTTGATCGCGCGCTGCGCGTGCGCCACCGCCAGCAGGCGGTTATCGGCGCCCAGTTCGAACACCAGGATGCCGCCGAACTGGCTGGGGCTGGAGCGCTCGGCGATGTTGATCACCAGGTTACCGTCGCGCACCCAGGCACCGCCCGCGCCGGCCAGGCTGACATTGCCGTCGCGGGCGATCGCCTTGCGTTCATCGGCGTACTGCTCGAGGTGCGGCGCAAGGTACTCGCCGACGGCCAGGCCGATCGCGAGCAGCAGCACGCCACAGCCGAGCATCGTGCCGGCAAGGCGCCAGCGCGACATGCCGGCGGAACGCACCGCGGTGAGTTCGTGGCTGCGGGCGAGCGCACCCACGCCCAGCATCGCGCCAATCAGGACCCCGGCCGGAAATGCGTCGAGCGCGAAACGCGGCACATTCAACAGGCTGTAGACCAGCGCCTCGAACATGTTGTAGTGGCCGACGCCGATGCTGCCCTGCTCGTCGCGCAGGTTGGCGATCGCGCCCAGCAGCACGAGCACCGCCATCACCATCGCGATGGCGCCGAGCACGGTACGCGAGACATAGCGGTCGATGAGGTTCATGCGCGCCGCCGCACCAGGTACAGACCGAGCGCCAGGAATGGCAGGTGCACCCACCAGAGGCCGAGGAACGCGGGCGTCGCGCCGTGTTCGAACCAGGTACGCGAGGCGATCGCCAGGTTGCTGTACACCGCAAAGCAAAGGACTGCGAGCCACACGCGCGTGTAGCGGCCCTGGCGCGGCCGCAGGCGCCCCAGCGGCGCGGCGCACCACGCGGTGACCAGCACCATCAGCGGATAGCCGGCCCGCCATTGCAATTCGGCCCGTTCGCCAAGCTGCGCGCTGCGCAAGAGCGTCGCGGTCGGCATCTCATCGAGCCGCTCGGGCCGGGCCAGCGGGAGCGGCGGCACGATCGGCACGTGCAATTCCGCGAACTTCAGCAGGCGGTAACGGCGCGATCCCGGCACACCTTCGTAGCGCTCGCCGTCGAACAGCACGATCGTCTGGCTGAGGCCGTCCGGTCCCGCCTGGCGTCGCGCCCGCTGCGCGACCGTGGTGATCACTTCGTCGCCTGCGGTCTGCTTGATGAACACGCGCTGCAGTTCGCCTGCGCTGCTGGTGCTGGCGCCGTATATGACGGTATTGCCGCCATTGAAGCTTCGGAATTTCCCAGCGCTGAACGGCTCGGCCAGCCCGGCCTGCACGGCCCGGGCAGTGAGCGCGACGCGCCGGGCCGCCGCCTGCGGCGCGAACTGCAGGCTCAGCCAACCGCTGACCGCCGCGACGGTCACGGCCAGGGCCGCGACCGGCAACCAGGCCCGCGCGCCCCCGAAGCCGCAGGCCTGCGCCGCAGTCATCTCGCTCTCGTGGTAGAGGCGCCCGAGGGCCAGCACGATGCCCAGCATCAGCCCGAGCGGCAGCAGCAGCGAGAAATTCTCGGCCGCGCCGAGTGCGAACAACTGCAGCACTACCCCGCGCGGATACTGGTACTGGGCCGCCCGCTCCAGCACCGCGCCGAGCTGGTAGATGACGAGTATGGCCAGCAGGGCTCCGGTCACGCCCAGGAAATTGAGCGCCAGTTCCCGGAAAAAATACCGCTGCAGAATTTGCAAGGCATCCTCACGAATCGCGCCGCATCGGCTAAACTGCCGCCCTTTCGACTCACTACCTTATACCGAAGTGACCGCCGGGCGCTCAACCCCGGCGCGAGAGGACCGCCCCATGCAGTGTTCAGCCTACAGTGGCCAGACGATCGCGCGGCGCGCCGATTGCCTCGTGATCGGGGTTTTCGAATCCCGCGAACTCGGAGCCGAGGCGCGCGCCGTGGACCGGGCGCTGCGCGGGCGCGTGCGCGGGCTCCTGCAGCGCGGCGACTTTGCGGGTCGCGCCGGCGAATCGCTCCTGCTGGCCGACGTGCCCGGATTGCGCGCCACTCGGCTGTTGCTGGTGGGCCTGGGCGCGGCCAGGAATTACCACCGCCGCGGGTGGCGGCGCGCGCTCACTGCCGCGGTTACTGCGCTCGCGCGCACGCGCGTGGCCAGCGCCGTGTTCGCCCTCGAGCGTCCGGACGAGCGCGAGCTGGACGACTACACGCTGGCCCGTTCGGCCGCGGAGGCCTGCGGTGCCGCACTCTACCGCATCAACGACCTGAAGACCGGCAAGCGGCCGCCCGCGCCGTCGCTGGCACGCGCCAGCTTCGGCCCGTTCGCGGCGGGCGGCCTGGCGGATGCGCGCCGCGGCCTCGGTGATGGCAGCGCGATTGCCGGGAGTGCGGCCCTGCTGCGCAATATCGCCAACCTGCCCGGCAACATCTGCACACCGCGCTACCTGGCTGCCCAGGCCGCGCAGCTCGCGCGCTCGCACCGCTCGGTGCGCGCCCGCGCGCTCAACGAGGCGCAGATCAGGCGATTGAAGATGGGCTGCTTCCTCGCCGTGACGCGCGGCAGCGCTGAACCGCCCCGCTTCATCATCCTCGAGCACCGCGGCGGCCGCCGCGGCGCGGCTCCGTTGGTGCTCGTGGGCAAGGGCGTCACCTTCGACAGCGGCGGCATCTCCATCAAGGATGCCAATGCCATGGACGAGATGAAATTCGACATGTGCGGCGCGGCCACCGTGCTCGCGGCCTTCGACCTGGCGGCGCGCCTCAAGCTGCGTCTCAACCTCGTCGGCCTGATCCCGGCCTGCGAGAACATGCCGGGTGGGCGCGCGATCAAGCCCGGGGACATCGTCACCAGCGCCGACGGGCAGACCGTCGAGATCCTCAACACCGACGCGGAAGGCCGGTTGATCCTGAGCGATGCGCTGCACTACGCACGCCGCTACCGCCCCGCCGCCGTGATCGACATGGCCACGCTCACCGGCGCGTGCGTCGTGGCGCTCGGCGCGCATCACACCGGCGTCATGGGCAACGACGACGAACTGGCGCGCGAGCTGGTGGCATCGGGCAAGCGCGCGGACGATCGCGCCTGGCAACTGCCGCTGACCGAGGAATACGGCGAGCAGCTCAAGACCAATTTCGCCGACGTGGCCAACGTCGCCGGCCGCGATGGCGGCGCGATCACTGCCGCCGCGTTCCTGGGCCGCTTCACCAAAGGCATGAAGTGGGCGCACCTCGACATCGCCGGCACGGCCTGGCTGTCGGGCGCGCAGAAGAGCGCCACCGGCCGGCCACTCGCGCTGCTGGGCGACTTCATGATCCGGCGTGCACGCGGCTAGCGCGGTCCGGACCGGCAAGTGGAGCGCGCAGATTTCTACGTGCTGGCAGGGAACGATTCCCGCGCGCGCTGGAAGTTCGCCTGCCAGGAGATCGAGCGCGCCTTCCTGGCGGAACAGCGGGTGCTGGTCTGCTTCGATGCGGACGATGACCTGGCCCGCTTCGACGAGCTGCTGTGGACCTTTGCCGACCGCAGCTTCGTACCGCACGAGCCGGTGACAGCGGAATCGGATTGGGAGGAGACGCCCGTGCTGCTCAGTGCCGGCACCGCACCGCCCTCGCCAGCACAGCTGATCGTCAACCTCTCGGCCGCGTTACCGGCCGGAGTCGCGGACGCGAAACGTGTGATCGAGATCGTCGATGAAGACCCGGCTCGCCGCCAATCCGGCCGCGAGCGCTTCCGCCAGTATCGCGCCATGGGCATCGAGCCCACGACCCACAAGCCCGGCGCGGCCAGCGCATAGCCGGGCGGGCGATCCATGGACAAGAGCTACTCGCCGGCGGAGATCGAGCAGCGCAGGTACGCGCAGTGGGAAGCGCAGGGCTGCTTCGCGCCGCGCGCGGGCGCGGGCGCGTTCTGCATCGTGATTCCGCCACCGAACGTGACCGGCACGCTGCACATGGGGCACGCGTTCCAGGACACGATCATGGACGCGCTGGCGCGCTATCACCGGATGCGCGGCGAGAGCACGCTGTGGCAGCCGGGCACCGACCATGCGGGCATCGCCACGCAGATGGTGGTCGAGCGCCAGCTCAATGCGGAAGGCAAGCGGCGTACCGACCTCACGCGCGAGGAATTCATTGCGCGCGTCTGGGAATGGAAAGCGCAGTCCGGCGGCACGATCGCCCGGCAGATGCGCCGGCTCGGCGCCTCGGTCGACTGGTCGCGTGATCGCTTCACGATGGACGCCGGACTCTCGCAGGCGGTCACCGAGACTTTCGTGCGCCTGTATGAGGAACAGCTGATCTACCGCGGCCAGCGGCTGGTCAACTGGGATCCGGTGCTGCGCACTGCGATTTCCGATCTGGAGGTGCTGAGCGAGGAAGAAACCGGGTCGCTGTGGCACCTGCGCTATCCGCTCAGCGACGGGAGCGGTGCGCTGGTGGTGGCGACCACACGGCCCGAGACGATGCTCGGCGATGCGGCGGTGGCGGTGCATCCCGACGACCAGCGCTACCGCCACCTGGTCGGGCGCCTGGTGCGCCTGCCGCTCGCCGGGCGGGAGATCCCGGTTATCGCCGATACCTACGTCGACCCGGAATTCGGGACAGGATGCGTGAAAATCACGCCGGCACACGACTTCAATGATTACGCGGTGGCCCAGCGCCACTCGCTGCCGCTGATCAACGTGTTCACGCCCGATGCCCGCATGAATGAGCAGGCGCCGCCGGGGCTGCGCGGCCTCGATCGCGACGCGGCGCGCAAGCGCGTCGTGGAGGAGCTCGAGGCGGCTGGCCTGATCGAGCGGATCGAGCCGCACAAGCTCAAGGTGCCGCGGGGCGACCGCAGCGGCGCGGTCATCGAACCTTATCTCACGGACCAGTGGTACGTGCGGGTCGCGCCGCTCGCCGCTCCGGCGATCGCGGCGGTCGAGCAGGGCCGCATCCGCTTCGTGCCCGGGAACTGGGACAAGACCTACTTCCAGTGGATGCGCAACATCGAGGACTGGTGCATCAGCCGCCAGCTCTGGTGGGGACATCGCATTCCGGCCTGGTACGACGCCGCTGGCCACGTCTACGTGGCGCGCGACGCCGCCACGGCCGCAGCGCAGGCGCGCGCGCGCCATGGTCGCGAGGTCGAGCTGCGCCAGGACGAGGACGTGCTCGACACCTGGTTCTCATCCGCCCTGTGGCCCTTCTCCACGCTCGACTGGCCGCAAGGCTCGCCGGAGCTCGGGCGCTTCTACCCGACCAACGTGCTGGTGACCGGTTTCGACATCATCTTTTTCTGGGTCGCGCGGATGATCATGTTCGGACTGAAGTTCATGGGCGACGTGCCGTTCCGCGACGTGTACGTGCACGGCCTGATCCGCGACGGCGAAGGCCAGAAGATGTCGAAATCGAAGGGCAACGTGATCGACCCGCTCGACATCGTCGACGGCATCGGCCTCGAGGCGCTCGTGGCCAAGCGCACCGGTGGCCTGATGCAGCCGCGCCTGGCGCCGGCAATCGAGAAGGCCACGCGCAGGCAGTTCCCTGAAGGCATCGCCGCCTGCGGCACCGATGCGCTCAGGTTCACCTTCGCCGCGCTCGCCACGCACAGCCGCGACCTGCGCTTCGACCTGCAGCGCGTCGCCGCCAACCGCAACTTCTGCAACAAGCTGTGGAATGCAGCGCGCTTCGTGCTGCAGGCGGCCGGGACGGAGTCGCCCGCCCGCGCCGCGAACCCTGGCAACGGATCCGTGGAACTGTCGATGGCGGATCGCTGGATACGCTCCCGGCTGCATGCGACGATTGCCGCGGTCGACACCGCGTTCGCCGAATACCGCTTCGACTTCGCCGCCGCCGCACTGTACGAATTCACCTGGCGCGAGTACTGCGACTGGTACCTCGAGCTGGCCAAGCCGGTGCTGCAGCAGGGCGGTGGCAGCGCAGCGCAGCAGCGCGGCACGCGGGCGACGCTGCTGCAGGTGCTCGAGGCGCTGCTGCGGACGCTCCATCCGCTGATGCCCTTCATCACCGAGGAGATCTGGCAGCGCGTCGCGCCGCTGGTGCCGGGCGCGCAGGCCGCGGCTGGCGCCGCCACCATCATGCTCGCTCCCTGGCCGCGCGCTGGCGACTATCCTGCCGATGCGGACGCCGAGACCGAGATGCAATGGCTGCAGCAATTCGTGCTCGGCGTACGGCAGATCCGCGGCGAAATGGATATCAGTCCCGCGCGGCGGCTGCCGCTGCTGCTGCAGGATGCGAGCGATGCGGACCGCGAGCTCGTCGGGCGCCACCAGGCCCTGCTGATGCGGCTCGCGGGGAGCGAGGCGCCGCAGTGGCTCGCCGCG
>JAGWPD010000025.1 GCA_028870705.1 Gammaproteobacteria bacterium
CGCGGCCGCGGCGGGCGCGCTCGCCGCGCAGGTGCGGCGCGCCCGTTCGGTCCAGATCGAGCGCCAGCGCTGCTGCAACGCGCGCCTCGATCACGCCGGCCTCGCCGCGCACTGCCGCGCCAGGCCGGAGGCGCAACGGCTGGTGGCGCAGGTGTGCGCAAGGCTCGGGCTCTCCGCCCGCGGCTATCACCGGTTGCTGAAGGTGGCGCGCACGATCGCGGACCTGGAGGGCGCCGCCGAGCTCGGCGCGGCGCACGTCAGCGAGGCCGCGAGCCTGCGACCGGCGATCGGGGTGGGTTGAGCGCGCGCGCGCCTTGTCTGAAAGCCTTTTGAGCAGCAACGCATCGATGTCCTGAGTGTGAACAGGCCCTAGCTGCCTTTCTGCACCAGGTAGTCGACGCCGGCCTTGATCAGCTCATCGCTCAGGTCGGTGCGGCCACCCTTGGCGGGCATTGCATTGAAGCCCTTGAGGGCGTGTTCGTAGAGCGTCGTCTTGCCCTTGGCGATGCGCGGCGCCCAGGCGCTGTGGTCGCCGAACTTCGGCGCGCCAGCGACGCTGGCCGCATGGCAGTTCTTGCACACGGCTTCGTAGAGCGCCGGGCCATCCTTCGGCACGACCAGCGCGACGCTCATCGCCTGCGGAGGCGCCTGGATCGCCAGCGCGGAATTATCCGCCCCGGCAACCGCTTCGCGCGCGAAGGGCCTGATGCGCTCTTCGACGCTGGCCACGTACTGCGCATCCGCGTAGACCTCGGGTTCCTGCGTGTGCCCGGCCACCACCCGCGCCAGCGCAAAAATGAGCAGTGCGACCACGATCAGGCCGCCGATGATCATGCTGAAGGTATTGAAGAAATGCGTGTCGTGTTTGCTCACGGGCAATCCGATGCTGGGCCTGGAAACGGAGGCGGCCATTATAGCTGCAGCCGCGGCCCAAATGGCGCGCCCGGCGGGATTCGAACCCACGACCCCTGCCTTCGGAGGGCAGTACTCTATCCAGCTGAGCTACGGGCGCGGCGGCGCGCAAGATTACCTCAAGCGCCCGGCCGGCGCGACTGGCGCTAGAGCCAGCCGCGGCGCTTGAAAATCAGGTAGGGCAGCACTGCCGAGCCCGCCATCAGGCCCAGCGCCCCGATGAAGCCCCAGGATTCGTGCGCCCAGGGAATGTGGTCGAAGTTCATGCCGTAGATCGCGCCGATCACCGACGGCGGCAGCAGGAACACGGTGACCACCGAGAAGATCTTCAGGATGTTGTTCTGGTCGATGTTGATCATGCCGAGCGTCGCATCGAGGATGAACGAGACGTTGTTGCCGAGGAACGAGGCGTGATCGCTCATCGCGATGACGTCGCGCGAGAGCGTGCGCAACCGCGTGCGCACGTCGCCGCTGAAGCTGGCCGAGGTCGATTGCTGCACGAAGGCCAGCGCGCGCCCGAGGCTCACCAGGCTCTCGCGCGTCTTGGCGATCAGCTCGCCGCTCTGGCCGACGCGTTCGAGCACGGCGCGGAAGTCGCGCGGACCGCCGCGGCGGCGGCGCGTCGGGCGCGTGAACACTTCGGCGGAGATGCCATCCAGGTCGGCGCTGACGCGCTCGATCACGTCGGCGACGCGGTTGATGATCGCCTCGACCAGCCCGGCGAGGATGGCCGGACCCGAGCTGCAAGCGGGCGCGTGGCGTTCGGCGTAGCTGATGAACCGGCGGAACGGGAGCGGGTCGGTGTAGCGGTTGGTGACCAGCCGCCCGTCCTTGAGGATGAAGGTGACCTGCGAGTTCTGCGGCAGGTCGGTGTCGAGTTTGGTGACGATGGTGGTCGTCAGGTAGACCGCGCCGTGTTCCTCGTACAGGCGGTTGGACGACTCGATCTCGCGCATCTCCTCGCGCGTCGGCACGTCGATGCCGCATTCCGCCTCGGTGGCGCGCTCTTCCTCGGGCGTGGGCTCGAGCAGGTCAATCCACAGGACGTCCGCCAGTGCGGCATTGCCGCTGATCAAGCCATGTCCCTGCAGCGCGTAGCGGTTCCGCATCTGCGCCGCGGCGAACGCTTAGCGGCCTTTTTCGCTGGCCGCCAGGTCGTTGATCATGCTGATCAGGCGCTCATGGCCGTTGCAGGACTTGTTATCCGGCTGGTCGGCACAGGCCATCGTCACGTCCGTGACGTACTTGCCATTGACCACCACCAGCGGCACGCCGTCGATGTGGTAGCGGTGCACGAGGTCGTCGGCCTTCGACAATTCGGTCTGCACGGTGAAGGAGTTGTAGGCGTTGGTGAAATCCGATTCGCTGATGCCGTGCGCCCTGGCGAAGGCCAGCTGCGCGCTGAGCGTCGCGCGCTCATCGCCCTGCGTGAACATGTAGTTCTTGCGATCGTGCATCTCGGCGAACACGGCGCTGTGCAGCGCGTCCTCCTTGCCGAGCGCCTCGAGCGCGTAGAACAGCCGGGCGTGCGACTGATGCACGGGCTGCCAGGTGACCGGCACGCGGCGGAAATCGATGTACGACGGCTTGTTCTTGAGCCAGGCCGTCAGGTACGGCTCGAGCGCGTAGCAGTGCGGGCAGGCGTACCAGAACACCTCGATCACCTCGACCTTGCCAGGCGCCGCGTCGGTCGGTTGGGCTGGCATCAGCACCCGGTAGTTCGTGCCCGCGATCCACTTGCCCGCAGGGAGCTTCCCGGCGGCCGGGAGTGGGGAGATTTTCTCGAGCTTCGATTCCTCGGCTGGCGGCGTGGGCGGGGTCTGCGGGGCCGCCGCGTCCGCGGCCGCGGCGGGCGGCGCGGGCGCCCCTGCCGGGGCCGC
>JAGWPD010000231.1 GCA_028870705.1 Gammaproteobacteria bacterium
CGGCACTGAAGGCTACGCGAAGGCCGAGGTCACGCTGGGCGGCGTCGCCACCGATGGGCTGTCCTCCCGCAGCATGGAGGCCCGGGCCGTGCCGGGGCTCTACGTCATCGGCGAGGCGGTGGATGTGACCGGCTGGCTCGGCGGCTATAATTTCCAGTGGGCATGGGCGAGCGGCTGGAGCGCGGGGCTGGCGGCTTAGGCGCTGTGCAGGTCATTTCTCCGGATTGCGCGACGAAGGCATGCCCGCCCATTCCGCCATCTGCGTGTCCTGCCGCAGCCGAAGCCGGCGGAAGTCGAGCGCCTGGAACAGATCATCCAGATCAAGATTTCTGTTCTTCAGGATCGGCAAGGTGGTCTGCGCCTCCTGGGCAAAGCGCGCGCGCACGCCTGCTTCGGCCTCGAGGTATGCGGTTCTCCACCAGTCGATGATCAAGGGCTTTGCTTGCGCGAGCGCGGACCCCGCCACGATCCGCTCGCGCTTGGCGTGGCGGTTTACCTTCGGCACGGCCGGCAGCAAATTCCAAAGATCCCCGCATGGCCATGCCGACCACGGCAGGCAGTGGTCAATATCGAACGACCCGATGGTGAGCGCCCGGCCCGACCAGACGCACCGGATCGCCTGGCCGCCCACCATGCGACGGCGGGCAAGGTCACGGACAAAGGTGGTGTCTCGCTCGGGCTCGATCCAGCGCAGCGCGGCCAGCACGTCATCGGCGGTGACGGCCTGGCGCGACCGCTCGGCATATACCTTGGTAAGGCGCACCCACTCGGCCACCAGCATCGGCTCGACCCATGCCGCCATGCGCCGCAGCGCCTGCCAGACGGGCAGCGGCACGCGTGTTGCGCCGTAGAGCCAGAGCATGCCCTCTTCGACCGCGAACGACCGGCTGGCTGCCGGTGTTCGTCCATAGCAGGTCGGAAAGACCGGACGGTTATCCGCAAAGGTCAGGTGGGTGGCTGGCATGTCGGCAATCAGGCGGGCTGCATGCGACAGCGCCCGGCGCAGCGCCTCGCCATCCGCCGCGGCAAAGGCTTGGCCGATGCGCAGATCGCAGGGCGCGACGCCGCCGAGCGCGCGGAACGCGCTTGTCACGAAGCCCATCGTCGCGCCCGGCCGCTGGGGCAAGCCACGCTCGATGAGCGGCTTGAACATGCGGATCCAGTACAAGGCGATGAGCCCGAGCGGGAGCTCGACGTAATCCTCCGCCTCGCGAGCGACGTTGGGGGAGGTGTCGGCGATGCGCGCGATGCAGCGCAGAAGTGCGAGCTTGTAGGTGGCCGATTTCTCCTGCGTCAGGATGACGCTGCGAAGCAGCGGCAGCGCGCCACCACCGTCATCCGGCAGATCGAGTACGACCGTCTGCCAGCGCACGCCCGGCTGCCCCTGCAGGTCCGCGGTCCGCTCCGTCGCGACGCGCAGGGCGAGGCCGAGATCCAGGCCGAGTCGCTCCACCTCGTGCGCATCGACAGGCCACATCGGGCGATCCTCGGGCGACGGCCCGTGGCGCAGCGTGAGAACGATGCGCCCGCCCGGCTTGAGGAGTGTCGCCAGCTTGCGCATGGCGCGTGACCGATCGGCGGGCGGCACATGCATCCACACGCCGCTCAGCCAGATCAGATCGAATACGAGGCCGAGCCGGTGGATGGCGGCGAGCACCGGCAGGCGGTCGTCGATCCAGCGGATGCGCGGCGATGGGTGCCGGCGCGCGGCCTCGCCGCGCAGGGCGGCCGCCGGTTCAATGGCCACCACATCCCAGTCGCGGGCGGCAAACCAGGCCGCGTCGCGCCCGCTTCCGGCGCCGACGTCGAGCACTGTCCCCCGGACCGCCGGGAGGAACGCGATGGCGTCACGGTGGATATCGTTGAAGCTAAACGCTTCGTATGCCTCGGAAAACTCTCGAAAGCCGCGGTGGTAGGGACTGACGGTATCGCCTGTCAAAGCGCTGCGTCTCCCCTGTTCAAGGCTGCGGCATCCATGGCCCAGAGGGGGCACCGACCCCAGTTTGAGGTTGCACAATGCACTCCACCAAGCACAGGATATAATCCAGCCCATGGATGCAAGGGGTTATATTACATAAATGAACCGGGGCGTGGTGAAACAGCGTTTGATCCAGGTCAAAAGAGAGGGCGCGCGGCCGGCGTAACATCAATTGCCGCTCGGGAACGAGCGCTGGACAGGTGGTGCGCGGTGAAGAAGTTGCTGTTCGCCCTTCTCGGTATTGTGATCGTCCTCCTGGTCGTGGTGGTGGCCGGCGCTTTCGTCGGGCCGCGCCTCATCGATTTGCGGCCCCGTGTCATTGCCGCGGTGCATGCGGCAACCGGCCGCGACCTGCGCATCGATGGCGACCTGCATCTGGCGCTGTTGCCCAGGCTGCGCGTGTCGGTGAGCGGCATCCATTTCTCCAACGCGCCCGGCGCGGCGACGCCGCAAATGTTCTCGGCCGACAGTGTCGATCTGATCGCCGAGGTGTGGCCGCTGCTGCGCGGGCGGTTCGTCGTCGATTCCCTGGTGATCCGCCGCCCGGTGGTGGCGCTCGAAGTGGACAAATCCGGCCGGCCGAACTGGGCGTTCCAGTCACCCGGCACGGCCGGCGCCCCGCCGGCCCGGCCGGCGCCAGCGGCCG
>JAGWPD010000232.1 GCA_028870705.1 Gammaproteobacteria bacterium
CGGCGACGTGATCGGCAAGTTCCATCCGCACGGCGATGCGGCCTGTTACGAAGCCATGGTGCACATGGCGCAGGATTTCTCCTACCGTTACCCGCTGGTCGACGGGCAGGGCAACTGGGGCTCGGCCGACGATCCGAAATCCTTCGCCGCGATGCGCTACACCGAGTCGCGGCTGACGCGCTACGCCGACCTGCTGCTCGATGAGCTGACCGAAGGCACGGTTGACTGGGGCCCGAACTTCGATGGCACGCTCGAGGAGCCGCTGTTGTTGCCGGCGCGCCTGCCGAACCTGCTGCTCAACGGTGCCTCCGGCATCGCGGTGGGCATGGCGACCGACATTCCGCCGCACAACCTGCGCGAAGTCGCCGCGGCCTGCGTGCACCTGCTCGACGACCCGGATGCCACCACGCGCGCGCTGCTCAGGCACGTGAAGGGGCCGGACCTGCCGACCGGCGCCGAGATCATCTCCAGCCGCGATGAGCTGGTCGAGTTCTACGACAAAGGCGCCGGCAGCTACCGCGCGCGCGCTGTGTGGGAGCAGGAGAAGGAGAGCGGCCACATCGTGATCACGCAGCTGCCCTACCAGGTGTCGGGCAGCCGCGTGCAGGAGCAGATCGCGCAGCAGATGCGCGAGAAGAAACTGCCGATGGTCGAGGACATCCGTGACGAGTCGGATCACGAGAACGCGACGCGGCTGGTGATCGAACCGCGCTCGAACCGCGTCGACATCGAGCAGCTGATGGCGCACTTGTTCGCGACGACGGACCTCGAGCGCAGTTACCGCGTCAACATCAACGTGATCGCGCTCGATGGCCGGCCGCGCGTCATGGGCCTGAGGACGCTGCTGACCGAGTGGCTGGAATTCCGCCGCCGCACCGTGCGCCGCCGGCTGGAGTTCCGGCTCGACAAGGTAGCGCGACGCCTGCACATCCTCGACGGCCTGCTGGTGGCCTATCTGAACCTGGACGAGGTGATCCGCATCATCCGCCGCGAGGAAGAGCCGAAGCCCGTACTCATCAGGCGTTTCGAGCTTGCGGAAGAGCAGGCCGAAGCAATCCTCGAAACCAAGCTGCGGCACCTCGCGAAGCTCGAGGAGATGAAGATCCGCGACGAGCAGACGCGCCTGGCCGAGGAGCGCAAGGAGATCGAGGCGCTGCTCGCCAGCAAGGCGAAGCTCACCAGGCTGCTGCGCGCGGAGATCGTTGCGGACGCCGAGGAATACGGGGACGAGCGGCGCACCCGCATCGTCGAGCGCGCGGCCGCGCAGGCCATCGAGGCGACTGACCTGGTCGCCAACGAGCCGGTGACGATCGTACTGTCGACTGGCGGCTGGGTGCGGGCAGCCAAGGGCCACGACATTGATCCGCTTTCGCTCGCCTACAAGACCGGTGATGCGTTCCAGGCCGCGGCCCGGGGCCGCAGCACCCAGGCGGCGCTGTTCGTCGACAGCACCGGGCGTGCCTACAGCCTGCCTGCGCACAGCCTGCCCTCGGCGCGCGGCGCCGGCGAGCCGCTCTCGGGGCGCCTGGATCCCCCGGACGGCGCACGCTTCGCCGGAGTATTGATCGGCGAGCCGGCCGACCTGTGGTTGCTCGCGACCGACGCGGGCTTCGGGTTCACCGTGCGACTGGCCGAATTGCAATCGCGCAATCGCGCCGGCAAGTCGGTCATCAATGTCAGCGAGGGCGCGCTGGTCCTGCCACCGGTGCCGGTGCCAGCCGGAGCAGCCTGCGTGGCCGCGGTCAACAGCGAAGGTCGGTTGCTGGTATTCCCGGCCGCCGAAGTGCCCGAGCTGCCGCGCGGCAAGGGCAACAAGCTGTTCGGAATTCCGGGGAAGAAAGCCGGGTCACGCGAGGAACTGATGATCGCGGTGACCGTGCTGGCACCGGGACAGTCGCTGCGGGTGTACTCGGGCGAACGCCAGATGACGCTCGGCGCCCCGGACCTGCAGCACTATCGTGGCGAGCGCGCACAACGCGGCGCGGTCCTGCCGCGCGGCTGGCGCACGGTCGAGCGCCTCGAGGCTTGCGAATCCACCTGAATGAAACGGGGCAGGGCCTGGTACCGTACCGGCACCCGGACACTGCCCCGCTGATCGCCCCCATGGGCCCGCCGTCGGGCTCTGGCTTGATCCGCTGCGGCTGACGCTATTTCTTCGCAGCGGCGGCCGGCGCTGCGGCCGGCAGCTTCATCTTGATCGCGGCTGCGGCGGCTTCGACCTTCGCCTTGACCTCGTTGGCGGTGTTGACGGCTTCCTCGATGTTGTTCGCGGCGAATGCGGCCTGGGCCTTGCCCCACAGCGAACCCGCATCGGCAACCGCGGCCTTGGCGGCATCCATGTCGACACCCGCCGGCGCGTGCTTCATTTTGGCCAGTGCGTTCACCTTGCCGGTGACCGAAGTGACGAGACCGGGGAGCGATGCGGCCAGCGCCGGCCATTGCGCGCTCATCGCCTTCACGACCTCATCCTTCTTGAGCATCGCGGCGCCCAGCAAGCCCTGGGCATCGGTCAGCGCGCCCGGCGCGCCGGCCAGCACGGCGGCGTAATCCTTGTTGTCGAACGAGGTCTTGAGGTCGGCGAGCTTCTTCTGCACGGCAGCGAGCTGGTCGGGCACGTACTTGCCGGCGTCCGGGGCAGCCGCATTCACGGCGCTCTCGACTCCTGCAATGGCCTTCTGTGCCGGCTCCATCTGGTTTGCGCATGCGCCCAGCAGCAGCGCGGCGGCAACCGCCAGGAATCGAACGGTCCTAGAGTTTCTGGTCATCATGGCAATCTGGCTCCTGATTTTGGTTCTTGGCAGGCGGCTTCCGGCGGCGCCGAGGCCTGCTGGCGCGCAATGTTAACTCGTCGCGGCGAAGCGTGCGCGTGCTATTCGCCGGCGCGGTGGCAGCTGACCAGGCTGGCGCCGACCGGCCGCAGGATCGGGGCCTCCTGCGAGCAGCGCGGCACGGCCAGCGGGCAACGCGCCCGGTAAGCGCAGCCCGCTCGAACCTGTGGCGGTTCCCGCACTGCAGCGTCGGTGGCCACGGCAGGGATCGGGACGCCGGGCTGCCGGTAGCGGACTGCGGGATCGGGCACGGGGTTGGCGGCCAGCAGCGCCCTCGTGTAAGGGTGCTGCGGGTGGCCGTAGAGCGCATCGCGTGGCGCCTCCTCGATCAGCTGTCCGGCAAACAGCACCAGCACGCGATCGCACAGGAAACGCACGGTGGCCAGATCATGCGCGATGAACAGCAGCGCGAGCCCCAGCTCGGCGCGCATGTCGGACAGCAGGTTGGCGACCTGCGAACGTATCGACACATCCAACGCCGCCACGGGTTCATCGCACACCAGCAGTTGCGGTCGCAGGATCAATGCTCGCGCCAGCCCCACCCGCTGCGCCTGCCCGCCCGAGAGCTGGTGCGGATAGCGCGCCGCCAGTTCGGGCCCGAGCCCGGTGTGCGCGAGCATTGCCAGCGCGAGTTCGCGGTGCTGCGATGCGAGCGCCGGGCGGAACTCGAGCAGCGGCTCGGCCACCAGTTCGGCCACGCTCATGCGCGGATCCAGCGCGCTGCGCGGATCCTGGAACACGATCTGGATGTGCTCGCGCACCGCGCGCAACGGGGCGCCCCGCAGGAGCATCAGGTCGCAGCCCTGGAACAGCACGCGGCCGGTCGCGGGAATGAGCCGCAACAGGGCGCGGGCAATGCTGGATTTTCCGCTGCCGGATTCCCCGACCAGACCGACGCTCTCGCCCTCGGCTATCCGGAAGCTGACCCCGTCCACGGCGGGGGCGCGGGGCCGCGACGGCCCGCGCTCCCGCGCGCGGTATTGCACGCGCAGCGCGTGCAC
>JAGWPD010000233.1 GCA_028870705.1 Gammaproteobacteria bacterium
CGCTCCACGCCCGCGGGCAGCGGCGCCGCGCCGCGCGTCAGCACGAGGTTGCGCCGCCCGGGCAGCGGCCTGCCGACCGACTCGAAGGTGCGCCGGCCCATCAGCACCGGCCGTCCCAGCGTCAGCGCCCTGAAGCGGCGCAGGTCATCGGGCAGGTGCCAGGGAAGCCCGCCGTCGCGGCCGATCACGCCATTGCTGGCGAGCGCCGCGACGATCGTGATCTTCAAAGTTCGACCTGGGTCGCCAGCACGATCACGCGCTTCTCGGGCATGCGGAAGAACTCGGCTGCCTGCGTGCTGCGCCGTTGCATCCAGGCGAACAGCCTGCGGCGCATGCCCTCGTAGCCGCCGCGCGGGCGCGGCCGCACCAGGTGCCAGCCGAGGAAGAACGAGCAGTCCTGCCCGAACAGCTTCAGGCCGCGCACCCGGCATTGCTTGAGCGCGGCGCTGACATCGGGCGTTTCCATGAAGCCGAAGCGCGCGGTGACCACCAGCACGTCGGGCTGGAGCGCATCGATGCGCACCCGGTCGTTCGGATCCTGGCGCGGCGTGCGCACGAATTCCATGTTGAGGAACACGATGCGCTCGTGCGCGACGTGGTTGTGCTCGAGGTTGCGCAGGAATGCCGTCGGCACGAAGCGCGGCTCGCTGACCAGGAACACCGCGGTGCCGGGCACGCGCGTCGCCCGCTGCAGGAGCCCGGGCAGTTCCTTGAGGGGCACCGCCAGCTCGCGCAGCGCGGCCCGCATCAGCCGCCGCCCGGAACGCCAGGTCATGAACACGCCGAACAGGAGCGTCGCGAACAGCAGCGGCACCCAGGCGCCCTGCAGGAACTTGGCGAGGTTGGCTATCGTGTAGGTCGCGTCGACCACGAACAGCGGCCCGAAAGCCAGCGCCACGCGCCAGGCCGGCCAGCGCCAGCGCGCGGCCGCCAGCACTATGCCGAGTATCGTGGTGACGCCCATCGTGCCGGAGACGGCGGCGCCGTAGGCGCTGCCGAGCGCGTCCGAAGAGCCGAAGCCGATCACGAAGATGCACACCGCGATGAACACCAGCGTGTTCACGATCGGCACGAACACGTGGCCGTGCTCGTGGGCGGAGGTCTGCAGGATGCGCAGCCGCGGCAGCAGGTCGAGCTGCACCGCCTGGCGCGTCACCGAGAACGCCCCGGTGATGGTCGCCTGCGAGGCGATGATCGCCGCCAGCGTCGCCAGCAGCACCATCCACGGCAGCAACGACACCGGCACCAGCGCGAACAGCGGCTTGTGCGCCGCCGCAGCATCCGTCAGCACCAGCGCTCCCTGGCCAAAATAGCTCAGCAGCAGCGCCGGCCAGACCAGGCCGAACCAGGCCAGCCGCACCGGCCCCTTGCCGAACGAACCCATGTCGGCGTACAAGGCCTCGCCGCCGGTCACGGTCAGGAACACCGCGCCCAGGATCGCCAGCGCGACCACCTGGTGATGCAGCAGCAATGCGATGCCATAGTACGGATTGATCGCGGCCAGGACCTGCGGATTGCGCATGATCGCCACCGCGCCGGTCCAGGCCAGCACCGCGAACCACAGGAACATGATCGGCGCGAACAGCCGGCCGACGCGTTCGGTGCCGCGATGCTGGATCGCGAACAGCACCACGATGATCACCAGCGTGAGCGGCACCACTACGCGCCGCATGCCCGGATTGAGCAGCTCCAGCCCCTCGACCGCGCCCAGCACCGAGATCGCCGGCGTGATCAACGCGTCGCAGTAGAAGAGCGCGGCCCCCATCACCGCCAGCGCGATGATCGCGCGGCCCCAGCGCGGTGTCTCCTCGAGCTTGCGTTGCACCAGCGCAAACAGCGACAGGATGCCGCCCTCGCCTTCGTTGTCGGCGCGCATGATCAGCACCACGTACTTGAGCGTGACCACGACCAGCAGGCTCCAGAACATCAGCGACAGCACGCCGAGCACATTGGCGGGCGAGTACGGGCCGGCGCCGGTGGCGTTGAGCGACTGCTCCAGCGCATAGAGTGGACTGGTGCCGATGTCACCGTAGACCACGCCGATCGCACCGAGCGTGGCGCCCATCGACAGCCGCTTGCGGTTCATCGCCGCTTCCTGCCGCGAGGTTGCGGGCGCCGCGCCGGCCAGAGCATCGTGCCGCGGCAGGCGCTCGCGCCACAACGGCAGGCGTAGACCGCGTCGATGTTCGGCGGGTCGTCCCGGTCGCGGCCGATCGAATAGTCGTACTTCAGCTCCTCGCCCGGCTGGATGGTCTGGATGGCTTCGATGAACACGCGCCGCTCCTCGGTCACCGACTCGCAGTTGGGGTCGCAGCCGTGGTTGATGAAGCGCGCATCGTTGCCGCCGACGCCCGCATCGATCACCACGCCGCGATCGACGATGTAGAGGAAGGTGTGGTTGTCGTCCGGCGGCTTGGCCGCGTAGCGGCGATCGGCCTCACGGTGCGAGATGCGCTCGCCCAGGTATTCGACGATGCGCGTGCCCTTGCGGATGCGCCGCGCGGCAAATACGCCCAGGCCGTGCACCTGCGAGCGGCGCACGCGGTACAGCGGCCTGCGCGGACCGCTCATACGGCGATCGGCGCCTTGATCGCCGGATGGTACTGGTAATCCACGAACTCGAAGTCCTCGTATCGGTACTCGAACAGGCTGGGTGCGCGCCGCAGCGCCAGCCTTGGCAGCGGCAACGGCGCACGTGCGAGCTGCGTCTGTGCCTGCTCGAAGTGGTTGACGTACAGATGGCAGTCGCCGCCGGTCCAGATGAAATCGCCCGGTTGCAGGTCGCACTGCTGCGCGATCATGTGCGTCAGCAGCGCGTACGAGGCGATGTTGAACGGCACGCCGAGGAACACGTCGGCGCTGCGCTGGTAGAGCTGGCAGGACAGGCGCCCGTCGGCGACGAAGAACTGGAACAGTGCATGGCAGGGCTGCAGCGCCATCGCCTCGAGTTCGCCGACATTCCAGGCGCTGACGACGATGCGGCGCGAGTCCGGATTGCTGCGCAGCAGCCGCAGCGCCGCGCTGATCTGGTCGATCTGCCGCCCGTCCGCGGCGCGCCAGCTGCGCCACTGGTGGCCGTAGACCGGGCCGAGCTCGCCCCGCTCATCGGCCCATTCGTCCCAGATGCTCACGCCGTGCTCGCGCAGGTAGCGCGTGTTGGTGTCGCCGCGCAGGAACCACAGCAGCTCGTGCACCACCGCGGGCAGGTGGATCTTCTTGGTGGTCACCAGCGGGAAGCCTGCCGCCAGGTCGAAGCGCATCTGGTGGCCGAACAGCGCGCGTGTGCCGGTGCCGGTGCGGTCCTGCTTGGCCACGCCGTGCTCGCGCACCTGGCGCAGCAGCTCGAGGTAGGCCCTCACGGCGGCGGCCGGAAATTGCCCGAGGGCTGCCGCCAGCGGCGCGCGAGCACCAGCAGCACCGCGCCGGCCAGCAGCATCGGGAAGGACAGCAGCTGGCCCATCGTCAGCCAGCCGCCGGCCAGGTAGCCCAGCTGCACGTCCGGCACGCGCACGAACTCCATGCTGATCCGCGCCAGCGAATAGCACAGCAGGAACAGCGCCGAGGGCATGTAGCGCCAGCGCGGCCGCCTGGTGTACAGCCACAGGATCGTGAACAGCAGCAGGCCTTCCAGCCCCGCCTCGTAGAGCTGCGAGGCGTGGCGCGCGATCAGCGGCCCGCCGGGCGTATCGCTCACGCGCATGCCCCACCAGCCATCCGTCGGCCGTCCCCACAACTCGCCGTTGATGAAATTGCCGATACGCACCGCGAAGATGCCGAGCCCCGGGAGCGGCGCGGTGAAATCGAACACATCCCAGACGTGGCGGCCGCGCGCGCGCGCGAACAGGGCAATGGCGGTCAGCACCCCGAGAAATCCGCCGTGGAAGGACATGCCCCCCTCCCACAGTTTGAACGGGTAGAGCAGGTCGGTGCGCCACATCGCCTCGCCATAGAACAGCACGTAGCCGATGCGGCCCCCGAGGATCGTGCCGAGCATCGCGTAGAAGATGAAATCATCGACGTCGCGCGCCGTCCACGTCGAGTCCGGCCGCGCGGCGCGCCGCCGCGCCAGGTACCAGGCGGCGGAAAAGGCCACCAGGTACATGATGCCGTACCAGTGGATGCGGAGCGGACCGATCTCGAATGCGATCGGATTGATGTGCGGGTAGGTCAGCATCGGCCGCGCAATTCTAACCTCAAGCCGGCATCCGCACGGCTAGGCACGGGTGACCCGGCAGAAAAAAGCCTTCAGATAGCGGGATTCGGGTATCGCCGGATGCACCGGGTGATCCGGGGACTGGCCGCCCGCGGCCAGAATCTGCACGAAGCGGCTGTTGTGGCGCGCCGCGGCCTGGATGAGTCCCGCCAGGTCGTCCGCGGCCAGGTGGAACGAGCAGGAGCAGCTCACCAGCAGCGCGTCGCGCTCGAGCAGCCGCATCGCCAGCTGGTTGAGCTTGCGATACGCGGCTTCGCCCCGCGGCTGGTCCTTGCGCCGCTTGATGAACGCCGGCGGGTCGAGCACCACCACGTCGAACCGCTCGCCCTCGCGCTGCAGCTGATCGAGCACCTCGAAGGCATCGCCGCGGTGCGTGCGCACCAGCACGCCGTTGGCGACCGCGTTGCTCTCGGCCACCGCCAGCGCGGCCTCCGACGCATCGACGCACAGCGCCTCGCGGGCACCGCACCGCATCGCGGTGATCGCCCAGGCGCCACCGTAGCTGCAGATATCGAGCACGCGCGCGCCCGGCCACAGCAGCCGCCGGAACAGCTCGCGGTTGGCGACCTGGTCGTAGAACCAGCCGGTCTTCTGCGCGGCGGCCAGCGGCATGTAGAACTGCAGCACGCCCTCGACCGCCTGCAGCGTGTCGGGCAGCTTGCCGAGGCCGGCGATCACCTGCCGGGGGAGCTGCTCGAGTTCGCGCGCGCCGCCGTCGTTCTTCCAGACCAGCGCCTGCGGCGCCAGCACTTTGTCTACTGCCGCCTCGATCTCGGGTCGCAACGCTTCCATGCCGGCGGTGGCAATCTGGCCGACCAGCACCTCGCCATAGCGATCGAGCACCAGGCCGGGCAGGCCGTCGCCCTCGCCGAACACCAGGCGGTAATAGGGCGCGGCATAGTGGCGTTCGCGCAGCGCCAGCGCCACCTTCAGCCGATGCACCAGGAGCGACCGGTCGATCGGATGCACGGGACTGCGGCTGAGGATGCGCGCGCAGATCAGTGCGTGCGGATTGACGTAGGCGTAACCCAGGAACTGGTCGCGGTAGTCGTGCACCCGCGCGTGGGCGCCAGCGGCAAAGGCGGTCAGCGGCGTGGCGGCGATATCCACCTCGTTGGAGAACACCCACAGGTGCCCGGCGCGCAGGCGGCGGTCCTCGCCGCGTTTCAGGCGCAGGATCGGCAGCGCGTGGCCGGCGCCGGATGCCGGCAATGCATCGCCGGTTGGCGCCGTGGTTGGTTCATCGGCCATGGCTCTTCGTGCGTCTCGCGTATAGTGGCCGGCATTCTACTCAATAGCGCCGCGGCGCGATCATCGGCGATGCACCCGGATTCCCACCGCAACCGCCTCGCGGCGGAAACCAGCCCCTACCTGCGCCAGCACGCCGGCAATCCGGTCGACTGGTACCCCTGGGGCAAGGAAGCGCTGGCGCTGGCACGGCGCGAGCAGCGGCCGATCCTGCTGTCGATCGGCTACGCGGCCTGTCATTGGTGCCATGTGATGGCGCATGAATCCTTCGAGGATCCGGCCACTGCGGCGCTGATGAACGCGCGCTTCGTCAACATCAAGGTGGACCGCGAAGAGCGCCCGGACCTCGACCGGCTCTACCAGTTGGCGCACCAGATGCTCACGCGCCGCGGCGGCGGCTGGCCGCTGACCATGTTCCTGATGCACGACGACCAGCAGCCGTTCTTCGGCGGCACCTATTTTCCGCCCGTGCCGCGCCATGGCATGCCGGCCTTCGGTACGCTGCTGAACCATGTCGCCGACTACTACCGCGACCATCCAGCCGAGCTGCGCGCGACCGCCGGTGCGGTGGTCCGCGCGCTGGGCGAGCTGCAGCCACCACCGGCCGCGCCGGCGCAACGGCTCGATGCCGCTCCGCTCCGTGGCTGCCGCGAGCAGCTCGAGCGCAGCTTCGATGCCGAGTGGGGCGGCTTCGGCCCGGCCCCGAAATTCCCGCACGCGCCGCTGGTGCAACGGAGCCTGCGCGACTGGCTGCTGAGTACCGGCCGCGAAGCGCCGGACCTGCAGGCGCTGTACATGGCGACACTGACGCTGACGCGGATGGCCGAGGGGGGCCTGTTCGACCAGCTGGGCGGAGGCTTCTACCGCTACAGCGTCGACCGGCGCTGGGAGATCCCTCATTTCGAGAAGATGCTCTACGACAATGCGCTGCTGCTGGGCGCTTATGCCGAGGCGGCGGCGGCCACCGGCGAGGCCCTGTTCGCCGTGGTCGCGGGCCGCACGGCCGAGTGGATGCGCGCCGAGCTGCGCGCGCCCGGCGGCGGCTATTACTCGAGCCTGGATGCCGACGCCGCCGGCGTCGAAGGCAGCTACTACGTGTGGGATGCGGCCGCGGTGCGCCAGGCGCTGAGCGGGGCTGAGCACGCCGCGTTCGCGGCCCGCTACGGCCTGGATCTGCCGCCCAATTTCGAGGGGCAGGCGCATCACCTGATCGTGGCCACCGCCGTCGAGGCGCTCGCCGCCACGCTGGGCGCCAGCGCCGCCGCGATCGATTCGCTCCTCGCGGGCGCACGCACCCGGCTGCTCGCATTGCGTGCGACGCGGGTGCGCCCGGAGCGAGACGAGAAGATCCTGACCAGCTGGAATGCGCTGGCGATACGCGGCCTCGCGACCGCGGCCCGGCTGCTGGACCGCGGCGATCTGGCGCAGGATGCGGCGGCCGCTCTCGCGTTCCTGCGCCAGCACCACTGGCGCGATGGGCGGCTGCTGGCCACCAGCGCCGGCGGCGAGGCTCGTCTGCCGGCCTACCTCGATGATCATGTGTTCCTGGCCGAGGCGATCCTGGAGCTGGCAACGGTGCGCTTCGACGCCGATGAACTGCGCTTCGGCACGCAGCTGCTGGACGCGGTGCTGGAGCATTTCTCCGACCACGAGCGCGGCGGTTTCTACTTCACGGCCGCCGGCCACGAGGCGCTCATCGCCCGGCCTAGGTCCTTCGGCGACGAGGCGCTGCCGGCCGGGAATGGCATAGCCGCGGTGGTGTTGCAGCGTTATGGGTTCCTGCTCGGCGAGACACGCTACCTGGACGCCGCCGAGCGCACGCTGCGCGCCGCCTGGGCGCCACTGCAGGAATACCCGTCGGGCCACGCGGCGCTGCTGCAGGGGCTGGAGGAACTGCTCGAGCCACCGTTGATCGTCATCCTGCGCGGCCCGGCCGCACTCATCGAAGCCTGGCGCCGCTCGCTCGCGCCGGTGTACGCGCCGCGGCGCATCGTGCTGGCGGTGCCCGCGGACTGCGCGGGCCTGCCGCCTGCCCTGGCGACCAAGCAGGCACTCCCGGGCGGCGTCGCCTACGTCTGCCGGGGCAGCCAGTGCTCCGCGCCGCTGGCCAGCCCCGCGGCCCTGGCAGCCGAGCTCGCGGCCGGCTGAGCGCGTGCGGCGCGTTGCC
>JAGWPD010000026.1 GCA_028870705.1 Gammaproteobacteria bacterium
GCCGCGAAGAGCCCCGAATGCACGTCCACGTGGAGTGTTCCGACGGAGAGGCCAAGTTGTGGCTTGAGCCAACGGTTGGGTTGGCGCAGAATCACGGCCTTACTGAACAGCAGCTTAAGGTCGCCCAGGGTTGCGTCGATGCCAATGCAGATATCATCCGCTCCGCTTGGAAAACACACTTCGGCGGTTGAAGTGTCCAACGTCTCTCGCAACGGCTTCTGGCTGTTGCTGGGTGACGAGGAGCTGTTTGTTCCGTTCGGGCAATTTCCCTGGTTCCGTGACGCCACCATTGAGCAAATCTGTGATGTGGCATGGCCGTCGCCACGGCACCTATATTGGTCGAAGCTCGATGTCGACCTAGCGGTCGAGTCCATCCGTGAGCCTCAAAAGTTTCCGCTCGTGTCGCGAGCGGGCGTCTAACTACGCGTTCGAGCGGACCGGGGAGCCGTCCGCGCGCGCGCGTCCGGCTAGCAGAACATTGTGCGCCGTCCGCGCGCTGGAAGCGATTGCGGCCGGCCGCTCAACGCGAGCGTTAGGCCGCGTGCTGGCGCCTGTTGACGAGCCTGTGGCGCTCTGAAGGATCGGCGCATGGACTTTGAGATCCTGGGCGAGATCGGTGCGATTGAGACCATTGCCCAGGGCAAGGGCATTCGCGAGCACTCCCGGCTCGTCAAACGTTACGGGCGAGGCCGATGGCGCAAACGCAAGGGCTTGGCCGATATAAGGTTAAGTTCCGGAGAGCTTTGCCGCGCTGAGGTACACTGGTACGAGGCGACGGGTATTGGGCGTCGCGAGTTCAAGATCAAACACATCTTTTAGCCAACACACACTTTTATGGCCAAAGCACGCCGCTTGGTGATCTGCGTCGACAACTCCGGATACGAGGTGTCACTTGAACGCCGCAAGATCTATGTGTCCTTACCCGACGCCGCAGCGTCGCGGAAGGGTCTGGTGCGGGTGGTTGACGAATCGGGCGAGGACTACCTGTTCCCGCAAGAGAAATTCGTATCCGCCACGTTACCCTCGAGTGTCCGCCGCGCGGTATTGCACGCGGCCTAACTACGCGTTCGAGCGGACCGGGGAGCCGTCCGCGCGGGCGCGCGTCCGGCTATTACAACCCTTGAGGCCGTCCGCGCGCCTTCGGCGCAGACGGCCGACCGCTCAACGCGAGCATTAGGCGACGAATGCACGTTGAGCCCCCATCGATGTATGCGCTTTGGTCGAAGGTTGGTGGTGCCTACTCAGTCATGCTTTCCGGTGCTGCTCGACCTGGTTTCTCCGCTCCTGCTACTCGGGTCTGCCCGAAGCCATACGTACTTAAATGCGGCACCGACTTTCACTATGTGGGCGTTACCAATAGGCCGATGTCGAGCCGCATCAATATGGGTCTAAAGGCGAAAGGTAAGGGTGGTTACCACGGTTACAAGTGGAAGCACATTCGCGAACCCATGACACTTTATGTGTGGTCTTTTGTTGAGGGCCACGGAAAATCGCTGTTGCGGGATCTTGAAACCATCGAGGCCGAAATCGCATTTCGCGTACGCAGGGACACCGGCCGGTGGCCACTAAGCCAAACGGAAATTCACTTCTACGATGCCAGCCCAGCCCACAAGAAAGCCGTAGAAGTCATCTACGGGCAATGCATGCCATGAAGCCGTCGCCTAACTACGCGTTCGAGCGGACCGGGGAGCTGTCCGCGCGGGCGCGCGTCCGGCTATCGCAACCCCTGAGGTCGTCCGCGCGCTTGAAGCGCTTGCGGCCGGCCGCTCAACGCGAGCGTTAGACGGCTCGTGACGTCACCTTGACGTTTTAACGTCGTGGGTTCACTATTGGCCGCATGAGCGCTCCCAAACGTGCCACGGTCTACTTTCAGCCTGAGATTCATAAGGCGCTGCGCCTTCGTGCAGCCGCAAATGATCGATCTGTTTCAGACCTGGTCAATGATGCAGTGCGGGTATCGCTAGCCGAAGACGCGACGGACCTGGCGGCATTTGACCGTCGTAAGAAGCAGCGTAGTGTGTCCTTTGAGAGCTTCGTGCAGAACATGAAGCGCCGTGGCCTTATATAAGATCTCCATAAAGACCTCCGCGGGCAAAGAGCTCGCGGCGGTGGGCTCCAAGCCCGATCGCCAACGCATCGTCGAACGAATTCAGGGCCTGGCTTCCAACCCTCGTCCACACGGCTCGGAGAAGCTCGCCGGGTATTCCGACCGTTACCGCATTCGGCAGGGCAACTATCGCATCGTCTATCTCATTGACGACGATGCCCAGGCGGTGACCATCTACAAAGTGGGTGACCGCAAAGAAGTTTATCGGTGAGCCGTCTAACTACGCGTTCGAGCGGACCGGGCAGCTGTCCGCGCGGGCGCGCGTCCGGCAGTCACATTTGTCGAGGCCGTCCGCGCGCCTTTGGCGCCGCTGGCCGGCCGTTCAATGCGAGCGTTAGCGGGCGGAATGGGTCACGTTGCATTTTGTCTCAGCTGTATATACACTCCGTAGATGCAGTGCGAGTGGGGCGAAGCCAAACGCCTGCCGAACCTGAAAGATCACGGCATTGACTTTGCTGACGCGCACCAAGCATTTACTGGCCCAACCTTTACATACGAGGACGATCGTTTCAGTTATGGAGAGCAGCGCTTCGTCACACTTGGTCTGTTGCAAGGTATTCCGGTTTCGCTAGTACACACCGAATCGGGTGAGATGATTCGCCCCATAACCTTCCGCAAAGCGACCACCCATGAAACAGCCATCCTCCTCAGGGAAATCCAGGACCAACTTCCGCAAGCTCCGCGCGATGAAGGACGCCGACGTGGTGCTGTCGCCCGACCACCCCGAAGCAAACCTAAATTACATCGTCCGGGGCATCGTAAGAAACGGCCTAAAGGTCGTCGCTCCTAAGGCATCAGTGTCCCTGCGCATCGATGCTGATGTATTGAAATGGTTTAGGTCTCAAGGAGCGGGCTATCAGACCCGAATCAATGCAATCCTTCGAGCCTACCGCGAAGCTGCCCGCTGACTACGCGTTCGCGCGGACCGGGCGGCTGTCCGCGCGGGCGCGTGCCCGGCTATCTCCACCGTATCCGCCGTCCGCGCGCGTGAAGCGCTTACGGCTGGCCGCTCAACGCGAGCGTCAGACGACTGAGTAACCGTGAAAGATACATCGTGGCAACTCTTGACGACCGCGCCGAATATGCCGGCAGCGCGTGCGGTTGCCGGTCTCCTGGAGGGACAGGGCGTGAAGTGTCAGCTCAAGGCTGACACGTCCTTGCTGGGCGAAGGTCGGCCGTGCGCCATCATGGTAGAGGCTTCGCACTTGCATCGCGGCAAGCACGTACTAGCCGAGGCCAACTTCACGGACGCAGAGTTAGCCTTCCTGGCGACCGGTCAGCATTCCTGCGACGCCTCGAGGGAGTGTCCGTGATCATCGGAAGTCGGGTTCTCGTGTCGTCGTCTGACTACGCGATCGAGCGGACCGCGTCACGATCCGCGCGTGCGCGCTTCGGGCGCGCCCGCCCATGGACGCTGTTCGCACGCGCTGAAGCGCGGCGGCCGGCCGCTCAACGCGAGCGTTGGATCGCAGAATTGGGGGCATCGCATTGAACGACGGCAAGCGTTACTGGTTTCCCGCCAAGCGAATAGGCTGGGGCTGGGGGCCACCGTCCACGTGGCAAGGCTGGGTGGTACTGGCGGCCTATCTTGTATCGCTGGCGATTTCGGCCCGGCGGTTGCTGCCACTGAATCCTGGCAGGTTTGCCTTGGTCGCTGCGATCACTACTGGTTTGTTCTGCGTTATTTGCTACGTAACCGGCGAGCCACCGCATTGGCGTTCAGGAGATGACAAATGACAGGTCACCGTGAATGCCGCGATCTGACTACGCGTTCGCGCGGACCGGGGTGGCCGCATCGTGAGCGGTGCCGTCCGCAGTCGCAGTTTTCAAGGCGCTATGCCGCCGCCCATGCCTTGCCATTGCGTGCCGGGCGGCCCAGGCGCTGCTCAACCTCTGAAATCCAAGACAGATCATTGCTCGACTCGGCGTCGGGGCTGCGCGCGCTAGTGGTTCCGGCCCCGCCGCGCCGCCACTGAGCGCGAGCGTTAGACATCATGTCCATGCGACCGCACCTGATCTTGCAGTCAGCGCTTACCTGCCCTCGGTGCGGAGCGACGGCGGTAGAAACGATGCCTACGGATGCCTGCGTGTACTTCTATGAGTGTCAGGGCTGTCACACGCTCCTCAAACCCGCTCCGGGTGATTGCTGCGTATTCTGTTCCTATGGTTCCGTAAAATGTCCGCCGATCCAACAACAAAGCGATTGCTGCGGCGGCGGTCAATCCCAGGCATCGTAAGTGTATCGGCGCCTAACCGCGCGTTCGAGCGAACGGGTTTGCCGTCCGCGCGGTTACGGTGGTGGTATTGGCGAAGAGTGTCAGATTCCCGGCCCCAGCTCCGGCAGGCGTGCACAGCGATCTGCACATGAGGTGGGCACACGTGCCCTTGGCGAACTACTAACACGGCAATGGGCGGGCTACGCTAGGATCCACGCGGCGAGGGCAAACGTGCTCTTGCTTATTCATGCAGCGGACTGGACAGCTGAAGCACCGGGCCGCGGGCGAACAAGGACAGCGCTCATGCAGCCGCATCACGCCCGCGATGCCGATGAGTCGGCGTGCCGTCGCTGCTGGCGGTCATTTGAGCGCACTGGAATGGAAGGCGGTGCCGCATGACATGTTCAACGTTCAGGGTAACCAGTGCATGGCTGCCCATAGCGATGTCACTGGCGGCGCTCGCGCTGATCGTGACCCGGCTTCTCGTAGCGGGCGTACCTCGGGAGACCGACGAGGGTAGCGCGGCCCACCTTTGGCAGTTGCTGATGACCGGTCAAGTTCCGTTCATCGTGTGGTTCGTCTTTCGGTGGCTGCCGAAAAGCCCACGCCGGGCGATACCCGTGCTTGCGCTGCAGTTTGTCGCCCTGGTAGCGGCAGCAGCTCCTGTTGTGTGGTTAAGGCTATGAAATGCGCGCCAACCGCTTTGGAGAACCGCAAAATGCACTCAGCTCGACTGTTCACCCTGAGCGGGGCCCAGTTGCAAGATCCCGCGGTTGAGAAGTGGTTCGCCGCATTGCCGGCGGAGACGCGTTCCGCCGCGCGGCGGTGGTTCCTGGAGATGCGCTCAGCCGGGCCGGATGTGTGTGAGCTACTGCATGACAGACATCCCACTGCGTGCGTCGAAGATCTTGCTTTGGGCTATGTCAACGCTTTCACCGCCCATGTAAACGTCGGGTTCTATTTCGGCACACACCTGCCCGACCCTTCGGGGCTGCTCGAGGGTTCGGGGCGGTTCATGCGTCACGTCAAAATATGGCCCGGCTCGTTTGCGCACGAAGCGAGACTCCGGGAACTCATAGCCAACGCATATGCAGACATCAAGACCAGACTGACGGCACGTCAGTCACGAGGTTCAAGCGTTGCAGGGCGGGCGTCCGCGAATGACGACCGTTGAGTGATCAACTGTCAATTGACTTCCAGACCAGCGGGCCAGATGCTTTTGTCGTTGAGAATGCCGACCACCTGCTGGGAGTCCGCGCCAATGGCAATGTGGATCTGCAGCGATCGCCAGGCGCTCGCGACAGGAGTGACCCCTTGAGAAAGCTCATCGTATCGACGTTTGCCTCGCTGGACGGCGTCATGCAGGCACCCGGCGGTCCGCAAGAAGACCCGACCGGGGGCTTCGCGCTCGGCGGCTGGATGTTCAACTATGCCGACGAAACCACCGACATCTCGACGGCCGGATTCGACGGCAAGGATCGCGAGCTGCTGCTCGGGCGCAGGACCTACGATATATTCGAGGCGTTCTGGCCGTACCAGCCGCGGGAGGATCCAATTGCGCAGACGCTCAACGCCGCGAAGAAGCACGTGGCCTCGCGTACGTTGAAGCATCTGCAGTGGAACAATTCCCATCTGCTCATGGGCGAGGTCGTGCCGGCCATCACGGCACTCAAGGCGCTGCCGGGTGCGCACCTGCAGGTGATCGGCAGCGGCAAGCTGCTGCAGACGCTGCAGGCGGCAGCGCTGGTCGACGAATACCACGTGTGGACTTTCCCGTTGGTTCTCGGGCGAGGCAAGCGCATCTTCAGCGAGACCGCCCGGCCGACTTCACTGCGGCTCGTGCGCTCCCGGGTTTCGAACAGCGGGGTCGTGATGAGCACCTACGTGCCCGATGGGGACATCAAACCGGGCTCGTTCGCGACTGCGGAGCCGAGCGCGATGGAATTGGCACGGCGCGGGCGAATGGCGGGTGGGGTGTGGTGATCAGCGTAGAGTCCGGGAGAGGCTTGCTTATCCAGCGACGGGCCGGCAGCGGTCATCCCGGCCTGAGGCAAGGACTGAGCGCATGAAAATCCAGGGTGGTTGCCTCTGTCGCGGAATCCGCTACGAGATCAGCGGCCCGCTCACCGATGTGGGCAATTGCCACTGCTCGATGTGCCGCCGCTTCCACGGCGCTGCGTTCGGCACCTACGCCAAGGTCGGCGCAGAGCATTTTCGCTGGCTGGCCGGCCAGGACCTGCTCAGCGTGTACGAAACCAGGCCGGGAATCGGCTGGGCGTTCTGCCGGGTATGTGGCTCGAGCCTCGGCATACCTGCGGGCGGCAAGCTCGCCGAAATAACGATGGGCACGCTCGATGCGGATCCCGGGGTTCGGCCGACCGAACATACCTTCGTCGGTTCCAAGGCCGGATGGTTCGAGATCACCGACGGTCTGCCGCAGCATGCAGAACGGCCGACCGGCAAGACGCAGTGAAATGCGCGCCCTGCGGACACCGGGACGTTTAATCGCGCGCGGCTTCCCGCCGGTGGTGTCGCCGAGTTCGAAGGTGCTCGTGCTGGGAAGCCTCCCCGGGCGGGAATCGCTCCGGCGGCAGCAGTACTACGCGCAACCGCGGTCCGTCCCGGCAGCCTCGATGGCTCGATCGAGCCGGACAGCGTGACGGCCAATGACATCGCTGCATTGTTGTCGACTCACCCGGCGATCGCTCTCGTGTGTTTCAATGGCGCGAAGGCCGGCGAGCTGTTCCGCAGGCACGTCACCCAATCGCGCGAGCTGCGTTGCCTGCTGTTGCCATCGACGAGTCCGGCCAATGCCACGCTGAGTCTCGATGACAAGCTGCGCTGCTGGCGCGTGATCAGGCGGGCCTGTGCAGCGTGACGCAATCCCCGCCACGCGTAGGATAACTGCCTGACAATGGCTTCGAGCATCGGCACCATTGAATTCATCTGCGATCAGGCGGGCCTGGGTCCCCGACTCACTTACCGGAAGATGTTCGGCGAGTACGCCCTGTACGTGGATGGCAAAGTCGTTGCGCTGGTGTGCGATGACCAGCTGTTCCTGAAGCCGACCCCGGCGGGCCGCGCCTGCCTGATCGACGTGACCGAAGCCCCCCCGTTTCCGGGCGCGAAGAATTTCTTCCTCCTGTCGGCCGATCTCGATGATTCCGAGCGCTTGAACATGGCATTGCGGGTCACGGCGCGCGCGCTGCCGGAGCCGCCCCCGAAGAAGCGCGGAACCCGCCGATGACCTGGCCTTGCCACTTGGCCATGCCGCTGTCAACGCGTTTGCGTGGAACGGTTACGACGCTCTGAAGCGGCAATGCCGCCGCGTCACTTGCAGGCGGTGCCGGGCGGCTCGTCGACCAGCGGGCCGGATGTCGGGACGGTTCACGAGGGACTCCTTGACCTGTCCTGATCCGGCAGCGGAGCATTGGGGCAATCCGGCGCGGTTGCCAATCTCCAAACCGACTGGATGCATTGCAATCCGTAATGAGTGCCCGGAACCGTGACCACCAAGCGCCGCTTCATCACCGTAGATGTGTTTACCGATCGACGCTTTGGCGGCAATCCGCTGGCGGTGATCCTGGATGCCGCCGGCCTCGCGACGGACCAGATGCAGTTGATCGCGCGCGAATTCCGCTATTCCGAGACGACCTTCGTATTGCCGCCGCGCGAGCCGACGCACACGGCGCAGGTACGCATCTTCACCGGCACGAAGGAAGTGCCGTTCGCGGGCCATCCGAACATCGGCACGGCGCTGGTGCTGGCGCGCGCGGCGGAGGCGGACGGCGCGCCGCTTCCCGAACAACTTGTCTTTGAGGAGATCGCCGGGCTCGTGCCGGTGCGCCTGCTGCGCGATGGCGCGCGGATCACCGGCGCCGAACTGACCGCGCCCGAAGCCCTGTCGGTGGGGGTAGGTATCAGGCGCGACGAGGCCGCGGCCTGTCTTTGCCTGGAACCAGGTGACATCGAGACGGTGCATCACGAGCCGCAGGTGCTGTCGGTGGGACTGCCCTTCCTGGTGGCCGAGCTGCGCTCGCGTGAGGTGCTCGCACGTGCGCAGCCCGACGCGGCCGCGCATCGCCGACTGCTGCCGCCGATCGGCACCGACGCGGTGTATGGCTACGTTCGCGACGCGGACCCGGCGCGGCTGCACGCGCGGATGTTCTCGCCTCTGGATGCCTGTCCCGAGGACCCGGCAACCGGGAGCGCGGCCGGCGCGACGGTGGCGCGCCTGGCGGCGCTGCTGCCGGAGCGCGACGCGGCGCTCTCATGGCACATTCACCAGGGTGTCGACATGGGGCGGGCCAGCCGGATCGTCGGCCGGGTCGTGAAGCGCGGCGGTCGCGTCGAGTCCGTGCATGTTGCGGGCAATGCGGTGCAGGTGATGAGTGGGCTCCTCTAGCCGCGCGCCGGATACAGGACGTGGGCGACAATGAGGATGTGGAAATCCGCGCGGGCGGCGTGAATTGCAGGAGTTGCTGGCTTGAGCACCAACCTCGATGAACTGCTGCGTTCGCTCGAGCCGCGCCTGAACGCGGGGGAATACGTTTTCGTGACGCCGCCGGCGGGGCGCAGCATCGAGCCCGCCACCACCGTGGCGTTCATCCGCGAAGCGGAGGGAGATTCGGTCGTGATGGCGGCCGCGGCCGCGGCGGCAGCGGGCTACGGGCCCGCGCCGGCCTATGCGTGGATATCGCTGTCGGTGCAATCCGGCCTGCAGGCCGTCGGGCTCACCGCGGCCTTCGCGCAGGTGCTGGCCGCGGCGGGCATCGGCTGCAATGTGATCGCCGGCGCCCGCCACGATCATCTGTTCGTGCCCTCGGCCAAGGCCCAGGCCGCCCTCGCAGCGTTACGGGCCTTGCAACGGCAGCATGCACGGGCACGAGCACATGATGCAGATCAGGGTCGATGACCTGCGTGGGCCGGAAATCCGGCAGCTGCTGCACGAACACGTGCGCAGCATGACGTACTACTCGCCGCCCGTCAGTGGCTGGCGGCCAGCAGGTGGAAGCGCACACGCACCCGGTCATCCAGCACTGGATTCCAGCTCGGGTCGCCGATGTCGAACTGCCGGCGCGAGATCTCGAAACTGCCGTCAAAGGCCAAGGCGCCGCCGGCACGCTGCACGCTGACCGAGACGGTGATCGGTTGCGTGCGGCCCTTGACCGTCAGCTCGCCCGTGGCGTCGAACTGGCCCGGGGCCGTGGGCTTGACCGCCGTCGACCGGAACGTGGCGAGCGGGAAACGCGCCGCGTCGAACCAGGCGGCCTTGAGCACCTCGGCGTTCGAGTCTTCGTCGCCGATGTCGAGGCTCGTCATGTCGACGCTGAGCGAGGCGCGGGTGGAGGCGGGATGGGCCGGGTCGTAGTCGATCTCGCCGCCGAAGCGGCGGAAGGCCGCATCGATCGACACCGCCTGCTGGCGGAAGCTCGCCACCAGGCTGCTGTGGGCCAGGTCGAGATTGCCATCGGCAGCCTGCGCGACGAGCGCGAACACGGCTCCGGCCAGCGCCACCGGTGTGCGCATGGGCTGCCGCCGGCCCTAGTGCGCGCGCGCGCGCAGCATGCGACGCAGCGTGTCGTCGCGGTCGATGAAATGATGCTTGAGCGCGGCAAGTGCGTGCAGGCCGATCACCACGGCCAGGAGCGCCGCGCCGTTCGCGTGGATCTCTTTGAATACCGCGCCGAGCGGCGGGTTCTTCGCCACCAGGTTGGGCAGCGGGATCAGGTTCAGGTAAACGACCTGCCGGCCCGCGGCGCTGCTGTACAGCCAGCCCGTCAGCGGCTGCACCAGCAGCATGGCGTAGAGCAGCGCGTGCATGATCTCCGCCAGTTTCTGCTGCCAGGCCGGCGCGGGGAGCGGTGCGGGCACCGGGTGCGTGAGCCGCCAGAGCCCGCGCACGAAGAACAGGCCGAGCACCGTGATGCCGCCCCATTTGTGCCAGCTGTACACCTGCAGTCGCGTCGGCCCTATGGCCATGTCGGTCATCAACCAGCCCACCGCCAGCAGGATGATGACCAGGCCGGCGACGACCCAGTGGAGTGCGATGGCGGTGCGGTTGTAATTGGCGCTCATGCGCTGGGTGGTCCTTTAGGTTTGAGGTGCGCGGTTGGCGGGCGGCCTAGTATGCCTGCGCGCGGGCCGCGCCGGGAAGCCGGCGCTACTGTTAGACTAGACTGCGCGGCGCAAAACAGGGGTACCCATGCAGCAAAGCAGCTACGGCCTGGTCTCGAGCCTGTTCCTGGTGGCGGTGCTGGCGTTCACCGCCGCACCGGCCGCGGCCCGCCATGCCAGGGCGCACGCGCCCGCGGCCACGGACGATCCGCAGATCCGCTCCAACGCGGTGCTGGTACTGGACGAAGACAGTTCGACCGTGCTGCTGGCGCGACAGGCGGAAGTGGCAACCCCGATCGCCTCGATCACCAAGCTGATGACCGCGCTGGTGGTGACCGACGCCAGGCAGCCGCTCGATGAAGTGCTGCAGATCACCGACGAGGATCGCGAACACGGCCGCGGCGCCTTCTCGCGCCTTGCGGTCGGAACGCGCCTGAGCCGCGGCGACCTGCTGCACCTCGCGCTGATGTCGTCCGAGAATCGCGCGGCGCACGCGCTCGGCCGCAATTTCCCGGGCGGCCTGCCGGCCTTCGTCGCGGCGATGAACGCGAAGGCGCGCGCACTCGGCATGCACAACGCGCATTTCGTCGATCCCACCGGCTTGTCGGGCGAGAACGTCGCGAGCCCCGCTGACCTGTCGAAACTCGTGATCGCGGCCTCGCACGAGCCGACGATCCAGCGCTATTCCACCGACGAGCTGCACGCGGTGCGCGTCGGCCGCAGGATAGTCGAGTTCCGCAACACCGACCTGCTGGTACGCAACCCCGCGTGGAACATCGTCGTGCAGAAGACCGGCTACATCACCGAGGCGGGCAAGTGCCTGGTCATGAAGGCGCTGATCCGCGGGCGCGCGATCGTGATCGTGCTGCTCGATTCCTTCGGCAAGTACACGCGCGTCGCCGACGCGCAGCGGATCCGCAGGTGGCTCGAAGCGCGCCCTGCGGATGCCGCCGTGCCCGGGACAGTCTGAGGCCCGGGGGCTCCCCGGCCCTCAGCCCTCGGGAGTCTTGGGCCGCGCCAGGAAATAGTAGAGCAGCTGGGCCAGGCCGATGCCGGCGGGCACCAGGCCCCACAGGTACGCGTCGCGCTGGTTGTTGTAGAGCGCGATGCAGATCGCCGCACCAATGAACAGCAGCACCAGCCCGCGGCGCAGGAAGTCGCTGTGCAGTGCGGGCCGGCGGCGCCGACCGTCCTGGAAGAATTCCGGCGGCAGGGGCGGAACCTCCATGCCCTTTTCGATGGCGGCCATGCGTTCCTTGTGATGCATGGCGAACATTTCCTGCTTCTTGCGGTAATCGAGAAAGAGCGCCAGCATGCCGATGCCAATCCCCATGACGATGCCGAGAATCGGTATGAGCAGCGCGATATTCTGGGTTTCCATGATGTCCGTCCCTTGTTTGACCAGTCCTGGCGCCCTTGATACCCGGCTATCCGGCGGTCGGTTTCATCGAATGGTCACAAAATCCGGGCCGGGTGAAACCTGGCGGCTGGCGGCCGGGTAGAAAGGCGATCGGGAGAGGTCCGTGCAGCAAATTGCCCTGTCGGATGCGGGCCAGCGCGACCGCGACATCGTCGAACTGTTGCAGGGCGGAAGCCACGAGGTGGCCTTCAACCGGCTGCTGGAGCGCTATGAGCGCAAGGTGTACCGGCTATGCTGTTCGTTGATGCGCGATGCGGACCAGGCCGCCGACGTGGCCCAGGAAAGCCTGCTGCGGATCTGGAAGGGCCTGCCGGGCTACGACCAACGGGCATCGCTGTCGACCTGGATCTACACCATCACCCGCAACCGGTGCCTGTCGGCGATCGAGCGGCGGCGCGAGGCGGTTTCGCTCAGCGATCCGGCGGTGGAACAGGCGGCGGAGGCCGCCACTGCGACTGCGCCGGAAGCCGGGCGGGACCATCTGGACCTGTTGCGCGGGCTGGTCGAGGCGCTGCCCGAGCGCTACCGGCAGGCGCTGACCTTGTACTACTACGAGGAGAAATCGGTCGCCGAGGTGGCCGCGATGCTGGGCCAGGCCGAAGGCACGATCAAGACCAACCTGCACCGGGCGCGCGCGCTGCTGTCGGAGCGCGTGCGCGAACTGGGCCTGGGCGATCCGTCGCTCTGGCTGGAGGAAGCCGCATGAATACGCCACCCGATCCGCTGGATGGGGCACTCGACCGGGCGCTGGCGAAGACGCTGACCGCACCCGGGCTGCCCGCCGGCTTCCGCGCGCAACTGCGCGCCGCGATCGCGCGTCATCCCCAGCAAGACCGCGCGCAGTTGCGCGCAGCGCTGGAGCGTGAGCATGCCGCGCAGCTCGCTGAGCTGCGCAGTGGCTACGTACGCCTGCGCCAGCGCACGCTCGGAATACTGATTGGTTCGGGGTTCGCGGCGGGACTGCTGGTGACGCTGGCGCTGCCGTGGCTCAAGGCCCACTTCGGCCAGGACGGCGTGTTTGCGCTGCCTGCGATCGGCGCGATCATCGGGCTCGCGCTGAGCCTGAACGCCTGGTGGCAGCGCAGCAACCTGGCGCGCGCCTTGGAACGCCACCTGTCCTGAGTGTGAACGGGCCCTAATGGCGCGCCAGCCGTCCCTCGAGATCGTAGGTGTCGGCGCCGGTGACTTCGACTTCGATGAACTCGCCGGGGCGCGTGGCGGCCGATGCCTTGACGCGCAGCACGCCGTCGATCTCGGGTGCATCGCCCGGCGTGCGCGCTATGGCGACGCCCGCTTCGACCCGGTCGACGAGCGCGCGCACGCGCGAGCCGATGCGGCGTTGGAGCCGCGCGGCGCTGATAGCGGCGGCGCGCTCCATGAAAAGCGCATGACGTTCGTCCTTCAGCTCCTCGGGCACGGCGCCTTCGAGCGCGTTGGCCGCGGCGCCTGCCACCGCTGAATACTTGAAGCAGCCGACGCGGTCGAGCTGCGCCTCCTCCAGCCAGGCCAGCAACCGCTCGAAATCCGCCGCGCTCTCGCCGGGAAACCCGACGATGAAGGCGCTGCGCAGTGTGAGCTCCGGGCATTCGCGCCGCCAGCCGTGGATGCGCGCGAGCGTGTTCTCGGCGTGTGCCGGCCGGCGCATGCGCCTGAGCACCGCGGGGCTCGCGTGCTGGAACGGAATATCGAGGTACGGGAGCACCTTGCCGGCGGCCATCAATGGCAGCACCGCATCGACGTGCGGATACGGATATACGTAGTGCAGCCGCACCCACACCCCGAGCTCACCGAGCTCGCGCGCCAGGTCGATGAAACGCGTTGCTACCGTGCGCCCGCGCCATTGCACGCTCCGGTAGCGCAGATCGCTCCCATAGGCGCTGGTATCCTGCGAGATCACCAGCAGCTCGCGCACGCCGCCGCGCACCAGTGTTTCCGCTTCGAGCAGCACCTCATCGAGCGGGCGGCTGTCGAGCAAGCCGCGCAGCGTCGGGATGATGCAGAAGCTGCATTTGTTGTTGCAGCCCTCGGAGACCTTCAGGTACGCGTAGTGCCGCGGGGTGAGACGCACGCCCTGCGGAGGCAGCAGGTCGATGCGCGGGTCGTGCGGTTGCGGCAGGTGCCGGTTCACTTCGGCGAGCACCGCCTCGGTGGCGTGCGGGCCAGTGATCGCGAGCACTTTCGGGTGCCGCGCGCGAATCCGGTCGGGGTGCGTGCCCAGGCACCCGGTCACGACCACGCGCCCGTTTGCTTCGAGCGCTTCGCCGATGGCCGCGAGCGATTCGTCGATCGCCGCATCGATGAAGCCGCAGGTATTGACCACCACCAGGTCGGCGCCCCGGTACTCCGGCGCGATCGCGTAGCCGCGCAGCCTGAGCTCGGTGATGATGCGCTCGGAATCGACCAGCGCCTTCGGGCACCCGAGGCTTACGAAGCCGACCGCCGGTGCGCGGCCGCGCCGCGCACCGCTACCGGGGTCGCGCTCGTTCTTGCGGCCGGCAGGCGCGCTCGGTGAGGCTGGATTCATTGGAGATCGGGCCGGCAAGCGGCGCGTCCGGTACAATAGAGCCATCATCTTAGCATCAGGAGACTGCCCGCGGCGCCTGCGCGCGCCGGGGCGGATGGCATGGCATTCGACGAGGCCTACTACCGGCGCTATTACCACGACCCGCGCACCGCGGTGACCTCGCGCGCCGAAATGCACTCGCGCGCCGAGCTGATCGCGGCCAGTGTCCGCTATGTCGGCCTGCCGGTGAGCCGCATCCTGGATGCCGGCTGCGGGGTCGGCCTGATGCGTACGCCGCTCCGCCGCCGCCTGCCGCGCGCGCGCTACACCGGGCTCGAGTCCAGTGAATACCTGTGCCGGCGCTACGGCTGGCAACATGGCACGCTGCAGACCCTGGCCGAGGACGTGCAGTACGAGCTGGTCATCTGCTACGACGTGCTGCAGTACCTGAAGCCCGAAGCGGCGCGGCAGGCGATCGCGAAGCTGGCGCGCGTCTGCACTGGCGCGCTGTATTTCGGCGCGCTGACCAGCGGCGACTGGCGGCACAACTGCGATCGGTCGCGCACCGATCGCGTGCCCGGACTCCGCTCCGCCGCCTGGTACCGGCGCGAGCTCGAGCGCGGTTTCGCCGCGCTCGGCTGCGGCATGTGGCTGCGCCACGGCGCGCCGGTCACCGTCTGGGATCTGGATCGGGTCGCCTCATGAGGCTCGTGGCGGCGTTTCGAGGCGCGGCCGAGTGCCGCCGGGAAAGCGGCGCGGTCCAGTGGCGGCTCCGCGGCATTGATCGCGCCGGCGACCATGCGCTCGAGGTGCTGCTGTGCGGGGCCCCGGAGCTGCGGCTGCCGGCGCGCTTGCCGTCCGCCGAACTGTATGCGGCGGGCGAAGCCGCTGCCCCGGAATGGGAATTGCGCAGTGACGGGCGGGTGTTGCCGCTCGCGGTGCGCTCGGTGCAGGTGCATCGCGGCGTGGGCGACGCCTTCGCACGCGCCCTGCCGCCAGCGCCGGTTCCGTGGCGTGTGCGTGCCGGGTGGGTGCTACTGCTCAATGCGCTGCGGCTGCCGGGCATGGCCCGATTGCTGCGTCGCTGGCGAGGTGGCGCCACTGATGGCGCGGGCGGCGCGCAATGAGCAAGCGCGTTCCGGTGACGGTACTGACCGGGTTCCTGGGTTCGGGCAAGACCACGCTGCTGAACCGGATCCTGTCGGAGCAGCATGGCAAACGCATCGCGGTCATCGAGAACGAATTCGGCGAGGTGGCGGTCGACCATGAACTGGTGATCGGCGCGCAGGAGGAGATCTTCGAGACTGCGAACGGCTGCATCTGCTGCACGGTGCGGGGCGATCTGATCCGGGTGCTCAACCAGCTGCGCAAGCGCCGCGACCGTTTCGACTACGTGCTGATCGAGACCACGGGGCTGGCTGATCCGGGGCCGGTGGCGCAGACCTTCTTCGTCGACGAAGACCTGCGCGAGGATTACCAGCTCGATGCGATCGTCGCGCTGGTCGATGCCGCGCACATCGCCGGCCAGCTCGCGAGCGTGCCGACCGCCGCCGACCAGGTCGGCTTCGCCGACGTGCTGCTGCTCAACAAGACCGACCTGGTGAGCGAGGCCGAGCTCGCGCGCACTGAGCGCGAACTGCGCGCGATCAACGGCACCGCGCGCATCGTGCGCACGCGCCGCGCCGAGCTGCCACTCGCGCAGGTGCTCGATCTGGGCGCATTCGACCTGGAGCGGGCGCTGGCGGTCGACGCGGCGTTCCTGCAGCCGCAGCAGCCGTTCGAGTGGGCGGGTTGCTTCGAGATGGCGAAAGGCGAGCAGTTGTTGCACACCGGTGCGCACTCCCATGACGGGCAACAGCAGCACGACGACGAGCACGGCCATCATCACGAACACGAGCACGCCGGCGGAGCGCTGCGCGAAGTTAACCTCGTGCTGCTACAGGCCGGCGCCGCGGGAGCGGCGGGCATCGACGCGCTGGTACCGGCTGCGGCCGCAGCCTTCCGGGATGCGCCTGCGGCGGTCGCCGCCGATGGCCTGATCGAACCGGGACGGGTGGTGCGCCTGCAACTTGGCGGGCACGCCGACTTCCGTCTGCGTGTTCCGGCGGACGGCGAGTGGGTGTTGTTCTGCGAACACGCACCGGCCGAATTCGGCCTCAGCGTTCCGGGCCTGCGCGCGAGCGGTGAGCGCGAGTACGGCTCGCACCACCACGAGACCGCGATCACCTCGATCGGCATCGACGATCCGCGCACGCTCAATCCGGACAAGGTGAACGACTGGCTGTCCTACCTGCTGCAGAGCCGCGGGCAGGACATCCTGCGGATGAAGGGTGTGCTCAACTTCCGCGGCGAGCCGCGCCGCTACGTGTTCCACGGAGTGCACATGATCTTCGACGGCCAGCTCGAGCGGCCGTGGGGCGAGGCCGCGCGCGGCAACCGCTTGGTGTTCATCGGCCGCAAGCTCGATCGGCAGGAGCTCGAGGCGGGCTTTGAGTCCTGCGTGGCGTGAACCAGCCCGCGATCAGGCTGGAGCGCCGGGCGCACGCCGAACTGGGCGATTATCCGGTGGACGCAGCCTGGTCGCCCGACGGGCGCGCGCTGGTGGCAGCGGGCGGCTCCGGCGCACTGGTCTGGCTGGATACCGCCAGGACCGGACTGGATCCGCAGCGCATCGGCGAGCACGCGGGTGGTGCGCTGGCGGTGGCCTGGCAGGGCGGCGGCCCGCTGTTCGCGAGCTCCGGCCAGGATGGAGAAGTGCGGCTGTGGGATGCGCGCACGCGCGCCGCGCAGCTCATCCACAGCGCGGCCACCTGGACCGAGCGGCTCGCCTGGTCGGCCAATGGCCGTGCGCTCGCGCTCGCGACCGGGCGCGAGCTCGGCATCCACGGCAGCGATGGTGCGCGGCGCGCGCAGCTGCCGCCGCAGGGCGGCGTGATCGCCGCCATCGCGTGGCGCGGCAGGACCAGTGAACTCGCGAGCGTCGGCAACGGCGGCGCGCGGCTGCACCGGCTCGAACCGGTGCCGCAGACGCGCGAGTTCCCCTGGCAGGGCGCCTGCCTCACCGCGAGCTGGAGCCCGGACGGGCGCGTGCTCGCCGCGGGGATGCAGGACGGCTCGGTGCATTTCTGGAACATCGCCGCCGGCACGCAGGCGCAGATGCGCGGCTATGGCGCGAAAGTGGCGCTGACGAGCTGGAATGCCGCGAGCCGCCTGCTCGCGACCGCCGCCGACGCGATGATCATCGTGTGGGATTTTTCCGGCCGCGGGCCGGAGGGCAGCGAGCCCTTGCAGCTCGATGCGCACACGGCGCGGCTCGCGCAGCTTGCATTCCAACCCAAGGGCTCGCTGCTGGCCGCCGGCGCCCGCGATCATCGCCTGACGCTGTGGCGCACCACGCAGCCGCGGCAGCCGATCGATGCCGACCTGTACGCCGATGAAGTGGCGCTGCTGCGCTGGTCGAACGATGGCACGCAGCTCGCGGCCGCCGACCGGAGCGGTGCGCTGAACATCTACAGCGTGCGCCAGTAACACGGCCGGCCGCCACGACCGCAAGCGCGGCGATCAGCGCGGCAGCGGCAGTTCGATCGCGTCCTCGTCGGGTTCGATCACCAGCGAGTGCCCGGTCACCGAGGCGTAATGCCCGAGCAGCAGCCGCAACGCGCGCGACCAGGTGTAGCGCTGCA
>JAGWPD010000234.1 GCA_028870705.1 Gammaproteobacteria bacterium
CCCGCGCGCGGTATTGCACGCGCAGCGCGTGCACGTCCAGCAGCGGCGGCCTGTCGGTGGCGACACTCATCTCCAGGCCGCGGCGACCGCTGCGGGTGCGCCCTCGTAATGGCAGGCCAGCAGGTGTCCGGGCGAGAGCGGGCGCAGCGCTGGCGGCGCGGCGCAGGCCCCAAAGGCCAGCGGGCAGCGGGGCGAGAAGGCGCACCCCGCCGGCAGGTCCGCCAGGTCGGGCGGTTGCCCGCCGATCGCGGGCAGCCGCGTGGGCAGCGGGCGATCGAGGCGCGGGAGCGATCGCAGCAGGCCCGCAGTGTATGGATGGCGGGGCATGCCGTAGAGCTGCTGCGCGCCCGCCAGCTCTACCAGCCTGCCGGCGTACATGACGGCCACGCGGCCGGCCATCGCGGCCAGCGCGCCCAGGTCGTGCGTCACCATGAGCGTTGCCACGCCGGTGCGCTCGCGCACCGTGCGCAGTACCGCCAGCACCTGCGCCTGTACGGTGACGTCCAGCGCCGTGGTCGGTTCGTCCAGCAGCAGGACCTCCGGGCCGGACATCAGCGCCATCGCGATCGTCACGCGCTGGCGCATGCCACCCGACAGTTCGTGCGGATAGCAGCGCATGCGTTCGGCCGGAGCATCGATCTGCACCAGCGCCAGCAGTTCCGCGGCACGCGCCCAGGCCGCGCGCCGGCCCAGCCGCAGCTGACGCCGCGCTCCCTCGGTGAGCTGCGTGGCGATCCGCAGGTAGGGATTGAGCGCGCTCATCGGATCCTGCGACACGAGCGCGATGCGCCGGCCACGGATCGAGCCCAGCTGCGCGGCCGATGCGTCCACGAGTTCCGTGCCGTGATAACGGATGCTGCCGGAGATGCGGGCCGGCGCGCCATTGAGGCCCAGCAGCGCGAGCAGCAGCTGCGTCTTGCCGGAGCCGGACTCGCCGACGATGCCGAGGCACTCACCGGCATGCAGGTCGAGGTCGACTGCGTTGACCGCGCGCAGCTCGCGGCCCGCGCGTGCGTAGTCCACGCTGAGCGCACGCAACTGCAGGAGCGGTGCGGATGGCTCAGTCATGGCCGTCCCCGTCGCCACGCGGATCGAGCGACTCGCGCAGCGCATCACCGAGCCGGTTCAGGCACAGGATGATGGCGGCGAGGAAGCCCGCCGGCAGCACCAGCAGGTAGGGGTGCGCCTGCATCTCGTTGGCGCCTTCGGCCACCAGCGATCCGAGCGAGGCGAGTGGCGGATGCACGCCGAGCCCGAGGAAGCTCAGCAGCGCCTCGAACAGGATCACGCCCGGAATCGCCAGCGTCGCGTATGCGGCCACCAGTCCGACCAGATTCGGCAGCACGTGCCGGCGGAGCATCGTCGTGGTGCGTACGCCCAGCGCGCGCGCCGCCTCGATGTACTCCTGTTCGCGGATCGCAAGCGTCTGGCCACGGACGATGCGGGCGATGTCGAGCCAGGAGACGGCGCCGATCGCGACGAACACCAGCAGGAAATTCCGCCCGAACGCAACTTCGAGCACGATGACGAAAGGAATGAAGGGTATCGCGTACAGTACATCGACCGTGCGCATCAGCACGCCGTCGAGGCGTCCGCCGGCGTAGCCCGCCAGCGCGCCCCAGCATACGCCGATGAGCACGCTGAGCAGGCTGGCGGCGATGCCGACCAGCAGCGAGATCCGGCAGCCCCACATGACGCGCACCAGCAGGTCGCGCCCCAGGCTGTCGGTGCCGAACGGGTGTCCGCCGCTGACGGTCGGGCTGCGGAAGATCTCGGTCCACGCGGGCGTGGCGTAGTCGTACGGCGAAAGCCAGGGCACCACCAGTGCCGCGGCCACGATCAGCGCCAGCAGCAGCGCGGCGATCAGCGCGCCCGGCCTGGTCGCGCGGCTCATGCGCGCGCGCGCACGCGCGGATCGAGCCAGGCGTAGCACAGGTCGACCAGCAGATTGAAGCCGATGATCAGCGCCCCGTACAGCACGGTGATGCCAGTGACCACGGTGTAGTCGCGATTGAGCGCGCCGGTGACGAACAGGCGTCCGATCCCGGGCAACCCGAACACCTGCTCGACCACGATCGAACCGGTCAGCACGCCCGCCAGCGCCGGGCCGAGGAACGACACCAGCGGCACCAGCGTCGGCCGCAGCGCGTGCCGCAGCACGATCACATGGGTCGGCAGGCCTTTGGCGATAGCGGTGCGGATGTACGGTTGCGCCAGCGCCTCGATCGCCGCGGCGCGCACGATGCGCGCGATGTAGGCGGTATGGGGCAGCGCGAGCGCGAGCGCGGGCAGCAGCAGGTGGCGCCAGGAACCGGCGACCCAGTCGCCCGAAGGCAGCCAATGCAGGCGCATCGCGAACACCAGGATCAGGAGCGGTGCAGTCACGAACACCGGAATCGAGATGCCCAGCATCGCCATGCCCATCGGCAGCCGGTCGCGCCAGCCGCCGGGCCGCGTCGCGGCCACGAGACCCGCGCCGCCGCCGCAGAGGATCGCGATCAGCATCGCCACGCCGCCGATCGCCGCATCCACCGGCAGGCCCTGCGCGATCAGTTCATTGACCGAGGTGTTGCGATACTGGAAGGACGGGCCGAAATCGCCGTGCGCGAGTTCGCCGAGATAGCGCAGGTACTGGCGCCACAGCGGCTCGTCGAGGTGGTAGCGCGCCTCGATGGCATGCTGGATCTGCGGCACCAGCACCTTGTCGGAGTCGAACGGTCCGCCCGGGGTCAGGTGCAGCAGCATGAACGCGAGCGTTGCGATCAGCAGCAGCGTGGGAATCGCGGTGGCCAGGCGCCGCAGCAGGAAGGCTCCCATGTCAGTGGCCGCCGGGTGTCTGCAGGTACATGTATTGGGACAGGTTGCGGTCCTGGATGTTGCTGGTCCAGCCGTGCACATACGAACGGATCAGGTGACGCGTGGCGTAGTAATAAAGCGGAATGCAGGCGACGTCCTCGTTGAGGATCGCCTCGGCCTGCGCCAGTTCGCCGAGCCGGCGCGCCGAGTCGGGCTCGCTCCCCGCCGCGGCCAGCAGTGCGTCATAGCGCGGGTTCGAATAGCCGCCGTCGTTGTAGCCGAAGCCCGTCTGGAACAGCTGCAGGAAGGTCAGCGGATCGGGGTAGTCGCCGATCCAGGCGTAGTGGAACAGCGCCAGTTTCTTCAGGTGCCGCTCGTTGAGCTGCACGCGGAACTCCTCGTTGTAAGGCTCGGCCTCGACGCCCAGATTCGTGCGCCACATCGCGGCCAGCGCCTCGTAGGTGCGGCGGTTGTCGGAATCCGTCGGATAACGCAGCTCGACCCGCAGCGGGTGGCTGGCCGAGTACCCGGCCTGCGCGTAATAACGGCGCGCCAGCGCGTGCCGCTCCGCCTCCGGGAGCGCCGCCCACGCCGGTACCGGCGGCTGATAGCCCGGCAGCGGCGGCGTCGGCGTCCACGCCGGCTGGTACAGTCCCTGGCGGACGTAGCGCACCAGCGTCTCGCGATCGACCGCGAGCGTCAGCGCCATGCGCAGCGCGCGGTTGCCCGCGAACGGCGGGCGCGTGACGTTGATGCCCAGCACGAAGTTGCCGAGGTACGGTGCGCTGACCACCTGCGCGCCGAGCCTGGCGCGCAGCCACGCGGTCTGCTCGGCCGAGAACGATTCGGTGAAATCCAGGTCGCCGGCGAAGAAGCGCTCGGTCTGCGCGGCGCGATCGAGCGGTAGGTACACGACCCGCTGCAGCCGCACCCGCGCCGCATCCCAATAGTATTCATTCTTCACCAGCGTGACGCGCCCGCCGATCACGTACTCCTGCAGCCGGAACGCGCCGTTGCTCACCATGAATTCCGGCCGCACCCAGTCGTCGCCGTGCGCGCGGATCACGGGTTCGTACTGCGGATAGGCGTAGGACTTGGTCAGCAGGCTCAGCAGGAAGGGCGTCGGTGCGGTCAGCTCGACGCGCACCGTACGCTCATCGGTCGCGCTGATGCCGAGCGTGCTCACGTCCATCCGTCCCGCGGCGATCGCCAGCGCGTTGCGCACCGGCGCGAGCGCCTCGGCGTAGTCCGAAGCGGTGCGTGGATCGACCGTGCGCCGCCAGGCGTAGACGAAATCTCCGGCGCGCACCGGCGCACCGTTCGACCAGCGCGCCGCGCGCAGGTGGAAGGTCCACACGCGCCCGTCGGCGCTGGTCTCCCAGCGTGCGGCGACTCCAGGCACTGGTTCGCCGTCCTGCCCGAGGCGCGTCAGACCTTCGAACAGGTCATCGAGCACATGGGCCGCGGGTACGTCGGTGGAAATGGAGGGATCGATGCTGCGCATGCCGCCCGCATCCAGCGCGCGCCGCAGTACCTGTGCTGGCGCCGGATTTGCGCCCGCGCCCGGCGCGGATTCTTGCGGTGCGCCGCACCCAGCCAGGAGCAGCAGCGCGACCAGCGTCGCAGCAGGTGCCGGCCAGGCCGGTGCGGCCGGGCGGCACTTGCGCATTGCGCTCACGACTTGAGCACGACCTCTTCCGGGGCGTGCACCAGGAAGCCCTGGATGTACTGCACGCCAAGCTGCCAGACCACTGCCATCGTGTTGGCGTCCTCGATGCGCTCGGCCACGGTCGCGATGGCCCGCTTGCCGGCGCCGTCGACGATCGCGCGCACGCGCTGCTGCAGGCCGGGATTGCCGGTGAGCCCCTGCATCAGCGAACCGTCGATCTTCAGGAAGTCGACTGGCACGGCGCCCAGCAGGCCCTGCGGATCGCGTCCGGCGCCGAAATGTTCGATCGCGACCTTGATGCCGCGCCTGCGCAGCTCGCTGAGCAGGGCCTGCGTCTGCGGCAGGTGGCGCTCAGCCACGGCCTCGGTCACCTGCACGCACAGCCGCTGCGCTTCGGCGCCGGTCAACTTGAGCTGCTCCCCGACCCAGGCGGGCAGCGTGCCGTCGAGCACGCTGTCGCGCGAGAGGCGCACGAACATCTGGTCGGGCTGGCGTTTGGCGATGATCTCGAGCGAGGCGCGCAGCACCCAGCGGTCGATGTTGCGCATCAGGTCGTTGCGCTCGGCCGCCGGCAGGAATTCGGAAGGCAGCACCTCGCGGGCCTGCGTATCGAGCATGCGTACCGCCACATCGAAGATCTTCTGCGCGCTGCCGGTCAGGCTCGCGATCGGCTGCTGCACCAGGTGGAAGCGATTCTCCGCCAGCGCCGCCTTGATGTGCTTGACCCACACCTGATCGTAGGCCAGCACGCGCGTGTCCTGGTCGACGCGCTCGTTGACGATGACCTGGTTGCCGCCGCGATCGGCGCACTTGTGCAGCGCCGCCAGCGCCACCGCCGCGCTGGCATCGAGCCCTTCGTCGGAGCTGCTGAGCACCGCGAGGCCGGCCGAACAGCTGACCTGTACGTGACTTTCGCCGACGGCAAACCTGTGCCTGCCGACGCGTTCCACGAGGCTCTCGCTCCAGGCCTCGGCATCGCGCGCGTTGCCGCGCTCGAGCAGCAACAGCAGGCTGGCGGCGCCGAAATGGCCGGCGATGTCGTTCGGACCCAGCATCGTCTTGACCTGGGCCGCGAACTGCGCGAGGAAATCCTCCGTCGCGGTGACGCCGAGCTGCTGCGCGACTTCCCTGAATCCGTCGATGCCCAGCAGCGCCAGGCAGCGCACGCCGCCCGAGGGCGGCTTGGCGAGGCGCTCGGTGCACAGCCGCAGCAGGCGCTGGCGCAGCCACAGGCCGCTGCCCGGATCGCGGTGCATCGCCTCGGCCAGCTCGGTCGCCAGCGCGCGCTCGTCGCGCTTGTGCGCCGGCACGATCAGCTGCACGCAGGCCTCGCCGTCGAATTCGCCGCCCGCGAGCACCAGTTCCAGCGCCACGCCCGAGCCGTCCGCCAGCACCGCGCCGGCCTTGAGCAGGTGGTCGCTCCAGTGTCCCTGCAGGCAGGCGGCCAGCGCCCCCTTGAGTGGCGCCTGCGTGGCGCCGTCGAACAGGTCCATCACCGGCTGGCCGACCAGCGCGCTGGCGTCGGCATAGCCAAACAGCTCCAGCCATGAATCGTTGACCTGCACCACGATGCCTTCCTGCACCTGCGCGATCGCATCGTTGGAGCGATGCAGTACGGTCTCGAGCTGGCGCCGGTAATCCTGCGCCGAGCGCAGCGTGTTGGTGAGCGTGCGCTCCATGCGGTACGCGCGCAGCTCGCGGTGAATCACGGCCTGCACGTGCGCCGGGCTCGCGATCGAGACCGTGTCGCGCGCGCCGCGCGACATGTCCTCGCCCGTGACCTTGCTGTCGACCTGCTCGCGGATCACGATCAGCGGCACGCCCGCCGCCATCTGGTCGCGCACCGTGGCGATCCCGGCCAGCTGTTCCGCACTGGGTGCGAACACCACCACCAGTTCCGGATTGAGCTGCTCGAGCGCATCCGGCACGTCCTGCACGGCCGGGATCCACGTGCAGTGCGCGGCCAGCCCGCTGTTGCGCAGCAGGCTGTTGAGCGTTTCCACCGGGTCACGGGAAACGCTCAGCACCAGTACCGGCACGGCCGTGGTATCACCCAAGTAAAGTCGCTCCATGGCCGGTGCGCGCGGTTCCGGCGAATATGGAAAATTCTAGCATCATGACCCGCCGGCACCGTGCGCCAGGCCGCGGTTTGGATGCCCCGCGCGAGCCCGCGGTCCGGCAGCCTGGCAACCCGCCCGCGCAGGGCCGGTGGCAGCAAAAGAGTGATGCCGTTATCATACGCGGCCCTTCGAATGGCCCGCACCGGGGCCCATGGGGCCCACAGGCGCACACCACATGTCGAGCTACACCACCAGCGAGATCCGCGCGGGCATGAAAGTCATCCTCGAGGGGGACCCCTATGCCATCGTCGACAATGAATTCGTGAAGCCGGGCAAGGGCCAGGCCTTCAACCGGATCAAGGTGCGCAACCTCAAGAACGGCCGGACCATCGAGCGCACCTTCCGTTCCGGCGAGTCGCTCGAGGCTGCCGACGTGATGGATGCCGAGATGCAGTACCTCTACAACGACGGCAGCTTCTGGCACTTCATGGTGCCGGAGAATTTCGAGCAATACGCGGCCGACAAATCGCTGGTCGGCGACAGCGCAGTGTGGCTCAAGGACGGCATGAGCTGCACCGTCACGCTGTGGAACAACGTACCGCTGGTGGTCACGCCGCCGGCGCACGTCGAACTGAAGATCGTCGAGACCGATCCGGGCCTGCGCGGCGATACCGCCACCGGCGGACAGAAATCGGCCAAGCTGGAGACCGGCGCGGTCGTGCGTGTGCCGCTGTTCCTCAATGAAGGCGAAATGATCCGCGTCGATACCCGCACCGGCGCATACGTCTCGCGCGCGAAGGGCTGAGGTCGCGGCCGCGGTGCGAGCCCGGTGTGCAATGCGCGCGGCATGGAGACGGCCCGCTTCAGGCTCGATCTGCAGGCTCGGCTGACCAAGGCGGTCGGCGAATTGCCGGCGAGCCATTCCTGAGGATCCGGCCCGGCGTTCAGGCGCGGGCGCTGTCGAAGGCCTGCACCTCGTCGATTCTGTCCGCCTCGCTCGCGATCATCAGCAACCGGTCGAAGCCCAGCGCCACGCCGGCGCAGGGCGGGAGCCCGGCCGCCAGCGCGGCCAGCAGGTATTCATCCATCGCCGGCACTGGCAGGTTGCGCGCGGCACGCGCGCGCTGGTCGTCGGCAAAGCGTCGCCGCTGTTCCAGCGGATCGCCGAGTTCCTCGAAACCGTTGGCGAGTTCCATGCCGCGCAGGTAGAGCTCGAATCGCAGTCCGACGCGCGCGTCATCCGGATCGAGCCGCGCCAGGGCCGCCTGGCTCGCCGGATACCGATGCACGAACACCGGCCCGTCCATGCCGAGGGCCGGGCCGATGCGCACTCCCATCAGCAGGTCCAGCAGCTCGTCGCGCCCGCAGCGCCGGACCAAGTCCCGCTCGAAGCCGCAGGCGCGCGCCCGGCCGGCCAGCTCGGAGTCGGTTGCGTCCAATGGGCGCAGGTCCAATGCGTCGAGAAAGACCTGTTCATAGGAAAGGTAGCGCGCCGCGCCGCCGGCGGCCGCGCCGAGCTCGCGCCGCAACAGCTGGTCGACTTCGTCCATCAGCGCCGCCATCGTCCAGCCAAGCCGGTACCACTCCACGATCATGAACTCGCTGCTGTGCAGCGCGCCCTGCTCCTCGCCGCGGAACACGTGGCACATCTGGTAGATGTCGCCGCTCCCCGCCGCCAGCAGCCGCTTCATCGCGTACTCGGGCGAGGAGTGCAGGTAGCGTGGCGGCCCGTTGGCGCCGCGCCAGCGCACTTCCGCCGAGTGGATGTTGACGTCGGTGACCGCGTGGTTCACCAGCTGCGGCGTGTCCACTTCGAGCACCCCGCGCGTGGCAAAGAAGGCGCGGATGGAGGCCAGCATCTGCGCGCGACGCCTCAGGCGTGCGCGGCTCGCGCCCGGGCGCCAGTCCGGCGGGGCGGCGTTCACGACGTGGCCGCGGTTGCGCGCGCGCCCAGCTCGCCCAGCGTCTGGCCGACGCGCAGCGTGGCGCCGCATTCGAGCGAGGCATCCCAGCGCGCCGGACCGGGAGGCAGCAGCAGGATCACGGTCGAGCCCATGTTGAAGCGCCCGAGCTCGGCGCCGCGCGCCAGGTCCGACGCGGCGCTGCCCGTGGGGACCGGCAGCGCCAGCGCGCCGCGCGCTCGGCGCGGTGCGATGTCGCCATGCCAGACGGTGCCCATGCTGCCGACGAACAGCGCGCCGACCATCACCAGCGCGTGCGTTCCGGCCGGCGAGTCGAATTGCAGCACGATGCGCTCGTTGCGTGCGAACAGCCCCGGCACATGGCGCGCGGTGGCGTCATTGACGCTGAACAGTCGCCCCGGGACGTACCAGGCGCCGCGCAGCGTGCCCGCCAGCGCCATGTGGATGCGGTGATAATTGAACGGCGCCAGGTAGATCGTCATGTACGGGCCGCCGGCCAGGCTGGCGCACAACGGCTCGTTGCCGGCCAGCAGCGCGCGCAGGCTGTAGTCGCGTCCCTTGGCCTGCAGCAATCGCCCTGCGGAGCTCAGGCCCAGCGCGCTGATGCGCCCATCCACCGGGCTGTCGATCGCCCGCGGCGCGGGCGAGGCCGGTCGCGATCCCGCCCGCAGCGGGCGCGTGAAGAAGGCGTTGAAGCTCGGATAGGCCCGCGGATCGGGCTCGACGGCGTCGGACAGTTCTGGCCGATAGGCGCGGACGAATCCCGCCACCAGCGGACGGCGCACCCAGGCCAGGCGCGTGCGCGCCAGCGCGCCTACCAGCCGCGACAGCAGGTGCTGCGGCAGCAGGCATTGCAGGGCTGCGAACCAGCGCCCGCCCGTTTCGCCGCTGGTGTTCACAGCCGTGCCGCGCGCGCGAGGGTGCGCAGGTCGGCGGCGAGCACGGCGGCCGTGTACGGTGGCGTGAACACCGCGGCCAGCCGTCCGTGGCGGTCGAGCAGGTAGAGCGTGGAGGAATGATCCATGGTGGGCTGGCCGGCTGGCAATGCGCGCGTCTCGGCATACGCGCCGAGCACATGCAGCAGCGGCGCCAGCGTTCCCGGCGCGGCACGCAGTCCCGTGAATCCGGGACCGAATGCGGTCAGGTACTGCTCCAGCACCGCCGGCGTGTCGCGCTGCGGATCGACCGTCACGAACCACATCTGCAGCTCCCCGGGCGCGCCCGCGGCGCGCAGTCCGCGCAGCGTCGCGAGCGTGGCCGGGCACACATCCGGGCAGGCGGTGAAGCCGAAGTAGAGCAGGGTGGGGTGGCCCAGCAGCGCCCTGTTGTCGATGGCGCGTCCGGCGGTATCCGTCAGGCTGAACAACGCCAGCAATTGTGGCCGCGGCAGCGCGGTGCCGGCCTGCAGCGCCGCGTCCCTTTGTGTCAGCATGTGCGCGAGCAAGCCGCCGCCCAGCGCGCCGGCCAGGCTCGTGAGCAGCAGCAAGGGCAACAGCGGCCGCAGTTTCATGGCTCGATTATCACATACGCCGCGGCGCGCACCGGTTCGCGGCGATCCTGCCGCGCGCGTGCCGGTCGCAACGCTGCTGCGGCGCGCGACCCGCGCGCTGCAGCGCGCGCGGCTCCACTACGGGCATGGCACCGACAATGCGCGCGACGATGCCGCGGCGCTGGTCTGGCACGCGTTGCGGCTCCCGGACCGGCCGGGCGCCGCGCGGTTGCGGCGCGGCGCGTCGAGCGGGCAGCAGGCACGGCTGCGCGCGTTGCTCGAGCGGCGCATCGTCGGGCGGGTGCCGGTCGTTTACCTGACCCATCGCTGCTGGTTTGCCGGAATGGAGATGTACGTCGATGAGCGCGTGCTGATCCCGCGCTCGCCGCTGGCCGAGCTCATCGAGCGCGGATTCGCGCCCTGGATCGCAGCCGCGCGCGTACGGCGCGTGGCCGATCTCGGCACGGGTTCGGGCTGCCTTGCGATCGCCTGCGCCAGGGCCTTCCCGCGCGCGCGCGTCGATGCGCTCGACATCTCGGCGGACGCGCTCGCGGTCGCGCGCCTGAACATCCGCCGCCATCGGCTGGCGCGGCGGGTGCGGGCGCTGGAATCCGACCACTTCAGCGCCCTCGGACGCGAGGCATACGATATCATCGTGAGCAATCCGCCCTACGTGGGCCGGGCGGAGCTGGCGGCACTCCCGCCCGAATACCGGCATGAACCGGCGCTGGCGCTGGCGGCGGGCCGCGACGGGCTGGATTCGGTGCGTGCGATCCTGCGCGATGCGGTGCGATTCCTGCGGCCAGGGGGCATCCTGGTCGTCGAAGTCGGCAACAGCGAAGCACTGGTGCGCCGCCGGTTTGCGCGCCTGCCGTTCACGTGGCTGGATTTCACGCGCGGCGGCGGCGGCGTGTTCCTGCTCACGCGCGAACAGCTGGTTGCGGCGCAGCGGTCGGCGCAGCGGGCGCGGGGTTGAGCGGAAGCGGGCGGAGTTCATGGCGGGCAACACGATCGGCAGGGTATTCACGGTCACGACCTTCGGCGAGAGCCATGGTCCGGCGCTCGGCTGCATCGTCGATGGCTGCCCGCCGGGCCTGGAGCTCGCCGAAGCCGACCTGCAGCGCGATGTCGACCGGCGCCGCAGCGGCACCTCGCACTTCGTCAGCCAACGGCGCGAGGCCGATCTGGTGAAGATTCTCTCGGGCGTCTACCACGGCAAGACGACTGGCACCGCAATAGGCCTGTTGATCGAGAACACCGACGCGCGTTCGCGCGACTACGACAGGCTCGCCGACCGCTTCCGGCCCGGGCATGCTGACTACACCTACGCGCACAAGTATGGCCACCGCGATCACCGTGGTGGCGGGCGCTCCTCGGCGCGCGAGACGGTGATGCGCGTGGCGGCCGGCGCAATCGCACGCAAATACCTGGCCGAGCGCGCGCGCGTCCGCATCAGCGGCTATCTGAGCCAGATCGGTCCGTTGCGGCTCGAGCCCCTCGAGCCCGCAGCTGCCTACCAGAACCCGTTCTTCTGCCCGGATCCCGCGATGGTGCCCGAGCTGGAAAAAATGCTGTGGGAGCTGCGCAGCGCCGGCGACTCGATCGGCGCGCGCGTCACGGTGCGCGCCGACGGCATCGCGCCGGGGCTGGGCGAACCGGTGTTCGACCGGCTCGATGCCGACATTGCGCATGCGATGATGGGCATCAATGCGGTCAAGGCGGTGGAGATCGGCGCCGGCGTCACTGCGGTCGCGCAGCGCGGCAGCGAGCACCGCGATGAACTGACGCCGACGGGTTTCCTCGGCAACAACGCCGGCGGCATCCTCGGCGGCATCTCGACCGGCCAGCCGCTGCTCGTGCACGTGACCTTCAAGCCCACTTCGAGCATCCAGGTGCCCGGCCGCACCATCGATCTCGCCGGCAACGCGGTCGAAGTCGTCACGACCGGGCGCCACGATCCCTGTGTGGGCCTGCGCGCGACGCCGATCGCCGAGGCGATGCTGGCAATCGTGCTGATGGATCACTACCTGCGCCAGCGTGCGCAGAATGCCGACGTGCGCGCCGGCGTGCCGGATATCGAAAGCCACAGGCGTTGAGGCGCAATCATCAATGAGCAAGGCGTGGAATGTCGCGGTGCTGGGCGCCACGGGCCTGGTGGGCGAAATGCTGATGACGGTATTGGCGGAGCGCAAGTTCCCGGTGCAGGAACTGCTGCCGCTGGCGAGCGGGCGGTCGCTGGGCAAGACGGTCGAATTCGGCGGTCGCAGCGTGCGCGTCATCGATGCCGCGACCTTTGACTTCAAGCGCGCGCAGCTCGGGTTGTTTTCCGCCGGCGGCGACGTGTCGGCGCTGTACGCGCCGCGGGCCGCCGCGGCGGGCTGCGTCGTGATCGACAACACCTCGCAGTTCCGTTACGAGGACGATATCCCGCTGGTGGTGCCCGAGGTCAATGCCGCGGCGATCGCGCAGTACCAGGCGCGCGGCATCGTCGCGAATCCGAACTGCTCGACGATCCAGATGGTGCTGGCGCTGAAGCCCATCCACGATGCCGCTGGCATCGAGCGCATCAATGTCGCGACCTACCAGTCGGTGTCGGGCGCGGGCCGCAAGGCGGTCGCGGAGCTCGCCGAGCAGACCGCGCAGCTGCTGAACGGCCGCCCGGTCTCGCCCCGGGTGCTGGCGAAGCAGATCGCATTCAACTGCATCCCGCAGATCGACAGGTTCCTGGAGAACGGCTACACGAAGGAAGAGATGAAGATGCAGTGGGAGACCTGCAAGATCCTCGGTGACGCCTCGATCCGCGTGAATGCGACCGCGGTGCGCGTGCCGGTGTTCTACGGCCACTCGGAAGCCGTGCATATCGAGACCCGGCGGAAGATCTCGGCCGACGAGGCGCGTGCGCTGCTGGCTCGCGCGCCGGGTGTGCAGGTCATCGACGAGCGGAAACCCGGGGGTTATCCGACGGCAGTTACGGAAGCAGCGAACCACGACACGGTTTATGTCGGACGCATTCGCGAGGATATGACCCATGAGCGCGGTCTCGATCTATGGGTCGTGGGGGACAACATTCGCAAGGGCGCGGCCACGAACGCAGTCCAGATCGCGGAGATTTTGGTCCGGGAGTATTTATAAGTTATATTGCCGGGCAAATAGCCACCGGGCCAAAGAAAGCAGCGCAACTGGCTGTTTTCTAATGGGGTAACTGCTCTTCGAGGCCCACTGGGAGTTCTGATGTCCTTGCGTTATGTCGTACGCGTGCTGACCCTGGCAGCCCTGATGCCGGCCGGGGCGATGGCGCTGGGATTGGGCGATATCCACCTCAAGTCGGCACTGAATGCGCCCCTCAACGCGGAAATCGACCTGACCGCGACGACCGAGGAGCTGGCGGGCCTCAAGGTCGCGCTCGCCAGCCGCGACAGCTTCTCCCGCTACGGTCTCGATTATCCATCCTACCTCGATTCGGTGACGCTGGTCCCGGGCAAGAACGCCGACGGCCACAATGTGTTGCAGGTGCGTTCGCGTGACGTGGTCACCGAGCCGTTCGCGACGCTGCTGATCGAGGCCAACTGGTCACGTGGCCGGCTGGTGCGCGAGTATACGGTGCTGCTCGACCCGCCGGTATTCACGGGCGACAAGGCCAGTGCGGCGGCGGCGGTCAG
>JAGWPD010000235.1 GCA_028870705.1 Gammaproteobacteria bacterium
CGCGGCGGCGGCATCTGCGGCTGCGGAAGCCTGCGGTTCCCGCTCGGACTGCAGCTGCTGGAAGCTTTGCTTGTCCGCGTCGACTTCATCGGCGCCGTCCCAGTTCGCGCCGGCGGGGATGCGGTTCTGCACCACGGGCGCCGCGGCCAGCACCTCATCGACCGTGCCGGCGGTGCCGCTCACCGGGACCGCCAGGCCACGCGGCGCATTCGCGACCTGCGTGACCGCGTTCCAGTCGATTTTTGCACCCGCGGCCCTGAGCAGCTTCTCGAGGCGCGGCGACATCGACTTGAGCAGCAGCGCTTTCTGCGCCTTGCTCCAGTTGCGCGAATCATCCTCGAACACCGTGTAGGCCTGCAGGTAGAGCTGCCCGTGATGCCAGCCGAACAGGAACGGCTGGTTGACCACGCGCACCTGCGTTCCCAGCGGCACCGCCTGGTAGAACTTCGCGATGTCCTCGGGATACAGGCGGATGCAGCCGTGGCTCGAGCGCAGGCCGACGCCGTAGGGCTTGTTCGTGCCATGGATGAGGTAGCTGGGCCACCCGAGCGTGAATTTGTACTTGCCGAGCGGATTATCCGGGCCGGGCGGCACGACCGCCGGCAGCGGATCGTCATTGTCGGCGTGTTCCTTGCGCACGCCGGCGCTGGGTCGCCAGGTGGGGTTTTCCTCACGGGACACGATCCTGGTGATCCCCTCGGGCGTCACCCAGCCGACCTTGCCGACGCCGATCGGATGCGTGTACACGACCGGCGTTTCGCCCGGTTTGTGCCTGGGGAAATAATAGATGCGCATCGCCGCGAGGTTGATCACGATGCCCTCGCGCGGCGCATTCGGCAGCACGAACTGGGTCGGCACCACGATCTTGCGGCCGGCGCCCGGAATCCACGGATCGACGCCCGGATTGGCGCGCACGATCTCCTCGTAGCCGATATTGAAGCGCCGCGCGATGTCCGGCAGCGTGTCTTCCTTGCCGGCGATCGTGACCTGCACCTCGCCGTAGAGGTCATCCTTCGGGTCCGTCAGTTCGAACCTGTGCGTGTCCACCGGCAGCGGCAGCACCGGTTCGGGCGGGGGCACGGGCGGCGCCACGGGCGGTGGTGGCGGCGGCGCCTTGGTCCAGGGCGCGCTGATCAGCGAACAGCCAGCCAGCGCCAGGGCGCCGAGCGCCACGCCGGCGCGGACAATTGTCTGCAAGGAGCTCATCGGGCCAATTCTAGAGAAGTACGGGCTGGTTGGGCAGTTCGTCGCCATCCCCGCCGCGGGCCGGAAAATGCCGCGCCAACCGCTGCGCGACCCCGCGGATCGCCACGCTGCAGCCGGAGGCCGCATCGCCCTGGCGGAAGCGCTCGGCCACCTCGGCGCACAGCGCGGCCCACTCCGCCTCGGGAATATGCGCCGCGATCGCCCGGTCGGCGACGATTTCCACCGCCCGGTCCGCCAGCAGGACGTAGATCAGCACGCCGTTGTTGTGCGCCGTATCCCACACGCCGAGCGAGGCGAACAGCTGCATTGCGCGCGCGCGCGCGTCCAGCGACTGCCAGAGCTGCGCGAAGCTGAGCGAAGTCTCGATCGCAAAGCGGATCTCGCCGCGGTGCGAGCGCTCCGCCGCGTGGATTTCAGCCGCAATCTGCGCCTGCGCGGCGAGCGGCAGCAGCAATCGCGCCGGCCGCAGCTGCGCGCGCCAGTGCCGCCACATGCGCTGCAACCGCCTCACCATCGTCCCG
>JAGWPD010000236.1 GCA_028870705.1 Gammaproteobacteria bacterium
ACGTCGGCCGGCTTGCCGGTGGCGATCAGCTCGGCCAGGGCGCCGAAGATCAGCTGGTGGTCGGGGCGGTAGAAATCATCGCCGACGATGACATCGCCGACCTGGTCCCAGGCGGTGGCATCGATCAGCAGCCCGCCGAGCACCGCCTGCTCGGCTTCAGTCGAATGCGGCGGCGTCGAGGAACCCGGGTCGGGCGGCGATTCGGATTCCTGGCGCGATCGGAGCGGTCCGGCCATGTTGCTGACCGCCCCGCGGCGCCGGCAGGGCTCTAGCCCTGCTCTTCGGCCGCGATGATCACGATGATCGCGACTTCGACGTCCGTGTGCAGGTGCAGCGTCACGTGGTGCTCGCCGACCTGGCGGATCGGCCCGGTGGGCAGGCGCACTTCGCTCCGGTTGACCTTCTGCCCGGCGGCGGTGCAGGCCTCGGCGATGTCCGCCGTGCCGACCGAACCGAACAGCTTGCCTTCCGAACCGGCCTTGGCGGTGATCGTGATGCGGAACTCGCGCAGCGACTCGGCGCGCTGTTGCGCGCCGCCGAGCTCCTCGCCCGCCGCCTTCTCGAGCTCGGCGCGGCGCAGCTCGAAGCGCGCGACGTTGGCCGGCGTGGCCAGCGTGGCGCGGCCCGAGGGCAAGAGGTAATTGCGGCCATAGCCGCTCTTCACCTTGACCCGATCACCGATGGCGCCGAGGTTGGCCACTTTCTGCAGCAGTATGACATCCATGGCTGTGGCGCTCAGTGCTGGTCGGTGTACGGGAGCAGCGCCAGGAAGCGCGCGCGCTTGATCGCGGTCGCCAGCTGGCGCTGGTAGAAGCTCTTCGTGCCGGTGATGCGGCTCGGCACGATCTTGCCGGTCTCGGTGATGTAGTTCTTGAGCACGCCCAGATCCTTGTAGTCGATCGAGGCGACGCCATCGGCCGTGAAGCGGCAGAATTTCTTGCGGCGGACAAAGCGTGACATGGGGGTTCCTTGAAAGTCAGGTGCGCGTTGCGCGTTCAGGGGCTGATCGACAGGTCGTCGTCATCGCCCATTTCGTCGCGCTCGCGCCGCGCCTCGTTTTCCTCTTCGGTGCGCGACATCGGCGAGGGTTCGGTCACCGCGGCATCCATGCTGACCACCAGGTGGCGCAGCACCGCATCGCTGAAACGGAAGGCGCCAATGAGCTCAGTCAGGATCTTCTGGTCGCACTCGATGTTCATCAGCACGTAGTGCGCCTTGTGCACCTTGGCGATCGGGAAACACAGCTGGCGCCGGCCCCAGTCCTCGATGCGATGCACCGCGCCATTGCCCGCGGCAATCATGCCGCGATAGCGCTCGATCATCGCCGGGACCTGTTCGCTCTGATCCGGGTGGACCAGGAACACCACTTCGTAATGCCTCATGAATCACTCCTTGTGGATTAAATGCCGCCCGCTCAAGGCATTGGCAGTGCGGCAAGGAGAAGCCGCGCAGGATACCCGATTGCCGGGGCCAGCTGCAACCGGCGCATCTTAATGGGCTGGCGCGGTGCCCCGGCGGAGCGCCGGCAGCCAGCGCAGCAGGTGGTGGGCGTAGTCCATCGAGTAGACGACGCCGACGCCCGCAAGAACGAGGCCCCCAAAGGCCACCCAGTCGGGCACGCCCCGGTGCGCGAGCAGGAGCCCGGTACCGATCAGCAGGACATCCAGGATGAGGAACAGCACGAAGGTCGAACGAACACTGAAGCCCGCCCGCTGCAGGCGGTGGTGGAAGTGGCCGTCGTCGGCGGCCAAGGGCGAACGGTGCGCGATCAGGCGGCGCAGGAAGGTCGACCAGAGCTCGAACAGCGGCA
>JAGWPD010000237.1 GCA_028870705.1 Gammaproteobacteria bacterium
CGCCGGCTGCGGCAACTCCGGGATCCACGACGCCAGCCGCCCCGGCGGCGCCGCGACCCGTGCTCGAATTGCTTTCCGATGCGCGCGTTGCATTCCGCGAAGGCAGGTCGCTCCTGCCGCGCACCGACGAGCCGCCGCGCGGCGACAGTGCCTTCGAGCTCTACATGCAGGTGCTGGCGCAGGATCCGCGCAATGAGGAAGCGCGCGACGGGCTGCGCCGCCTGTTCGCGATCGCACGCTCGCGCATCCAGGCAGACCTCGGCGCAGGCAAGCTCGACGACGCCGGCCACCTGCTCGGGGCGTTCCGCAATGCCGGCGTCCCCGCCGCCGACCTCAGCACGCTCGAATCCGCGATCGCGGCGGCGCGGCCACGCTGGCTGGCCACGCAGACGCGCGCCGCCATCGCCGGCGGCGATACCACCACCGCCACGCAGCTCATGGCACAGCTGGCCGCGGGCGGCGGCGAGCGCGCCGTGCTGGCCGAATTGCGCCATGAACTCGACAGCGCGAACACGCGCAATTCCCTCGGCGCACTGGCGGCGCGCGTGCACGCCTCGATCACGGCCGGCGCGCTGCTGAATCCCGAGCCCGACAACGCGCAGTCGCGCGTGCAGGCGATGCAGCAACTCGACCGCAACGATCCGCTGACACTGTCCGCGCAGCGCGAGCTGCAGGCGGCGCTGCTGGCGCGCGCGCGCACCGCCGACAGGAGCGGCCAGTTCGACGTGGCGCAGCAACTACTGGCGTCGGCCGCCGATTACGGCGGTGGTAACGAACTGACGAGCGCGCGCAAGCAGCTGCAGGATGACATGCAGGCGGCGCAGGCGCGCGCCAACGCGGCGGCCGCGGCCGCGCTGGCCGCGCAGCAGCAGGCCGCATCGGCCAGGAGCGCGCCGCAGGACTACATCCGCGCCCGCGCGCTGGTACCGCTCACGGCCGCCTACCCGCAGCAGGCATTCGACGCCGGCGTGCACGGCTACGTGATCGTGGAATTCATGCTCAATGGCAAGGGCAAGGCGCTCGATCCCAAGGTGATCGAGTCGGACCCGGCCCGGGTCTTCGATGCGGCGGCGCTGCAGGCCGTGCGCAGCGGGCGCTACGACGCGAGCGTGCTGGCCGACCTGGCCCGGCCACAGCGCGCGCGCATCCGCATCAGCTTCAAGTAACCGACCGGAACCGCGGAGTAGCCCATGGCCCGCCTGTTACTGAACCACCGCGTGCAATGGCTCCCCGTTGCCGTCACCGCCGTGTGCACGGCCGCGCTTGCGTTGCTGCTGTTCTCCGGGGTACGCCAGGCGGCGCGGCTCCAGTCCGCCTCTTCGGCGCTGCAGCTCGCCTCCGGCCTGACGGCGCAGCCACAGCTACTGCGCTCAGAACTCACGCTGATCCAGCGCGGCCTGGAAACTCAGACCTACGTCGGCGACTCGCAGCGTGCGCTGGCCGCGGGACGCGTGGCCAGCAACCGCGCGTTCGTGCACCTGGCCTCGGCCATGCGGGATGCCGGCCTGGCGGCGCGCACCGACACCGCGGCGCTGTATGCACAGGCGCATGCGCACTGGCTGCCGCTCGACGCGGGCCTGGCGAAGCTGGAAAAGACCCGCTCCGCCGACCTGTACGCCGACACGGCCGGCGGCTCGACCCTGACCGGGGCCGGCACCGCGCTCAAGCGCGCGGTCGACGAACTGCTGGCGGGCCAGTCGCGCAATGCCACGGCGCTGGCCGGCGAATTCGGCGATCTGGCGGCGCTGCTGCGCGCGGCGGTGGTACGCGACGGGCAATCGCTGCGCGCGCTGCTGCTGGGCGGCGCCGGTCTCGCTTCGCTGCTGCTCGCTACCATGCTCTACTTCGCCTGGCGCGCCGGGCAATCCGCGCGCGCGGCCGGCGAGGCGCAGCGGCAGATCGGCAACATCCTCGGCACCGTGCGCGAGGGTCTGTTCCTGATCATGCGTGACGGCCGCATCGGCGGCGCCCATTCCGATTCGCTGGCCGCGCTGCTGCGCGCCCCGGCGCCGGCCGGGCAGACCTTCGAGGACCTGCTGCGCCCGCTGGTCGACGAGAAAACGCTGCTGGCGGCGGGCAAGTTCCTCGGCCTGCTCTGGAAGGACAAGGTCAACGAGGAATTGATCGAATCGGTCAATCCGCTCAACCAGATCGAAGTGAATTTCCACAAGGGCCAGGGCAACGCCGAGCAGCGCTACCTCTCGTTCTCGTTCCGCCGCGCCCGCGGCGCGCAGGCCACGACCGATTTCGTGCTCGGCGTGGTCGCCGACGTGACCGATCGCGTGCTGCTGCAGCGCGAGCTCGAGCAGCTGCGCGCCAGCAGCGATTCGAACTCGGCGCTGCTGCTGCAGCTCCTGCAGGCCGAGCCGTTGCAGTTGCAGTCGTTCCTGAACAACGTCGAGGTCGGCGTGCGCCGCAGCAACGCGCTGCTGCGGAGCCCCGGCATCGGCAGCGCGGAACTGCAGCAGAAGCTGCAGGGCGTGTTCCGCGAGATGCACGCTCTCAAGGGCGAGGCGGCGGCGCTCGGCATGGACAGCTTCGTGGAGCGCGCGCACGCAGTCGAAGAACTGCTGGCGGCGCTGCGCGAACGTCCGGCGCTGGCCGGCGACGACTTCGTGCCGGTGGTGGTGAAGCTCGACGAACTGCTGGGCCACAGGCAGCTGGTCGGAGCGATGCAGGAACGCGTCGGCGAGGCGCGCTCGGCGGCCGCGTCAGCCAACGACATCCCGCCCGAGAAGCATGGCGACACCGCGGTAATCGCCGCACGC
>JAGWPD010000238.1 GCA_028870705.1 Gammaproteobacteria bacterium
GCAGCGGAATTCGTGGATCAGCGCGACATAGCGCTGCTGCATCGCCGGATCCGGCAGCGGCGGCGTATTGTCGACCGCCAGCGCGAAGGTGCTCCAGCACAACGCCAAGGCCGCGAGCAGCGGGCGCATCGCCGCGCCGCCGGTCATGCGCGCGCTCATGCGCCCGCCTTCGCGGCGCCGGGCGCGCCCAGGTGCGGGAGGAAGCGTGATTGCCAGGCTTCGGGAGTCATCGCGCCGATCTGCTTCTCGACCACGATGCCCTGCGGGTCCACCAGGAAACTCTCGGGCGCGCCGTAGACGCCCCAGTCGATCGCGGCGCGGCCGTCGTGATCGGTGACCACGGTCTGGTACGGATTGCCGAGCTGCGCGAGCCATGACATTGCGGATGCATCCTCGTCCTTCCAGTCGATGCCGACGATCGGCACCCTGCCCTCGCCCTTGATCTGCAGCAGCATGGCGTGTTCTGCGCGGCACTCGCCGCACCAGGTGCCCCACACGTTGACGAGGTGCCAGCCGCCGCGCAGCGTCCCGCCATCGAACTGCGTGCCCGGCTCGAGCAGTTTGGGCAACGTGAAGTCCGGCGCCGGCTTGCCGAGGAGCGGCGAGACGATGTCCTTGCGGCCATCGCGCGGGGCATTGTTGATGCCGACCACCAGCACCACGAGGATGGCCACAAACAACGCCAGCACGGTGACCGGCATCATGAAGCGCTTCATGGAATCACCGGCGCCTTGCCCGCGGCGGCGGCGTGCGGAGCCGCCGCGGCGGCCGGCGCTACGCGGTAACGCCGGTCGAACAGCGTCGTCACGCCGCCCAGCGCCATGATCGCGGCGCCCAGCCAGACGAAGCGGATCATCGGCCGGTACTGCAGCCGCAGGCTCCACGAGTCGGAGCCGACGTCCTCGCCCAGCGCGACCAGCAGGTCGCGATTCCAGTGGGCGTTGATCGCCGCTTCGGTCATCACCGAGCCCTGCACGAAGTAGTGGCGCTTTTCCGGCGACAGTACGGCCACGACCTTGCCGTCGCGCAGCGCCGTGACATGGCCGCGGAAGCCGTCGAAATTCGGGCCCTCGATGTTCTCGCCCCCGTCGTAGCGGAAGGTGTAGTCGCCGACCTGGTGGCTGGCGCCGCGCGACAGCGCGACGTCGGTCTCGATCGTGTTGGATTTCACGTAGGTCACGCCCAGCACGAAGCACCCGAGCCCGATATGCGCGATCGTCATGCCGATCTGGCTGGCCGGCAGGCTCTGCCGCTGGCGCAGCCGGTTCAGCGGCTCGATCAGCGAGGACAGGATGATCCAGAAGCCGACCACGGCGCCGACCGGCGTGAGCACGCTGCGGTTCCCGTAGACACCGTATGTGACCGCGAGGCCGAGCAGCAAGGCGCCCGCCAGCGCGCCGAGGATGCGGCGTTTCGATTCACCGAGCGCGCCGCGGCGCCAGCGCGCGTGGATGCCGATCGACAGCAGCATGACCAGCGGCAGCATCGGCACCAGGAAGCTCGGGTTGAAATACGGCGGCCCGACCGAGAGCGTGCCGAGGTGGAGCATGTCCGAGATCATCGGCGCCAGCGTCCCGCCCAGCACCACCGCCGCGGCCACCACCAGCAGGATGTTGTTGAACAGCAGGAAGGATTCGCGCGAGATCATCTCGAATCCCACCGACGAGCCGAGCGCCGGCGCGCGCCAGGTGTAGAGCGCGAGCGCGCCGCCGATCATCAGCACCAGGAAGCTGAGGATGAAATAGCCGCGCGCCGGATCGGCGGCGAACGAGTGCACCGAGACCAGTACGCCCGAGCGCACCAGGAAGGTGCCGAGGAGGCTGAGCGAAAAGACCGCCACCGACAGCAGCAGCGTCCAGCTCTTGAACAGGCCCCGTTTGTCGGTGACTGCGAGTGAGTGGACCAGCGCCGTGCCCACGAGCCAGGGCATGAACGAGGCGTTCTCGACCGGATCCCAGAACCACCAGCCGCCCCATCCCAATTCGTAGTACGCCCACCAGCTGCCGAGC